>NZ_CATKPX010000066.1:0-1912 GCF_949767755.1 Pseudomonas sp. IT-P4 | reverse complement strand
TGATCAGCCGGTTTTTTTGTAATGGTCAGCCTGGCGGAGGACTGAGATCATCAGGCCAGAGTAGGGGCAGTCTCATCCCTGCTTGCCCGCTGAGCATCCAGCAGCACATCCAGAGTGGTGAGAAACAGGTCATGACTCATGATCCCGGTGCACAGCGTTGACAGCATCTGATTCCCGGCTGCGTCTTTTAGAGTGACCTTTTCACTCCAGGCATTTAAATCAATTGAAGCAAGGGTCGACACCGGGACTTTACGTCCTTCAACTTCCAGAAACTCGCGTGTCACAATAATCGGTTGTGTAACGACATTCAGGAAGTCCCCCGAGACTCGCTTGCGCCAGACCTGCCCGGTCGGCACATACTTGAAAGTCACTGCGCAGTCAGACTCAAGCTTGTTCATCACAACCGGCAGACACTCGCGAACATGCAACTCACGCACCAGTTGCTGGAATTCCTGAAAGCCTTTCAACGTCCCGATGACGCGATGAAATGGCTCACTTTCATTACGCCGATACGCCAGGTTGGTGATCAGGCCAGTGAATACGGTTTGCCCTGAACTGAACAGGTAAAGGTCTTCTATATCAGCAAACGCCGTATATTGTTGCTGCTTACCACTGACAGCAACAATGCCGTGTTCGTAAACCTCATAATGGGTTCCGCGCAACTTCTTCTGCCACGGATAAAGCCCGAAGAAGACCGCCGAAATGACGACCAGCAGGCCACTGACTGAATAGATCAACAACTGCGGGTTGGAACCACGACTGGTATTCGCCCCGGAACTGGCCACCGGCAGTAGGGTACCCAGGTACAACACAAATCCCGCCATACAGAACAGGCCGATTGCGAGCAACAGCAAGAAGACCAGAAAGCCTTTGCCGTGACGGAAGGTGGAGATCAGTTGACCTGTCACCGTTGAAGCGGGTGTCCTTGACGTGGTCAAACTGGCTGGTGTTGAAGTTCAGCCGGTTCGCCGCGGCGTCGTAGCGGAATTCTTCGCTGTCGATCAGCTGGCCGGTGTCGCGGCTGTGCAGTTGGCCGTTGGCTTCGTATTCGTACTTGATCTCGCCGCGCAGTTTGTCGAGGGTGCGGGTCAGTTCGCCGGCCGGGTCGTATTGGTGACGGCGATGGATCGGGTTGTAGGCGTGCTCGACCAGCAGGTCGGGCTGGATGCCGGGGTTGTACAGGCGCGAGAGTTTTTCCGCCGGCAGGCGCGAGGCGAACTGCCAGCTCTTGCGGCCCAGGGCGTCGTAGCCGAAGCAGCTGGTGAGGGTGCCTTGGGTGCGCAGGACTTCGCGGTGCAGGTCGTCGCGCTCGATGTCGCTGATCAGTTGGCCGTCGAGGTTGAGTTGGTGCAGGTGGCCGCTGCCGTAATACAGGTGATTGAGGTGTTGGCCGGTGGGCAGCGTCAACGTGGTGAGGTTGCTCAGTGGATCGTATTCGTAGGACAAGGCGCCTTGCGCTGTCTTCTCCTGGATCAGCCTGCCGAGCAGGTCGTAGGCGAATTCGAGCGTTTCTTCGCTGACACCCAGTTGCTTACCCTGCGCGGTCGGCAGGCGCTGGATCGACAGCAGGCGATCAGCGTCGTCATACACATAATCCTGACGGGCATCGGCATTGAGTCTGGCCAGCAACCGGCCAATGCGGTCGCGCTCGAATTCGGTGCGGCGTTGTGGCCGCTCGCCGCGTTCGCCGTAGCCGGTTTCATCGACCTGGGTCAGATGTCCGCCGAGGTTGTAGCTGAAGCGCCGGGTCAGGTTGTCGATGCGTTTTTCTTCGATCAACCGGTCGCACGCATCGTAGGCGAACTGGTACGCCGCGTTGTTTTCATTGATCAGCGCGGTCAGGCGAATCGCCAGGTCGTATTCGTAGCGGATGCGCTGGCCCTTGGCGTCCTGGCGGCTGCTCGGCAGGCCA
>NZ_CATKPX010000065.1:0-2616 GCF_949767755.1 Pseudomonas sp. IT-P4 | reverse complement strand
ATGTGCTCCGGGGTACTTATGGGTTGGTATGGAGCAGATGTTACGCCGTGGATTTTTTAAGAGAACTTCATTGAATCAATGGTGACTATCGACGCAGTCAATGGATGATTCGGTGTTCTTTGCGGGATCGAGCTTGCTCCGGGCGGCGTTCCGACGAACTTCAACTCAACCAGCTGGGAAAGATTGCTACACCGGTTAGAACGTTTATTTCTTTACGGTATTTGAATAGATGCAATCTGCATATCCATAACCGAATAATCCGCGTCATGTTTTTTACCTTGTCCGTGATCGAATCGGATCGTTCGTCACAGCAGAAATAATCCTCCTGCCTGCCTCGTTAAGCCTGTCGCAACATCGACTTTGGCTGTTTGATCGCCAGCTTGTCGCGCTCGGCCGATTCCCTAGAATCCGCCTCCATCAGCTTCGTCCAACTATCCAGTCCTTTAGGGAACAACACCATGATGAATGCCATGCAGATGCAAATGCCGATGAACGCCAACATGCCAATGATGTCGATGATGGGCATGCCGATGATGATGGCGACCATGTCCTGCGACATGATGGACGACGGCATGATGTGCAAGATGATGCCGGCCGCTGGCATGGACATGGCCATGTTCAGGAACAGCGCTGAAATGATGCAGTTGATGATGAACTGCGGCATGCCGATGATGATGCACTGCGGCAACATGAGCATGATGTGCATGTCCCCGGCGAGCATGGCCATGCCGATGATGAACATGATGATGTCGATGCCGGTGATGGGCATGCCGATGCCGTCGATGAAGTGCGTGATGGAATGCACGCTCATGGCGGACTGCATGATGTGCAAAATCATGCCGATGGCCGGCATGAACATGGACATGATGAAAAACTGCTGTGCCCTGATGATGAAAATGATGAACGACTGCAGCATGCCGATGATGATGAGCTGCAACGGCATGCCGCTGATGTGCTGCACCTGCTGATCCCTGCACTGTACCTGTACCTGTAGGAGCGAGCCTGCTCGCGATGGACGTCAACGATGACGCGGGTTTTCTGAAAAAACGCGTCAGCCTTGAGCCCATCGCGAGCAGGCTCGCTCCTACAAGAAGGCGGTATCAGTCCAGGCGTTCGGGGTAGGTCACCACAAGATAGGCCACGGCCTCACTGTCGGCGGGGTTGCGATAGCGGTGGGGCTGGTCGGCGTAAAACAGGATCGAGTCCCCCGTGGATAGCAGGTAACGTTCATCGTTGACGCTGATTTCCAGGACACCCTGCGCCACCACCAGGTTTTCCTGGACACCAGGGCCATGGCCCTGCGACTGGTCCTCTCCCAACGCGCTCAGGCGCAGCTCGTAGAATTCCGATTGGCGCGCCACGTCAAAGGGGAACAGGGCGCGGCTGACAAAAGCGCCGTTGGCGCTGACCAGGCGTTTGCTCTGGCTCGCCGACAATAGGGCCACACCTTCGAAGGCCCGATGTTCCAGAAACGCCGCCACCGATACCTTCAAGCCTTTGGCTATTTTGCACAGCACCTTGATGGACGGCACACTGCGCCCCGATTCGATTTGCGCCAGCATGGCGCGGCTCACGCCGCACTGTCGGGCCAGGGCATCAAGGGACAGATGGCGCTTGCTGCGCAGACGCAGCAGGTTTTGTCCGACCCGTTCGCAGATCGGGTCCTCTTCCGGGGCATCCGGATTGTTCAGATCCAGCACAGGCTCGTCCGCGCTTATCAGAAAGCGCGAGGGTTCGTACGCGTTCACGCCTGACGTGTCTCGGTAGACCGAGACGCCTGAACCCACTGCAATGCCTGTAGTCCGGCGTTGCGTGCGTACATCTCCCACATGGCCCGTGCCCGTTGCTGAGCTTGTTTGCGTTTGCGGTAGCTGGCGAAATCGATGAGGTTGTCAGTCGGATTCATGGGGCACTTCACTGTGGTGATGAATGACGGGATGACTGGAGAGTACGCTTCTATTTTTATAACAATAAATACTGAATTTTTATTTGTTAATTCTTTTTGGTTCTTATTGGTGAGGGATTTTCAGGTTGTATGAAGCGTCTTTTATATTCTAAAAAGATATAAACATGTAATTATATATTCCTTTTGGTGTTGGCTGATGCGGTGCATCTTGAGGTCATGCCCATCCATGCGGATGGTCTCGACGCCAGACAGGAAGCCTTATCATGACCATCAAAGCGATCAACGTCCGTAACCAGTTCAAGGGCGTCATCAAGGAAATATTCGAAGGCGAAGTGGTCTCCGAAATCGACGTGCAAACCGCCTCCGGGATCGTCACTTCCGTGATTACCACGCGTTCGGTGCGCAGCCTGGAGTTGAAGGTGGGCAGCGAGGTGATTGCCTTCGTCAAGTCCACGGAGGTCTCCATTGCCAAGCTTTGAAAGCCTGAATCATTGGTAGATAACGGATGATCTGCCGGTTTAAAAAAACCATGAAAAAACCCGGCTGATCAGGCCGGGTTTTTGTTGGGTGTTGTGGTGACGCGGTTTGTTTATGCGACGCGGTTCTGCAGCAGTTTGTCGGAGCCACCTTCAGCGACGCGGTTCTGCATCAGCTTGTCGGAGCCATCCGCAGCAACGCGGTTTTCGATCAGGCGGTCGGAACCACCCTCG
>NZ_CATKPX010000064.1:0-2964 GCF_949767755.1 Pseudomonas sp. IT-P4 | reverse complement strand
TCGACGGCCTTGACCATGTCTTCGATGACCTTCTTCGCGTCGCCGAACACCATCATGGTCTTGTCCAGGTAGAACAGCTCGTTGTCCAGGCCGGCGTAGCCGCTGGCCATCGAGCGTTTGTTGACGATGATGGTCTTGGCCTTGAACGCTTCGAGGATCGGCATGCCGGCAATCGGCGATTTCGGATCGTTCTTGGCGGCCGGGTTGACCACGTCGTTGGCGCCCAGCACCAGCACCACGTCGGCCTGGCCGAACTCGGAGTTGATGTCGTCCATCTCGAACACCTGGTCGTAAGGCACTTCGGCCTCGGCCAGCAACACGTTCATGTGGCCGGGCATTCGACCGGCAACCGGGTGGATCGCATACTTCACGGTCACGCCGCGATGGGTCAGCTTCTCGGTCAGTTCCTTCAGTGCATGCTGAGCGCGTGCCACCGCCAGGCCGTAGCCCGGCACGATGATCACGGTGTCGGCGTTGGTCAGCAGGAAGGTCGCGTCGTCAGCCGAACCGGATTTCACCGGACGGGCTTCTTTGGAACCCGCCGGGCCGGCCGCCTCTGCCGTATTGCCGAAGCCACCGAGCAGCACATTAAAGAAGGAGCGGTTCATCGCCTTGCACATGATGTACGAGAGGATTGCACCGGACGAGCCCACCAGCGAACCGGCGATGATCAGCATCGAGTTGTTCAGCGAGAAGCCGATGCCCGCCGCTGCCCAGCCGGAGTAGCTGTTGAGCATCGACACGACCACTGGCATGTCCGCGCCACCGATCGGGATGATGATCAGCACGCCGAGCACGAAGGCCAGGGCCAGCATCACGGCGAAAGCGGTGTAGTCACCGGTGAGCATGAAGGTCACGCCCAGGCCCAGGGTGGCCAGGCCCAGCAGCAGGTTCAGCTTGTGCTGGCCGCTGAACTGTACCGGTGCCCCCTGGAACAGGCGGAACTTGTACTTGCCGGCCAGCTTGCCGAAGGCAATGACCGAGCCGGAGAAGGTGATTGCCCCGATGGCGGCACCGAGGAACAGTTCCAGGCGGTTACCGGCCGGGATCGCGTCACCGAGCTGCTTGACGATGCCCAGCGACTGCGGCTCGACCACGGCAGCCACGGCGATGAACACCGCGGCCAGGCCGATCATGCTGTGCATGAAGGCGACCAGTTCCGGCATCTTGGTCATTTCAACGCGTTTGGCCATGATCGAACCGGCGGTGCCGCCGATCAGCAGGCCGACGATCACGTAGACGATACCGTCTTGCGCCAGTTCGGAGCCCAGCTTGTAGATCAGGCCGACCGTGGTGAGGATCGCCAGGCCCATGCCGAGCATGCCGAACAGGTTGCCACGACGCGATGTGGTGGGGTGCGAGAGGCCCTTGAGCGCCTGGATGAAGCAGACCGAGGCGATCAAATACAGGGACGTAACCAGGTTCATGCTCATGCTTGCTGCACCTCAGCCTTGGCTGCTGTTGCGGTCTTGGCAGCCGGAGCTTTGGCCGCTTTCTTCTTGAACATTTCCAGCATGCGGCGGGTCACCAGGAAGCCACCAAACACGTTGACGGCGGCCAGGGCCACGGCCAGGGTGCCCATGGTCTTGCCCAGCGGCGTCACGGTCAGCGCCGCTGCCAGCATGGCGCCGACGATCACGATGGCCGAGATGGCGTTGGTCACCGCCATCAGTGGCGTGTGCAGTGCGGGGGTGACGTTCCAGACCACGTGGTAGCCGACATAGATCGCCAGCACGAAGATGATCAGGTTGTAGATACCGTGAGAGATCAGCATGTCTTCCATTGTTTTTATCCTCAGCCGTTCTTGCGCACGATCTGGCCGTCGCGGCACATCAGGCACGCGGCGACGATATCGTCTTCAAGGTTGATCACCAGTTGTCCTTCTTTATCGAACAACAGTTTCATGAAGTCCAGCAGGTTGCGGGCGTACAGCGCCGAAGCGTCAGCCGCCACGGCGCTGGCCAGGTTGGTCGGGCCAACGATGGTCACGCCATGTTCGACGACCACCTGATCGGCCACGGTCAGCGGGCAGTTGCCGCCCTGGGCCGCCGCGAGGTCGATGACCACCGACCCCGGCTTCATCTGGGCCACGGTTTGCGCGCTCAACAGCGTCGGTGCCTTGCGGCCGGGAATCAGCGCGGTGGTGATGACGATGTCAGCCTGCTTGGCGCGTTCGTGCACGGCGGCGGCCTGGCGCTGCATCCAGCTGGCCGGCATCGGGCGGGCGTAACCGCCGACACCGACGGCGCATTCACGCTCTTCATCGGTCTCGTAGGGCACGTCGACGAACTTGGCGCCGAGGGATTCGATCTGCTCTTTTACCGCCGGACGCACGTCAGACGCTTCGATCACCGCCCCCAGGCGTTTCGCCGTAGCGATCGCCTGCAAACCGGCCACGCCAGCACCGAGGATCAGCACGCGCGCCGCTTTCACGGTGCCCGCCGCGGTCATCAGCATCGGCATGAAGCGAGGGTAGTGGTGCGCGGCCAGCAACACGGCTTTATAGCCGGCGATGTTGGCTTGCGAGGACAGCACGTCCAGGCTCTGGGCGCGGGAGGTACGCGGCGCGGCTTCCAGGGCAAAGGCGGTAATGCCGCACTCGGCCATTTTGGCGATGGTTTCGTTGCTGAACGGGTTGAGCATGCCCACCACAACGGTGCCGCTTTTAATCAGCGCCAGTTCGCTGTCGCTGGGCGCGACCACCTTCAAAATCAGCTCTGCAGCAAACGCGTCATTGGCGCTGCCAATGGTTGCGCCTGCCGCTTCATAGGCACTGTCGACAACGCTGGCATTAATGCCGGCGCCGCTTTGTACAGTGACCTTATGGCCCTGGCCGATCAGCTTCTTGATGGTTTCCGGGGTTGCAGCAACCCGTGTTTCACCGGTCTGGGTTTCGAGAGGAACACCAATGTGCACGTCAAATCTCCTGCGTGATCTTATAGAGTAAACCCATGCACTACGGAT
>NZ_CATKPX010000063.1:0-3029 GCF_949767755.1 Pseudomonas sp. IT-P4 | reverse complement strand
GGTTGAAAGGCTGGCGGTCAATGATATCGAGCAGAACCTGCGGTTTCAGGGGCAGTACTTCGATGACGAGACGGGGCTGCACTACAACACGTTTCGGTATTACGATCCGGAGGTGGGGCGGTTTGTAACGCAGGATCCAATAGGATTGTTTGGGGGTTACAATCTCTACAGCTATGCTCCAAACACGACTGCATGGACTGATCCGTGGGGATGGGAATGCATACCAAACAAAGTGGCTGGCTCTGCTCGAGAGGCTAGAGCCAAAGCAATATTCGAGAAACGTTACGGTAAGAAAAATGTTCTCGGCGAAAGGTATCTACGTAATGCTGAGGGGAAAATAGTCAAGGACCCGTTAACCGGTGAGGGGCGTCGAGTTGATTTTGTTGTTAAGAATGCTGATGGCTCCGGCACGGCGAAAGAAATTACAAGTTTGACCGCTTCGAAATTTGCGCAGCTGGAAAAAGAAATGAGAATTCGAGAGGCGGGTGGAGTTTTTGTGCGCGAGCCGGGTACCAAAAAATTGATTGAAGTAACTGATGTGTCGACAGTGATTCGTGCAAGGTAATAGGAGTTTGGTAATGAGTGATTTGGATTTTACTTTGTGCAGCATACCGATGCTAATGTCTAGAAATAAAAGCGCCGAATATCAGAGGCAGATAGTTGTGCGGTATACAGTTCTAATGAGTTTCCTTAAGGTGCGTGGTCTTATTTATAAGGAGCCATTTGATAGTGATGGTAATTTGAAGATGGATTTGGTTATAAAAAAATCAGATGTCACTTCTCAATGCCTCGAGCTATTCAAGAAGGCAGTTCCAGCTTGGCACGCCTACGTGGATAAAGGTGGAGATATTAATAATACAAGCAAGATTGAAAAGGAGTTGGCTAAAATTCCATGAGTTTTATCTAATTAAGTGGCTGGGAATTTGATCTCAGTCGCTTCAGATGCTTCGGCTTCGACGCCATGGGTCGCAAGAGCTGGCAGTTCGCCTCGCGCCTGCACAACCCTGGCATCCAGCCCGACCTGCGGGTCGAGCACACCTACAACCCGATCCACCGCCGTCACCAATACGACCCGGCCGGCGAGTTGACCCGCTCCCTCGACAAACTGCGCGGCGAGATCAAGTACGAGTACGAAGCCAACGGCCAACTGCACAGCCGCGACATCGGTCAGTTGCTCGACAGCGACGAATTCCGCTACGACGCCGCCGGCTGAATGGGCGGACTCCGAAAGCTGCCTCTACAACTTGTTAGTAAGGAGACAATGATGGGTGTACTGAAAATGTCGAAGTCCGATCCGAAAGTGAATAGCTCTGATCTCAGTTTACTGGAGGATGAGATAGGGCATACATTGCCTGAAGGCTTTAAAAATTTTTATTTAACTCATAGTGGTGGGGTTGCAGATAGAGATTGGTGGGATAGTGGTGATGAATATGAGCCTGTTCGATTAAAGAAATTTAAAGCAGTTGCAGCTAGTGGTGCTTTGGATGCTGCAGAGACAAAATATTTAAGCGGCTGTTATGCTGTGATGACCTCTAAAAATGTGATACCTAAAACATTGCTGCCGTTTGCGACTGACGATGGTGGTAACTTTTTCTGTCTGGATTTGACTGATGGTGATGTGTGTTTTTACGCAACTGATTCCTTTGATTCGAATAGTAGTTATGCCGCCAATCATGCAAAGGCCTATCGTTGGCTCGCAAGTTCGTTTGACGCTTTTGTTGAGGGGTTAAAGGACGAATCTGAGATCGACCTGTAAAATCGAAGGCCAGAGGAGCTGTGACAGGTATCGCGATGACCTGCACAGCGAGGCGGACAATGATTGTCATTTTCCGCTTTTTTCACTAACACCGGTCTGGATTACGATGTTTTATAAAACCAACCACTAGGGAAGTACTCATCTCAGGCAGCAATCATCCACAGCCGCTTCAACGGTGACAGGTCAGCTGATCTCCACCTTCCGTCACGGCAAAGGATTTCTGGTTTTTATTCTGCTGTTCGCAATTGTATTGTTGTGCTTGGTAGGAGTTTGTTATGGAAAAAGAAGTTTCGGTGGTTGAGGCGTTGAAAGGCTTTATGTCAGAAATGCGAGATTGGGAGACGGCTTTTCGCGATGAGCAAATGAGCCTGATCGATGCGGAAAAAAATACCTCTGACTGTGATAAAAAGTATGAACTCGAGCTTAAGAAGGTTTTAACCAGGTTTTCTGTGTCAGATGAGCGAAGCTGGGCTAGGCTTGTAGATCTCGGTTGTGGGTCTCCTCCGACTTATGATCCAGAGAGGGATGTAATAAACAAGCCTGTTCAAGAAGGTAAAAATTACGCTGTGGTTGTCGAGCAGATGGCTAGGCTAAAGGCTGTATATAAGTTTGTTCTAAAAGATACTGGAAATGGTTGGCTGATAGTGAAAAAAGAAACAAAAAGTGGTGATAAGTGGAAAAAAACCGCTCTCTGATGTTTGTATGTAAACGGTGCAGCGCTCCGTTGTACTGGTGGCGCAGCATTTCATGGATGTGTTTGGTTGTTCATTGGTAGTCAAAAACTAGTGGGGTTTGTGCCGTTCTTTAAAATTTTATCTCTAGAGTGGCTTAAGGTTTTCTTAAGCCACTTTCCTCTTTAATCTAAAAATGCTGTGCAAGCGCGTTCTTACAATTCACGCTAAAAATGATTAATAATTGAACGAATCCATTTTCGCGACTTCGGCGGTGAGCAGTACGCCATCGACCTCGACGAAGCCGGCAACATGACCGGTCTCAAGCTGCCGGATGACAACCGGTTGGGGTTCAAGTACGACGACTTTTCGCGTTTGCTTGAAGAAACCGACCCACTGGGTCGCAAGATCAAATACAAGTACCACCTCGGCACTACGCTGGTCACGGAAACGACCTTCCTGGACGGCAGTGTCTGGCAGGCCCGCTACGACGCCAAGGGTAACTTGATCGCCGAAGTCGACGCCCTGGGCAATAAAACCGAATACCTCAACAGCGACGACGGCCTGCCGCACACCATCATCGATGCAACCCACAAGTCCAA
>NZ_CATKPX010000062.1:0-3188 GCF_949767755.1 Pseudomonas sp. IT-P4 | reverse complement strand
TCGTTCTTTAAAAATTTGGGTATGTGATAGAAAGATAGACTGAACGTTACTTTCACTGGTAACGGATCAGGCTAAGGTAAAATTTGTGAGTTGCTCTTAGGAGCTCAATCGAATTTTCGGCGAATGTCGTCTTCATAGTATAACCAGATTGCTTGGGGTTATATGGTCAAGTGAAGAAGCGCATACGGTGGATGCCTTGGCAGTCAGAGGCGATGAAAGACGTGGTAGCCTGCGAAAAGCTTCGGGGAGTCGGCAAACAGACTTTGATCCGGAGATGTCTGAATGGGGGAACCCAGCCATCATAAGATGGTTATCTTGTACTGAATACATAGGTGCAAGAGGCGAACCAGGGGAACTGAAACATCTAAGTACCCTGAGGAAAAGAAATCAACCGAGATTCCCTTAGTAGTGGCGAGCGAACGGGGACTAGCCCTTAAGTGGCTTTGAGATTAGCGGAACGCTCTGGAAAGTGCGGCCATAGTGGGTGATAGCCCTGTACGCGAAAATCTCTTGGTCATGAAATCGAGTAGGACGGAGCACGAGAAACTTTGTCTGAATATGGGGGGACCATCCTCCAAGGCTAAATACTACTGACTGACCGATAGTGAACTAGTACCGTGAGGGAAAGGCGAAAAGAACCCCGGAGAGGGGAGTGAAATAGATCCTGAAACCGTATGCGTACAAGCAGTGGGAGCCCACTTTGTTGGGTGACTGCGTACCTTTTGTATAATGGGTCAGCGACTTATTTTCAGTGGCGAGCTTAACCGAATAGGGGAGGCGTAGCGAAAGCGAGTCTTAATAGGGCGTCTAGTCGCTGGGAATAGACCCGAAACCGGGCGATCTATCCATGGGCAGGTTGAAGGTTAGGTAACACTGACTGGAGGACCGAACCGACTACCGTTGAAAAGTTAGCGGATGACCTGTGGATCGGAGTGAAAGGCTAATCAAGCTCGGAGATAGCTGGTTCTCCTCGAAAGCTATTTAGGTAGCGCCTCATGTATCACTGTAGGGGGTAGAGCACTGTTTCGGCTAGGGGGTCATCCCGACTTACCAAACCGATGCAAACTCCGAATACCTACAAGTGCCGAGCATGGGAGACACACGGCGGGTGCTAACGTCCGTCGTGAAAAGGGAAACAACCCAGACCGTCAGCTAAGGTCCCAAAGTTATGGTTAAGTGGGAAACGATGTGGGAAGGCTTAGACAGCTAGGAGGTTGGCTTAGAAGCAGCCACCCTTTAAAGAAAGCGTAATAGCTCACTAGTCGAGTCGGCCTGCGCGGAAGATGTAACGGGGCTCAAACCATACACCGAAGCTACGGGTATCATCTTCGGATGATGCGGTAGAGGAGCGTTCTGTAAGCCTGTGAAGGTGAGTTGAGAAGCTTGCTGGAGGTATCAGAAGTGCGAATGCTGACATGAGTAACGACAATGGGTGTGAAAAACACCCACGCCGAAAGACCAAGGTTTCCTGCGCAACGTTAATCGACGCAGGGTTAGTCGGTCCCTAAGGCGAGGCTGAAAAGCGTAGTCGATGGAAAACAGGTTAATATTCCTGTACTTCTGGTTATTGCGATGGAGGGACGGAGAAGGCTAGGCCAGCTTGGCGTTGGTTGTCCAAGTTTAAGGTGGTAGGCTGGAATCTTAGGTAAATCCGGGATTTCAAGGCCGAGAGCTGATGACGAGTGTTCTTTTAGAACACGAAGTGGTTGATGCCATGCTTCCAAGAAAAGCTTCTAAGCTTCAGGTAACCAGGAACCGTACCCCAAACCGACACAGGTGGTTGGGTAGAGAATACCAAGGCGCTTGAGAGAACTCGGGTGAAGGAACTAGGCAAAATGGCACCGTAACTTCGGGAGAAGGTGCGCCGGTGAGGGTGAAGGACTTGCTCCGTAAGCCCACGCCGGTCGAAGATACCAGGCCGCTGCGACTGTTTATTAAAAACACAGCACTCTGCAAACACGAAAGTGGACGTATAGGGTGTGACGCCTGCCCGGTGCCGGAAGGTTAATTGATGGGGTTAGCTAACGCGAAGCTCTTGATCGAAGCCCCGGTAAACGGCGGCCGTAACTATAACGGTCCTAAGGTAGCGAAATTCCTTGTCGGGTAAGTTCCGACCTGCACGAATGGCGTAACGATGGCGGCGCTGTCTCCACCCGAGACTCAGTGAAATTGAAATCGCTGTGAAGATGCAGTGTATCCGCGGCTAGACGGAAAGACCCCGTGAACCTTTACTATAGCTTTGCACTGGACTTTGAATTTGCTTGTGTAGGATAGGTGGGAGGCTTTGAAGCGTGGACGCCAGTTCGCGTGGAGCCAACCTTGAAATACCACCCTGGCAACTTTGAGGTTCTAACTCAGGTCCGTTATCCGGATCGAGGACAGTGTATGGTGGGTAGTTTGACTGGGGCGGTCTCCTCCTAAAGAGTAACGGAGGAGTACGAAGGTGCGCTCAGACCGGTCGGAAATCGGTCGTAGAGTATAAAGGCAAAAGCGCGCTTGACTGCGAGACAGACACGTCGAGCAGGTACGAAAGTAGGTCTTAGTGATCCGGTGGTTCTGTATGGAAGGGCCATCGCTCAACGGATAAAAGGTACTCCGGGGATAACAGGCTGATACCGCCCAAGAGTTCATATCGACGGCGGTGTTTGGCACCTCGATGTCGGCTCATCACATCCTGGGGCTGAAGCCGGTCCCAAGGGTATGGCTGTTCGCCATTTAAAGTGGTACGCGAGCTGGGTTTAGAACGTCGTGAGACAGTTCGGTCCCTATCTGCCGTGGACGTTTGAGATTTGAGAGGGGCTGCTCCTAGTACGAGAGGACCGGAGTGGACGAACCTCTGGTGTTCCGGTTGTCACGCCAGTGGCATTGCCGGGTAGCTATGTTCGGAAAAGATAACCGCTGAAAGCATCTAAGCGGGAAACTTGCCTCAAGATGAGATCTCACTGGGACCTTGAGTCCCCTGAAGGGCCGTCGAAGACTACGACGTTGATAGGTTGGGTGTGTAAGCGCTGTGAGGCGTTGAGCTAACCAATACTAATTGCCCGTGAGGCTTGACCATATAACACCCAAGCAATTTGACTACTCGAAAGAGCATCAGATTGCGGTGTGTGAAGACGAAACGAACCGAAAGTTCGAGATACTCACAAAACACCAAACTATCGCATACCCAATTTGCTGAAGCGAGGCCA
>NZ_CATKPX010000061.1:0-3729 GCF_949767755.1 Pseudomonas sp. IT-P4 | reverse complement strand
GTGTGACTTGCGCCGGACGTCGATTATTACTATAGAGAAAGTGACTGAGACAAAGTTGGCAGCCACTTACTTCGATG
This sequence comes from Pseudomonas sp. IT-P4, assembly GCF_949767755.1. Classification (NCBI taxonomy): domain Bacteria; kingdom Pseudomonadati; phylum Pseudomonadota; class Gammaproteobacteria; order Pseudomonadales; family Pseudomonadaceae; genus Pseudomonas; species Pseudomonas sp. IT-P4. The sequence goes on along the minus strand of NZ_CATKPX010000061.1, from coordinate 3,652 downwards.
AGTTTTTAAAGAACGAACGACAAATGGCGTTAGTGACCGCATCAAGAAGAGAAATAGCGTCGAAAAAACATCAAGCACTCAAGGTCTGACAACCAAAAAACCATTAACTTCCCTCTGTGCGAAATCCATTTTTTCAAGCAGCGGGTTCTCATAATCACTATATATCGCTAAATACTCCCTAGGCGAAAACCTGATTAAATTATCGGTTAAATTACCTCCAAGCAAGAGCATTACTACCCTTTCGTAATTTTCGATAATAGAGCGTAGATCTGTCCCTCCGCGCACTGCCTGAGCTTGTTTTAACTCATTTGATATTTCTCGCAACAAACCTATCAGATCAGTCTCTTTCATCTAGCCCCCTTTATATAGCGCTATCCTGAGGCGTTTTCAAAATTTATGACCTACCCATTGCAATGCGGTAAATGAGTGGAGAGTGAAGAGAGCAACTAAGACAAAGGCTTGTAGCCACTCACAAAACTAGATTTTAAAGAACTTATTTAACTCTACAGATTACACCCAACTCCGCTTACACCATTAGAACGCTTTGAAAGCTCGCTCAGCGCATGTGAAAAAAACCACTGATTCCATTTCAGCAGCTCATACTACAAAGGTGAACGCTTCCACTTATCGTCATAACCCAAACTTTCTTTCTTCTTAATTTTCCACTCACCAGTTTTACAAACCATGACTATCCGCGATGTAACCTCTACCCCAACAGTTTGTTGTATCTGAAAAACGACTTCATCGCCACTCATAGAAATGACCTCTACAACGTCAGACTGCGGATCGTACGTGGGCGGATTAACACAACCCAAGTCTATCAAACGACCAAAATTACTTTTATTTTTAAAAGCAAATTTATTTAGTATACTTTCCAGCCTACTCCCAAAAGAAACTTTTACTTCAGGACCATCCCCTTCTCCGGCTAAATTCTCTTTTCGAATCTTGAAAAACTCTGCTTCCCAAGAATTCATTTCGGCCAAAAAATTGTTTACACGCTCTAACGCACGCAATGAAATTTCTTTATCAGCCATATCAGCTCCAAAATATCTCTTTGAATATTTTACTGGCAACTCGTCGACTTAGCTGAAACGGCGCATTGAATCACCAGATATCTAATGACCGTCCTTATTGAAGAGCGAAATACACCTCGACAAAATTTGAAAGACCCCCACTAAAAATTAAATAACAACTATTTTATCCTTAACCAAACCAACAGGCCAACGACCAGAATAATATAATTTTATTATCGCCAACCATCGATCACCAAGCCCATAATAACTTTCAGACACATATTGCCTAAAGGCAAAACACACCGCGTTTCTTGCCGCAAGGTTAAAATCATGCGGCGTGCAAATGAACTTGTTCTTATCAATAGTTTTAGCAACCGCCATTACTGCCTTATTCACTTTCATTCGCATAGCGACTAGATCTGAAGGCGGCTTAGGAATATCATAAAACGGATCGGGTTGAGCTGGGGATGTGGGCAGCCACTCAACACCCTCATAGCATCCATCAAACTCAGACTCAGACGGCTCTAAAAAAACCTTCCGAACGCTTTCTATATATAAAAAATCATTATCTTTAGACCCAACACTCCCCATACTTGAGAAAAACTCAAACCCTTCTATTTTTTTACACTCTTCATCAATATCAATCATATTACAATCTCAGATCAGTTATTGTGCCAGGCGGCAGATCCTTCCCCCCTATTCCACCGCAGCATAATGATATTAAAAGAGCGCATCCATCAACTCTGTCACGGCCTTTCAAAATAGCCAAAGCGTTTATTGGCACAAGACGAACAGACTCAGGACATTTCACCCCACGGATCAAAAACAAACTCACTATCTATTGGTTTAAAACTCAAACCAGCCAACTTTTTCTCTGCCTCAACCTTAAACTCCTCGCTACAGACCCACTTCATAATTTCGATACAAACAAAAAAACTCTCACAAACTCCACTTTTTGCAGAGAACTGCCTTATCCAGCTATAAACTGGCACAGCAGGATGATACCGATTAAATACTGGCTCACTAGTATTTAAATCCTTTTCCAAAGAAAATTTAGACCCAGCCTGATCCAGTAACTCTACAGCATCCAGAGGGATAAAAATAAAATACTCACCACTGATCACTCCACTTGCAAGCTTTAGTTCAACCGGCACTGATCGATACCTAACATTTAAACTATCGCAGACTTCAAGAAAGCGTGCTGACACTAGATTGTGCGGAGACCCTAAAAAATCCACATCAAGCGTTTTTATTGTTCGATCCAACACTTTAAATTTATAAACCCTCTCCACAACAACACTTTCTACTCCAGGATCAAACTCATCCCACTCCCACTCATCACAATTGAACTCACCTGAGATAAATTCAGGCTGACCGCATGACGCTCCACAAAAATCAACCAAATAAAAAATTTCTGCACTCATAATAGTCGCGCTGTAATTTTGTCTACAGCGTATTTTCCGCTTTCCAACCTTTCACGTGCCATTCGCTGCACCCTACCCACCCCCAAAAGCCCCCCTACCGTCATACCAGATAACCTACACGTCACTCGCCATCCGCAACATTAAAGATCTTTAATAGACTGCCTGACAGAGTCACAAAAAAAATCTTCAAAACTTTTGGAAATGACATTTTTCTCGCCATCTCTTTTAAATGAAAGCTCCGTCTCCACCACTACAGGCTCTCCTGCCTCTCCAATGCTAGAAGTATCAATTGAATATATAGGGCCATATCCTGAAGACTTAATGACGATCATTCCATTATCGGCATCACCAAGAGATCGTGCGTTTTTTGTAGCAAATATAACGCTAGGGATTGCGGTAGCGGCCAACCCGCTCTTAGTAACCCCATAGTACGTCTCACCGGCAAATGACAAAGCACCAAACCTCTTAAGAAACAACTTGTACGAATCCGGAAAACCAACCCCCAATTCTTTTTCAAACTCAGCTATCAGGGAGTCGCTAGCGCCACCTGCATATGCAGGATCTTCACCAGATGCATTAATCTCAGCCTCAATCAAATCAATATAGCTCATACTTCAGACTCCGAAATCCAATGATCTTTCCTTCCAGTAACTTTTCTTCCATGTATTAAACGGCCCACGATTCATACTCTTGGGTGCGCTATTATAAAGCCGTCTAATACCATCCGACCCAACCCAACTTTTATCCCACTGATTAGAGTACATATGCAGCACTCGATCATTTTTTGAGTGAAAACTGCTGAGGATTTCTGCCATTGAGCCAGGTTCGTCTTGGGTAAGGTGGTGGAGATTCACTTCGCTTCCGTCTTTTCCTATTGGCGCATCCCCTTTGCTCATCCTTTGAACGTTTGTCCTTCCCAAATCATCAACGTAGTTGGGATCAAAAATATCATTTCTTTGGTACACCTTTCGACCGGCTACGTTTTTAGCAGCCCAGCAGCTCCACCCCAGTGGATCGGTCCAACTTCCTGTGTTTGGAGCATAGCGATACAGGTTAAACCCGCCAGATAACCCAATCGGATCCTGCGTTACAAACCGCCCCACCTCCGGATCGTAATACCGAAACGTGTTGTAGTGCAGCCCCGTCTCATCGTCAAAATACTGCCCCTGAAACCGCAGATTCTGCTCGACATCATTGACCGCCAGCCTTTCAACA
>NZ_CATKPX010000060.1:0-3887 GCF_949767755.1 Pseudomonas sp. IT-P4 | reverse complement strand
GCCGGCACGGGCCAGGATGGTGGTTTCACCGATGTCATGGGCTACGGCTTGCAAGGCTTCCGGGGTAATGGCGAAGCCCCAGCTGCTGACGGTTTGCGCAACGGCCACCACATCACCGCCGACCACGGCCGCCGGACTGTTCATGGCGAAGTACACGCCCGGATCGATCACCGAAGCGGCAACCATGGCCATGATCGCCACGAAAGATTCCATCAGCATGCCGCCGTAACCGATGTAGCGGGCATGCCCCTCGCTGGCGAGCAGCTTGGGCGTGGTGCCGGAAGCAATCAGCGAGTGGAAACCGGAAACCGCGCCACAGGCGATGGTGATGAACAGGAACGGGAACAGACCGCCCTTCCAAACCGGACCGGTACCGTCGACGAACTGGGTCAGGGCCGGCATTCTCAGCTCGGGCATGGTCACCAGGATGCCGATGGCCAGGGCGACGATGGTGCCGATTTTCAGGAAGGTCGACAGATAGTCACGCGGTGCCAGGATCAGCCACACCGGCAGTACCGCCGCGACAAAACCGTAGCCGATCAGCATCCAGGTGATCTGGATACCGGTAAAGGTGAAGGCCTTGGCCCACACCGGATCGGCGGCAACCTGCCCGCCGAGCCAGATCGAACCCAGCAGCAACAGCACGCCGATTACCGAGATTTCGCCAATGCGACCCGGGCGGATGTAGCGCATGTAGATGCCCATGAACATCGCGATCGGAATGGTCGCCATCACCGTGAAAATCCCCCAAGGACTCTCGGCCAGGGCCTTGACCACGATCAGCGCCAGCACCGCGAGGATGATGATCATGATCAGGAAGCAGCCGAACAGCGCGATGGTGCCGGGGATGCGGCCCATTTCTTCACGGACCATGTCGCCCAGGGAACGGCCGTTGCGGCGGGTTGACATGAACAGGACCATGAAGTCCTGAACGGCACCGGCCAGCACCACGCCGGCAATCAGCCACAGCGTGCCGGGCAGGTAGCCCATCTGCGCCGCCAACACCGGGCCGACCAAAGGCCCCGCGCCGGCAATGGCCGCGAAGTGGTGACCGAAAAGTACGTGCTTGTTGGTCGGAACATAGTCCAGACCATCGTTATTGAGCACAGCCGGCGTGGCCCGATTGGGGTCGAGCTGCATCACTTTATTGGCGATGAACAGGCTGTAATAGCGGTAGGCAACAAGGTAGATGGCGACGGCTGCGACTACGATCCACAGGGCGTTGATCGCTTCGCCGCGGCGCAGGGCCACGACACTCAGCGCAATCGCTCCCAGGACAGCCACGGCAAACCAGGCGAGGTGTTTAGCCAGACGGGGCATAGCGTGTCTCCTGCCGACAGCCAGTGACTGCGGCGGTAATTTTTATAATTGTGTCCGCGATGCGGAGCTGGCCCAATATCCGCGCATGCCGTCCACAAATAAATCCGCGTTACTACGTACGTGGTGTCTACGTAGTTCTACGTAGATGACACCGATCTCCTGTGGGTTGACCACCGGATCCGGGGCCATCCCCGATCAAATGTGGGAGCGAACTTGCTCCGGGCGGCGTTCCGACGATAGCGGACTTTCAGCCACATCACTTCCGAATGTGCCTCCCTCATCGCGAGCAAGCTCGCTCCCACAGGTTTTGCACACTCCCACCCGGTCATTCCGTCCAGCAACGCTACAAGCCCAGCGCCTCTTTGGCATATGATCCCGAGCCTTCGCGCGGGCAGGAGTCAACATGCAGCTCAAACACAAGATCGTCGCCCTCGGGATTCTGCCGCTGGTGCTGGCCATTGCCGTCATCTGCGCGCTGGTGATTTCCCTCAACCGCCAACTGGGCGATCAACAGGCGCAACTGATCGAAGACAGCATTCTGGCGAGCAAGCGCGCGGAGCTGAAAAACTACGTGGAAATGGCCCAGAGCCTGATCGCGCCCCTGTACGACGACGGCCACGGCAATGCCCACGCCCAGCAACAAGTGCTGGAAGAACTGCGCAAGCTCAGCTTCGGCATCAACGGCTACTTCTTCGTCTACGACCACGAAGGCCGCAGCCTGATGCACGCGCGCCAGTCGGAACTGGTGGGCCAATACCTGTGGGACATGAAAGACCCCCACGGCCTGCCGGTGATCCAGGCGCTGCTCAAAAGCGCGCAGTCGGGTGAAGGCTTTCAACGCTACGCCTGGAACAAGCCCTCCTCCGGCCAGGTGACCGACAAGCTCGCCTACGTAGTGATGCTCGATCGCTGGGGCTGGATGCTCGGCACCGGCATCTACCTCGAAGACGTCGAACGCGCCACCCAACAAGCCCGTGCCGAAGTGGCCATGGGCATCCGCAAGACCATGATGGCGATTGCCGTGGTCGCCCTCGTCGCGGTGCTGTTCGTGTTCGCCACGGGCATGACCCTCAACGTCAGCGAACATCGGCTGGCGGACAAAAAACTGCAGCGCCTGACCCAGCGCATCGTCAGCCTGCAGGAAGAAGAACGATCCCGGGTGTCCCGCGAGTTGCACGACGGCATCAGCCAGGTGCTGGTCTCGATCAAGTTCCAGTTCGAACTGGCCAGCCATCTGCTGGAACGCGGACAAGCCGACGACAAGGGTTTGAACGCGCTCAGAGACGCCACCGAGCGCCTGGGCGATGCCATCGGTGAAGTGCGCAGCCTCTCCCATGACCTGCGCTCCTCCTTGCTCGACACCCTCGGCCTGCCGGCGGCCATCGGCCAACTGGCCGCCGAATTCGAGCAGCGCAGCGGGTTGACCGTGACCTATGACGAAAATGAATTCGACTGCCTGCTGGTCGACGGCGCGGCGGTTTCGCTGTTCCGCATCGTCCAGGAAGGCCTGACCAATATCGAACGCCACGCGCAGGCGAAAAACGTGTCCATTACACTGCGCGGCTGCGACGAGTCCGTGCGGCTGACGGTGGTCGATGACGGTATCGGTTTCAACGTCGCCCAGGTCGAACGTCGTCAGGCCGGCATTGGCTTGCGTAACATCCGCGAACGCGTCGAACATTTTGGCGGGCGCTTCGATCTGATTTCGATGCCGGGCAGAAGCGAGCTGGACGTGCGGCTGCCAATGAAACCTGCGGTAAAACGCTGAGCCCGCGCAAAACTACAAGAGTGAATATTGCGATGAACCTGCCCTCCCCGATCCGCGTCGCCCTGGTCGACGATCACTCCCTGGTCCGCGACGGCATCAAGGCGCTGCTGGCCGTGATGTCGCCCCTGGAAATGGTCGGCGAAGCGGAAAACGGCGCCGAGGCCATCGAAATGGTCGGACGCTGCCAGCCCGACCTGCTGCTGGTCGACATCAGCCTGCCAGACATGAACGGCCTGGAACTGACCCGCGTGCTGCGCAGCCAGTACCCGTCGCTCAAGGTGCTGGTGCTGAGCATGTACGACAATTACGAATACGTGAGCGAGTCGGTGCGCTCCGGCGCCAGCGGCTACGTGCTGAAGAACGCCCCGTCCCGGGAAATCATCGCCGCCATCGAAGCCATCACCAGCGGCGGAACCTTCTACAGCGCCGAAATCGCCCAGCGCCTGATCGCCGACCGCAACACCGACAACGAACTGACCCCGAGGGAAAGCCAGGTCCTGTCGAAGATGGCGCAAGGCTTGAACAACAAGGAAATGGCCCGGGAACTGGACATCAGCGTGCGCACGGTGGAAACCCATCGCCTGAGCATCCGGCGCAAACTCAACATCGACAAGCCGGCAGCGCTGGTCAAGTACGCCCTCGATCATGGGCTCATCTCCCGCTGACACCCGCACCCACAATGGTCATCAAATCATCCATTGACTGCATCGATAGTCACCATTGATTCAATGAAGTTCTCTTAAAAAATCCACGGCGTAACATCTGCTCCATACCAACCCATAAGTACCCCGGAGCACAC
>NZ_CATKPX010000059.1:0-3985 GCF_949767755.1 Pseudomonas sp. IT-P4 | reverse complement strand
AGATCTGGAATCTGCCGTCAAGCACTGATTTAGGTTTTCTATCAATAAGCTGCAAAAAGCAGCAAAACGCCCCAAAGGGAGCCTATATAGATGGGCCGAAACACCCCTCTATATAGAAGAGACCTATCAGAGAACGCCCGAAGCCTTGAATGCCGACACCGCCCCGGCATCCAGGCCCAACACCCGCTGCAAAACTTCCAGCGTGTGCTCACCCAGCAGAGGAGGCGCAAAACGGTACTCCACCGGCGTCTGCGACAGTCGAATCGGGCTCGCCACCTGCGGCACCATCCCAGCCAGTGCATGAGGCAGCTCGATAGCCAACCCACGCGCCTTGACCTGAGGATCGGCAAACATCTGCGCCACGTCATTGATAGGCCCGCATGGCACGCCAGCCTGTTCCAGCTGTGCCACCCATTCAGCGGTTGTCTTGAACACCGTCGCCTGGCGGATCAGCGGAATCAGCGCTGCCCTGTTTGCCACCCGCAGCTTGTTGGTGGCAAAACGTGGATCGTCCGCCCACTGCGGCTGCCCAGCCACTTCCGCGAACTTGCGGAACTGCCCATCGTTCCCGACGGTAAGGATGAAGTCGCCATCCGCCGTAGGAAAATCCTGATAGGGCACGATGTTCGGATGAGCATTACCCAAGCGTTTAGGCGCATTGCCTGTCGTCAGGTAGTTCATTGCCTGGTTGGCCAGACAAGCCACCTGCACGTCCAGCAATGCCATATCGATATGCTGACCACCGCCATCGTGATCCCGATGCGCTAGCGCAGCCAGGATCGCAACAGTCGAATACAGCCCGGTCAGGATGTCCGTCAACGCCACGCCAACCTTCACCGGCCCCGCACCTTCTTCGCCTTCAGGTCGCCCCGTCAGGCTCATGAGGCCGCCCAGCCCCTGGATCATGAAGTCATAACCCGCACGCTTGGCGTAAGGGCCGGTCTGGCCGAACCCGGTGATCGAGCAATAGATCAGATCCGGATTGATCGCCTTCAGCGATTCATAGTCCAGACCATAAGCCGCCAGACCGCCGACCTTGAAGTTCTCGATCAGGATGTCCGACTTGGCCGCCAGCTCACGCACCAGCTTCTGCCCTTCAGGGCGAGTGAAGTCGATGGTGACCGATTGCTTGTTGCGATTGGCCGACAAGTAATAGGCGGCCTCGCTGGTGTTCTCGCCATAAGCGTCTTTAAGGAACGGCGGTCCCCAGGCGCGCGTGTCATCGCCGTTACCCGGACGCTCGACCTTGATCACTTCAGCGCCAAGGTCGGCCAGGATCTGCCCGGCCCAAGGCCCGGCCAGCACCCGCGATAAATCCAGTACCCGTAGATGCGATAGCGCGCCCATGGACGTTCTCCTTAATAGAACGCCTGGAGGCCGGTTTGCGCACGACCGAGGATCAGCGCATGGACGTCATGAGTACCTTCATAGGTGTTCACCACCTCCAGGTTAACCAGGTGACGCGCGACACCGAACTCATCGGAGATGCCGTTGCCGCCCAACATATCGCGAGCCATGCGCGCGATATCCAGGGACTTGCCGCAAGAATTGCGCTTCATCATCGAAGTGATTTCGACCGCAGCGGTCCCTTCGTCCTTCATACGACCCAGACGCAGGCAGCCTTGCAGCGCCATGGTGATTTCAGTCTGCATGTCGGCCAGCTTCTTCTGGATCAACTGAGTGGCGGCCAGCGGGCGACCGAACTGTTGACGATCCAGGGTGTACTGGCGAGCGGTGTGCCAGCAGAACTCGGCTGCACCCAGCGCACCCCAGGAGATGCCGTAACGTGCCGAGTTGAGGCAAGTGAAAGGACCTTTCAGGCCACGGACATCCGGAAAAATGTTCTCTTGCGGCACGAACACGTTGTCCATCACGATTTCACCGGTGATCGAAGCCCGCAGGCCCACTTTGCCGTGAATCGCCGGAGCGCTCAGGCCTTTCCAGCCTTTCTCCAGAACGAAGCCACGGATGTCGCCGGCATCGTCCTTGGCCCAGACCACGAACACATCGGCGATCGGGCTGTTGGTGATCCACATCTTGCTGCCGGTGAGGCTGTAGCCGCCTTCGACTTTGCGCGCACGTGAGATCATCGCGCCCGGGTCGGAACCGTGGTTAGGCTCGGTCAGGCCGAAGCAGCCGATCCACTCACCCGACGCCAGTTTCGGCAGGTACTTCTGCTTCTGCGCTTCGGTACCGAATTCATTGATTGGCACCATCACCAGCGAGGACTGCACGCTCATCATCGAGCGATAGCCGGAGTCGATGCGCTCGACTTCACGAGCGATCAGGCCGTAGCTGACATAGTTCAGGCCGCTGCCACCGTACTGCTCGGGGATGGTTGCGCCCAACAGGCCGACCTCGCCCATTTCGCGGAAGATCGCCGGATCGGTCTTCTCATGACGGAAAGCTTCGAGGATGCGCGGCGCAAGGCTTTGCTGAGCGAATTGCGCAGCCGTGTCGCGAATCATGCGCTCTTCTTCAGTGAGCTGTTGATCCAGCAGCAGGGGATCGATCCAGTTGAAGCTAGCTTTACCGCCCATGAGTGTGTCCTCTCGAATCGGGTCAAATAACGTGGACTGATCCTAGGCCCGGATCGGCGCTACGGCAAACGAGGATTTTGCATACTGTTGTGCTAATTTCTCACTCCGAAACGTCGCGAAAGAGCCTTTATGCGATGTATTAGTGAGATTGACGTACATGCGCAGAAAGATACCCAGCACCACCGCCCTGATCAGCTTCGAGGCTGCCGCACGCCACGAGAGCTTCACCAAGGCCGCCCAGGAACTTTCGCTGACCCAAGGAGCGATTTGCCGACAGATCGCCAGCCTTGAAGAGTTCCTCAGTGTGGAACTGTTCCGACGTTCGCGGCGCGGGGTCAAGCTGACGGAAGCCGGACTCTCCTACAGCCGTCGGGTGGCCACTCAGCTCGATGCCGTTGAGCGCGACACCTTGTCAGTGATGGGCCAGCAGGGCACCAACGTGATCGAGCTGGCCGTAGTTCCGACTTTCGGCACCCAATGGCTGCTGCCGCGCCTCAAGGACTTCCAGCAGAAACACCCGGAAGTGACGGTCAACCTGACCAACCGCACGCGGCCGTTCCTGTTCGCCGACACGGATTTTGATGCTGCCATCTACTTCGGTGATGCGGATTGGTCGGGTACAGAATCCCACAGGTTGATGGGTGAAAATCCGATGCCCGTTTGCAGCCCCAACCTGCTCGGAAACAAGACCTGTCTGACGCCCGGCGAAATCGCCGACTTACCTCTCCTGCAACAAACCACCCGCCCCTATGCCTGGCGCCAATGGTTCGACTCCCAGCACCTGAATGTCCCGCGAGACATGACGGGCCCCCGCTACGAGCTATTCTCCATGCTCGCCCAGGCAGCCATGCACGACATGGGCATTGCCCTGATCCCACCGTTCCTGATTCAAAGGGAGTTGAAAGAGAAACGTCTGGTGATCGCCAACCCCCAGGCACTGTCCAGCATCAAGGCTTACTACCTGATGATTCCTGAGCGAAAGGTCGAATCCGCGTCTTTGAGGGCATTTCGTGACTGGCTGGTAAATCAGGCGCACAGCTACAGCCTAGAGGGATAAAGGCTCTACAATGTTACTTGACCCCGTAGTCAACTAAATGAAAGCCCTACAGATATACGTATTTGTCGCATGACAGCAAACTGTATCGACAAGTCGTACAAACGTCCCACAAGCGCCTGATGACGCGGCTTTGCGCCACTATTTCAAGGCAATGCCGCATCATTCATACGGCCGATGTGTAAATTCTTCAATTTCGGCCAGAATCCTTGAAAAGCACGGTCTACAAGGGATTGAGCCGGTTGGTTGCGACATTCGGTCACGGGGTGACTTGTAGTTAATTTTCCGTCACCCGTCATAATCCCTTGAAGGGCACAAAGTTCGCCTGCAAAATGCCGCGCCCCGCCCTGATTTGGCGGGATCGTGCTGATCGGCCGCCCCCAGCCGCACC
>NZ_CATKPX010000058.1:0-4024 GCF_949767755.1 Pseudomonas sp. IT-P4 | reverse complement strand
TCAAAAATGGAGTTCATCTTCGACATCGTAATCAACCTGTTGGCTCATCGCATTGGCGTTTACGTGCTGGGCTTGCTTAGTGGCGTAATGCAGCTCACTTAAGGACGAACACTGTATCTGTGGCGAGGGAGCTTATTGTTTGGTCTATCTCTTAAGTGAACAGCATTACGCCTAATCAGCGGGCCTTTTTATTTAATCGATATCGTTCGTCGGAGAAAGTCCAACTCGACAGTCAATCATGTTCAGCGCTGCCGCAGCGTTGTGCCTGATATGGATCGACCAATAACTACCTGGCGGACCAGAAACCGGATAGATAAAGGTTATCTGCGGGCGAGAGTCCAATGTGGGTAGCCAAGCAACTCGCCCACAAAGAATGGACCACGATCGCCAAGGTTTATGGTCGATGAATGCCCTCCGCCGATGCAGGAGCCGGAGGGCGAGCCGGGAGACTTTTGCCGGCAATACCAACGTTACGACAACTTCTCCTATTTTAGATTGAAGCGATCCAGGTTCATCACTTTGGTCCACGCAGCGACGAAGTCCTTGACGAACTGCTGCTGCGCATCGGCGGTGGCATAGAACTCGGCCAACGCACGCAACTGCGCATTGGAACCAAAGACCAGGTCAACCCGGGTCCCCGTCCACTTCACTGCACCGGTCTTGCGATCACGCCCTTCAAACTCTTGCTGGGCATCCGACACGGGCTTCCACTCCACCCCCATATCGAGCAGGTTGGTGAAGAAGTCATTGGTCAAGGCTTCCGGCCGTGAGGTGAAGACACCGTGCTTGCTCTGGCCGACATTGGCGTTCAATACCCGTAGCCCACCCAGCAATACCGTCATTTCCGGGGCGCTGAGCGTCAGCAGTTGTGCCTTGTCGATCAGCAGTTTTTCGGCCGGCACACGGTACTGTTGCTTCAGGTAATTACGGAAACCGTCGGCGATCGGTTCAAGGAAACCGAAGGAGTCGACATCGGTCTGTTCCTGGCTGGCGTCCATGCGTCCCGGCGTGAAAGGCACCGTCACACTGTGGCCGGCATTTTTCGCGGCCTGTTCCACGCCCACGCCACCGGCGAGCACGATCAGGTCGGCCAGGGAGATTTTCTTGCCGCCACTGTTGAACTCGTTCTGGATGCTTTCGAGTTTTGCCAGCACGCGGGCCAGTTGCTCTGGCTGGTTGGCCTGCCAGGACTTCTGCGGCTCCAGGCGCAAGCGCCCGCCGTTGGCACCGCCGCGTTTGTCGGAACCACGGAAAGAGGAAGCCGCCGCCCAGGCCGTGGATACCAGCTGCGAAACTGTCAGCCCCGAGGCCGCAATCTTGCCCTTGAGCACGGCGACATCGCTGTCATTGACCAGCGGATGATCGACAGCAGGGATCGGGTCTTGCCACAGCAACTCTTCGTTCGGCATTTCCGGGCCGAGGTAGCGCGAGAGCGGGCCCATGTCACGGTGAATGAGCTTGTACCAGGCGCGAGCGAAGGCATCGGCCAGTTGCTCGGGATTGGCCAGGAAACGCCGGGCAATCGGCTCGTAGATCGGGTCGAAACGCAGGGCCAGGTCCGAGGTCAGCATGGTCGGGTCACGGCGTTTGGACGGATCAAAGGCATCCGGAATGGTCCCGGCACCGGCGCCGTTCTTCGGTTTCCACTGATGGGCACCGGCCGGGCTCTTGGTCAGCTCCCAGTCGAAACCGAACAGGTTCTCCAGGTAGTTGTTGCTCCACTTGGTCGGCGTGGTGGTCCAGGTCACTTCCAGGCCGCTGGTGATGGTGTCAGCCCCTTTGCCGGTGCCGAATGTGCTCTTCCAGCCCAGGCCTTGCAGATCCAGGCCAGCGGCTTCAGGTTCTGGCCCGACGTTGTCGGCAGGCCCGGCGCCATGGGTCTTGCCGAAGGCGTGGCCACCGGCGATCAGGGCCACGGTTTCCTCATCGTTCATCGCCATGCGGCCGAAGGTTTCGCGGATGTCCTTGGCCGAAGCGACCGGGTCCGGCTGCCCTTCCGGGCCTTCCGGGTTGACGTAGATCAGGCCCATCTGCACCGCGGCGAGGGGGTTTTCCAGATTGCGGCCCTCGTCGGTCCGGCTGTCCTCGTTTCGCCCCGGCTCGGCCACGAGCGGGACGTCGCCAGGTTTCTGTGCCGGTTTGTCCTCTTTGCCGTAGCGCGTGTCACCGCCCAGCCACTTGCTTTCAGAACCCCAGTAGACGTCTTCGTCCGGTTCCCAGACATCCGGGCGGCCGCCGGAAAAACCAAAGGTCTTGAAGCCCATGGATTCCAGTGCGACGTTGCCGGTGAGGACGATCAGGTCGGCCCAGGAGATTTTGTTGCCGTACTTTTGCTTGATCGGCCAGAGCAGCCGGCGGGCCTTGTCGAGGCTGACGTTGTCCGGCCAGCTGTTGAGCGGTGCAAAGCGTTGCTGGCCGGAACCGGCGCCACCCCGGCCATCGCCGGTGCGATAGGTGCCTGCGGCGTGCCAGGACATGCGGATAAAGAGAGGGCCATAGTGACCGAAGTCCGCCGGCCACCAGTCCTGGGAATCGGTCATCAGCGCAGTCAGGTCTTTTTTCAGCGCCTGGAAGTCCAGGCTCTTGAAGGCTTCGGCGTAGTTGAAGTCGCCTCCCAGCGGGTCAGACTTGGGCGAGTGTTGACTCAGGATCTTCAGGTTCAGTTGGTTCGGCCACCAGTCGCGGTTCGTAGTGCCACCGCCAGCGGCGTGATTGAACGGGCATTTCGATTCAGTTGACATGGCATCTCCTCTTGATTTTGTTTTCAGCTAACCATCCTTAAGCGTGGATCCGGATCACCGATTGAAGAAATAGCTTTTCGGTATGGGATCCATAGCCTTGAGGCTATGACAGCCCAGTGATCAGTTGCTCCAGACCATCCATTAAAGTACCGGACGGGGAAACTGTCGCTTCATCTGGGGGAGATAGCTGATAAACAGCTCAAATCAGTCAGGAGGTTTGCAAAGCTTCCATGACCCGGGACAAAAGTGGTGGCGACGATTCGAATCGCCACGGCCCCCGAAATGTCCAGGCCGTTACTGCACCCAATAAAAAACCGGCCTGTTTCAGCCGGTTTTTTGTCTCACTCAACAGCACTTCGGTCCGGCTTTACTGCCGTAACGGGCTTCCTGGCGTTCCCGAAAGAACGCCTCGTAGTCCATCAGCGGTTTGTCCGGGTGCTTGGTCTGCATGTGCTCGACGTAGTTGTCGTAGTCGGGCATGCCGACCATCAGGCGCGCGGCCTGACCGAGGTATTTACCGAGGCGACTCAGGTCATTGAACATGATCAGGCATCCGGCAGCGCTTGATATGGCGCTTCCTTGTCCGTGCGTTCCTTGGTGCCCCAGGCAGCGATGCCGACCTTGAGTGCGAAGAACAGGATGCTGAACACCACGAACAGGAACAGCGCAGTCAGGGTCGCGTTGGTGTAGGCGTTGAAGATCACGTGCTGCATCTGGTCGATGCTCTTGGCCGGGGCCAGCACCTGACCATTGGCCAGGGCATCACTGTACTTCTTCGCCAGGGCCAGGAAGCCGATCGCCGGGTTGGCGTCGAACAGCTTGATGAAGCCTGCGGTGGTGGTGCAGATCAGCAGCCACACGGCCGGCAGCAAGGTCACCCACACATAACGCTGGCGCTTCATCTTGATCAGCACCACGGTGCCGAGCATCAGCGCGATACCGGCCAGCATCTGGTTGGAGATGCCGAACAGCGGCCACAAGGTGTTGATGCCGCCCAGTGGATCGATCACGCCCTGGTACAGCAGATAACCCCACATGGCCACGCAACCGGCGGTGGCAACCAGGTTGGCGGTCCAGGATTCGGTGCGCTTGAGCGCCGGCACGAAGGAGCCGAGCAAGTCCTGGAGCATGAAGCGACCGGCGCGGGTACCGGCATCCACGGCAGTCAGGATGAACAGCGCTTCGAACAGGATCGCGAAGTGGTACCAGAACGCCATGGTGTTCTCGCCCGGCAGAACACTGTGCAGGATCTGCGCGATACCGACCGCCAGGGTCGGCGCACC
>NZ_CATKPX010000057.1:0-4254 GCF_949767755.1 Pseudomonas sp. IT-P4 | reverse complement strand
GGCGTCGGTCGTCAGTATCGTTTCGTCCACTGTCAGCGTCGGCTCCACACCGGTGGTGGTGATGCTCGGTCCGTCGTCCTTGAACACCAGGTTCTGCCCGATGTTCAGGGTTGCCAGGGCGCTGTCGCCGTCCCCATCGGTCTTGGTCGCCGTCAGCGTTACCAGGTTGTCCGAGGTCAGGCTCGTCGAATCATCAGGATTGCTTGTGTTGGCATGCACCACGGCGCGGCTCTGGTCGAGCGTGACGCTACCATTGGCTGCCACGCTGACCGTGAACACCAGCAGGTTACTGAGGGCCGTACGCCCTTCGACCACCGTGCCGTTGAGCGACAGGTTCACCGCCTGACCCGAGGCCGTGTCGATCAGCCCGGAAGCCCCGGCCACCACGCCCAGCGCATAGGTCAGGGTACCGGCCCCATCGGCGCCAAACGCCGAGTTGAAGTTGGCGGCGAAGCTCTGGGTGACGTCGGTCGCCAGCACCGTTTCGTCCACTGTCAGCGTCGGCTCCACACCGGTGGTACTGATGCTCGGCCCGTCGTCGTCGAAGATGATCCTGGAGCCGATTTCGGCTGTCGAAACAGAGGCCTGGACCAGCGTGAAACCACCGATATCAAAATCGGCGTGCTCATTGCCCTTGGCATTGACGGCGGCCCCGTTCTCCACGAGTACGCGGTTGTGATCCCCCGTAGTGGTGTATTCAATCTGGTAGCCGGCTTTAACGCCGGTGATGGTCGCGACCCCTGCATTAAAGCTGATGACAATGCCCGGATCATTCACCGAGCCGTTTGAGTTCTCGATCACCTGCCCGGTGCTGTTGAAGACGCGAACATTGGTGATGGACACAGACGCATCATTGCCATACCCATTGATGAAATTCACACCAGGCTCAGCAGCGGTGCTGAATGCGCTGACCCTTACCACGGCACTCTTGCCGCTTTGCAGTTGCACGACGTCGAAACTGGCCGATTTCGCATTGAAGACACCGGTAAAGTCGACGTTGGCTTCAAGATCGGCTTCGTTCTGGTCCAGGTTGGGAATGGTCACATTCTGCCTGGCACCCGTGACGAACGAGAAGCGGATGCCCTCTTGCTCCACAATCATCTGATTGTTGGTGCCGAAGGTGGTCGGCCCCCCCGCCTGGCTGGTATTGATCGTGTCACCAGTCGTTATATTGACGCCACTTGACTGGTCTGCGGGGTCCTTGCCGGTGGCGATGATGGTGGGATCGGTGATCCGCAACACACCACCGACATCGACAACGTTCGGGTTCGCCTTCGTGAACATCAGGAACAGGTTCTGACCGGAGGGCGCATTGGCCAGGCTGAACTCCAGGTCCTGGCTGGCGCCGATGAAAAGCTTATCCGCCAGATTGAGCGAGTCATCGGCATTCGTCATAACGGGATGCTTGAGCGGTTGGTATTCCACGGTCCAGATCTTGCCACCCGTGACCGGTGTTCCGGTTTCTTCAATATAGGCAGCGAACACGATCGCGCCGGCGGCGCTCCCGGCTCGGCCCACGACGATGTTGTTGTTCGTATCCGTATAGAGAAGGATGCTGGTGCCATCGAGGGTATCGAGTCCGCTGTCCTCGCCATTGAGCGGCGCGCCGGTGGTGCCGACGAAGCTGATATCGGTAATGCTTGCGCCGGGGTCAGCGGTGATGGTGAATGCATTACTGCCGGTGTTGCCAATGGCACCGGTATAGCCACTCAAGGCCGCGCCCGTGGCGGTACCGGCCCCCAGTGCGGCTAAACGGGTAGTGAAGGTCGAAGGCAGGGACGCCACCAGAATATCGTTGTCGTCAGCGTCCCCCGCGGGGGCTGGAGTGGCAGTGGCGTTCTGCAACCCCGCCGTTTCGTCCAACGTGACGTCCTCGCCGGTCGCCAGGACGCCCAAAACGCTGTCCGTAAACGAGGTTGACGCCCCCGCGTCGTCACCGGTGCCGACCACGCCATCGGCGCCCGCAGCGGCTGCTGTGAGCAGAAACGTTGCGCCTGCCGAATCGTCGGGATTCACGTACCAGGACGTGGTGACGCTGCCGTTGACCTGGCCATCTAGATCGCCAGCACCGCCGTCGGTCACGGACCAGGGCTCGTGACCCGCGCCGGTGTTGGTATCGAGCACATCGTCGGATGTCCCCCACACACCATCCGCGCCGGCACCGATGGCGTGGTCCACTTCGAGCGTCACTGTGCTGCCGGCGGCGAAACCACTGGCCGTGATGATGGCCGTGCTGCCGGGTGCGTAGTCATTAAGGTTGGTGGTGACGGTCGGAATGTAGGTAAAAGTCCAGTCGTGGCTGACGGGCGAAAGATGGTCACCGGCGTTACTGGTCAGGTCATTCGTTGGCGATGAGGTTTTTTTGCGCATAGTCATGACTTTCTCCTGAGCGGGGTCCAGTCATCGAGGTCGACCTTGGACCATTTTCTGATCTATTGGTCACAACTATGAACATGCGCCGCAGGCGGCACATCGGCGGATACTCCCAGACGGGATGGGAGATTCAGACTACGTGGAAGAGGAAACGGAAAGTCGCCAAGGCAGGGTTGATGGCGTCGATAGATCCCGGGGACCTGAGATTTCGAACGTTATCTGCACGTCGTGAAAAGGAAGCGTTGGAACAGGAGGGGAGCTGAAAAATATGGTGTCCCAGGGCAGGTTCGAACTGCCAACCTTCCCCTTAGGAGGGGGATGCTCTATCCAATTGAGCTACTGAGACACAGGTTGACCGCGACGATACGCGGTGCGATGGACGGCGTGCATGTTAACGGCCGGGCTGGCTTTTGTCATGTCGTCCGTAGGCTTTTTAAGTGTAGGCAGACGCCTCGGTCGGGCGCGGACTTGTTTACCGTGCAAATTGCATCACTGCAAAAAGCCATCATTGCAAAATGCAATATGGGCGCTTTACCAAAAATAACTTAATTCATTGTTTTTAAAGAATTTAATTGCCGATAAACTCTGGCATGCGAGCTGCTTCCTTTGTTCTCACAGAACAACCGAGACCCGCCCCCCATGAAGAGCGCCCTTTCACTCTCGTATGCCATCGCACTGGCGGCTTTAGCGGGAGTTCATTTTGTTCCCGAGAGCAGCACTACGCAGGTTGCCCAACGCATGCCGCATTACCTTCAGTTGCAGAAGGCGCCACAGCTGGTTGTGACAAGCGACCAGAACGGCTTTGTCAGCCAGGAAAACATCCTGGTGCCGGCTCCGCCTGCCGAACGTTTGGTATTTTGAATGACCCTCACCAGGAGTACAGCATGTCCAGATCAGCCGCGAGTTTCTTCATCCTCGCCTTGTCGAGCGGCATTTTTCATCTGTCATTGACCCAGGACATGGTCGTCACCCTCCCTCTGATCGCCTGTGGCGTATTCAGCGCGCTGTTCGTGCTCGCATTGATCGCCGGACGCAAGATCAAGTTTGATCCGGTACTGCGCTGATCCCGGCATGGCAGCCCCGCTGCCAGGGCCTGCCATCCATCCTGAATTCACCCCCTCCATGCCACTCCCCCTAGTAAATCGGCAATTTGCCACTATCCTGTAAAGACAAGGAACAGGGATCGAGTTCACTTTTTCCTGCCCGCCGGAATCCTTTCGTCGGGTGGAGAAAGCACGAAGTGATACGGCCTGGTCGAAGTTTTCAAACCAGTCCGCATTTCTGATAATTGGTGCTGGCAGAACGCCTTTATCCAGTTCAATATTTGTCACAGAATTGACGCCAAGGATCTGGCTGGTTTGAGGCATGATGCGCGCCTCTATCAATTCAGGTTGAACATTTGGTCAGAGCGCTTGTCCTACCAGACATCCTGCGGCCAATCCCGAAACCGCTCCCCTGAACTAACCGGTTAAATATATGCGCCCATTGAAACAGGCAATTTATTCCAGCCGTACGGCTGACAAGTTCGTCGTACGTCTGCCAGACGGAATGCGTGAACGCATTGCCGAGGTGGCTCGCAATCATCATCGCAGCATGAACTCCGAAATCATTGCGCGCCTTGAGCAGAGTCTTATTCAGGAAGGCGCACTGGGAGAAGAGTTGAGCATGCGCCTGGATAGCCCGGAGCTTTCCTTGCACGAACGTGAGTTGCTGCAGCGCTTCCGCCAACTCTCCCATCGACAGCAGAACGCCCTGGTTTCGCTGATCGCCCATGACGCTGAAATGGCCGCCGACGCGTCCTGATTCAGCCAGAAAGCCCAAGCCAGCCTGATCGCTGGCTTTTTTTTGCCTGAAATCCGGGCACAAAAAAACCCGCCAGAC
>NZ_CATKPX010000056.1:0-355603 GCF_949767755.1 Pseudomonas sp. IT-P4 | reverse complement strand
AAAGTTTCGCTTGGAAATCCTTAACAACTTCAACCACTTGCGCTTCAGATCTCTCGTCAGCGGGAGGCGAATTCTACAGCGTTACACGCTGCTGTCAACACCTCTTTCTCAACTTCCTTTCGGCTTCGATGAACTGAAGCAACCTGCTGTCGAAAACTGCGTAACTCTTTGTTTATCAAGGAGTTTTCCGTTTCGACTGCGCCGGAAGTGGGGCGAATTATAGGCCTCCAGAATCTGCCGTCAACCACTATTTACGCCTTTTTGGCAGAAGAGCCCTTTTTAGCCATTAGACGCGGGATTCGACGCGCCAAAGGCGGTAGCCGCAGCACTAACAGTAATGCACCTGTAGATGCATAGATCACCCACTCCTTCAGGTCGGCGCGCACAATCCAGAGCATATGCAGTAATCCAAGCCCGAGAATGACATACGCCAAGCGATGCAACTTCTTCCAGCGGGCACCCAATCGTCGCTGACTGTATCGATTGGAAGTCACCGCCAATGCCAGCAAACCAAGAAAACCCACCCCCCCTACAATAATGTAAGGCCGCTTGCGCAACTCGACACCCAGCTGCGACCAATCAAACCCAAGTATGAATGCGCAATAACTACTGAGGTGGAGCAGCACATAGGCAAAGCACCACAATCCCAACTGTCGTCGCACGACATTCCACCCTGCCCAACCCGTGAGTTTCTGCAAAGGCGTCAAACTCAAGATGACGAGCAGCAGAACAAGCGCCCCCAAACCCAGCCGGTCGACCAGCACCTTGCCCGGATCCGGCCCGAGAACATCCTCCAGGGCCTGGTACAACCACAGCAGCGGCCACACCAGCACCACGACAAAGACACCGACACGCCAAAACGGATAGCGCATCAGTAGTTCTTCCTCAGGTCGAGCCCCGTATATAGAGAGGCGACTTCCTCTGAATAGCCGTTGAACAATTGCGTGTCGCGCACATTGGGCTTGAACAAGCCACTAGGCAGGCGGCGCTCACGGGCCTGAGTCCAGCGAGGATGATCAACGGTGGGATTCACGTTCGCATAAAAGCCATATTCATCCGCCGCAATGCTCTGCCAGGTGGTTTTCGGCTGCTCGCCGACCAGACTGATGCGCACGATGGACTTGATACTTTTGAACCCGTACTTCCAGGGCACGACCAGACGCAACGGCGCGCCGTTCTGATTTGGCAATACACGCCCGTACATCCCCACAGCGAGAATCGCCAACGGATTCATGGCCTCATCCAGTCGCAGCCCCTCTATATAAGGCCAGTCGATCAAGGCAAAACCGGAGCGCTGGCCCGGCATGCTTTTGGGATCCTGCAGGGTTTCGAAGCGGATGAATCTGGCTTTCGCGGTCGGCTCTACCTCCTTGAGCAAAGCCGAGAGCGGGAAACCGATCCAGGGAATGACCATCGACCAGGCTTCCACGCAGCGCAGTCGGTAGATTCGCTCCTCCAGCTGATACGGCTTCATGAAGTCTTCGAGGGCATACCGCCCGGGCTTGCCCACCTCCCCATCCACCACCACAGACCACGGTTCAGTCTTCAGTGTGCCGGCATTCGCAGCCGGATCACCTTTATCAGTGCCGAACTCGTAGAAGTTGTTGTAGTGGGTCGCGTCCTTGAACGGCGTGATCGCCTCATCCTTGACGACAACTGCCCCCCACTTGACCGAGGAAAGTTTTTCGCTGAACCAGACAGGCGCCTTGCCTGGCTCGACATCCGCATAACGCGCCACATTGTCGGCAGCCGCCCACCGAGGAAGACCGCTCACGGCCAAACCGGTAACAGCAACACTCAATACATTGCGTCGAGAAAGATAGATGGATTCAGGCGTGACATCCGACTCATGGCAGTCGGATGCTTTAGTGACTTTGATCAGCATGGCTACTCCGCAGTATTGGAGAACAGATGCACCAACAGACTGCGGAGTATGGGGGAAATTACATCACTCGACGCTTTTACGCCGACGAAGATGTAACAGGTATTGAACCGGACCGGACGCGGCATAGGCGAGGAAGACCAGCAGCAGGATGCGCGGCGGATCACTGAAAACAACCGCGAACACCAACACTACTGCGAGGATCGCCACGAAAGGCACTCGCCCCTTCAGGTCCAGTTCCTTGAAGCTGTTGTACTTGATGTTGCTGACCATCAGCATGCCGGCCGCCGCCACCATCAGCGCAACCAGGAAAGACATCTTGGAACCCTGGATGCCGTAGTCGCTGAACGCCCAGACGATACCTGCAACCACACCTGCAGCGGCAGGACTGGCCAGACCGATGAAGTAGCGCTTGTCCGCGGTGCCGACCTGGGTGTTGAAGCGTGCGAGACGTAATGCCGCGCCCGCCACATAGATGAAGGCGACCATCCAGCCAACCTTGCCCATGTCACCCAAGGCCCAACCGAAAGCCAGCAATGCAGGGGCAACACCAAAGGCAACCATGTCCGACAACGAGTCGTACTCGGCACCGAAGGCACTCTGGGTATTGGTCATGCGAGCCACGCGCCCATCAAGACCATCGAGCACCATGGCGACAAAAATCGCGATGGCCGCGAACGCGAAATACTTGCTCGCATTGGCCGAGTCTCCAGCACTCAAGGCCGCCTGGGCACTCATCGAGTTGATGATGGAATAGAACCCTGCGAACAGGTTCGCAGTAGTGAACAGATTCGGCAGAAGATAGATACCACGATGCCGGACTTTACGACCTTCCGCGTCATGCCCTTCTTCGACATGCTCATCGATGGGCAGCAGGCTTTCGGCGTCAGAAGCCTGGTTTGGCTCTTCGGGGCGTTCGCTCATGGACATTACCTTGCAACGGGGTGGAAAGTTTGGACAGGTGTCTGGGACGACGGTTCGGCCGCAAACGATGCAGCTTTATACCAGAACCGGCCCCCCAAACGAAAAAACGCGGCCTAAGCCGCGTTTTTCGTACAAGTGCGTGACTTAGTTCTTGGCTTTGTCGACGATCTTGTTGGCACCGATCCACGGCATCATGGAGCGCAGTTGCTCGCCGATGATTTCGATACCGTGAGCGGCGTTGTTACGACGCTTGGCGGTCATCGAAGGATAGCCGGTAGCGCCTTCGCTGATGAACATCTTGGCGTATTCGCCGTCCTGAATACGTTTCAGGGCGTTGCGCATGGCCTGACGGGATTCGGCGTTGATGACTTCAGGGCCGGTCACGTACTCGCCGTATTCGGCATTGTTGGAGATCGAGTAGTTCATGTTGGCGATACCGCCTTCGTACATGAGGTCAACGATCAGCTTCAGTTCGTGCAGGCACTCGAAGTAGGCCATTTCCGGCGCGTAGCCAGCTTCAACCAGGGTTTCGAAACCGGCCTTGACCAGCTCAACGGTACCGCCGCACAGAACGGCTTGTTCGCCGAACAGGTCGGTTTCAGTCTCGTCCTTGAAGGTGGTTTCGATGATGCCGGTACGACCGCCGCCAACACCGGCAGCGTAGGACAGAGCGACGTTCTTGGCGTTGCCCGAGGCGTCCTGGTAGATAGCGATCAGGTCAGGGATACCGCCGCCTTTCACGAACTCGGAACGTACGGTGTGGCCTGGAGCCTTCGGCGCGATCATGATCACGTCGAGGTCAGCGCGCGGCACAACCTGGTTGTAATGGATCGCGAAGCCGTGGGAGAAGGCCAGGGTGGCGCCTTTCTTGATGTTCGGCTCGATTTCGTTCTTGTACAGGGAGGACTGGAATTCGTCCGGGGTCAGGATCATGACCAGGTCGGCAGCCGCAACAGCGGAAGCAACGTCGGTCACTTTCAGGCCGTGGGCTTCAGCCTTGGCAACGGTAGCCGAGCCTTTACGCAGACCGACAGTCACGTCAACGCCGGAGTCTTTCAGGTTGCACGCTTGAGCGTGGCCCTGGGAACCGTAACCGATGATGGCAACTTTCTTGCCCTGGATGATCGACAGGTCGCAGTCTTTATCGTAGAAAACTTTCATGAATTTCCCCTATATCAGGCCGTTCAGGCCGTTCGCTAATTTGGTTTAGATGCTGAGTACTTTGTCGCCGCGGGCAATGCCGGTCACGCCGCTACGGACGGTCTCCAGAATCGAGGCGGTGCCAATGGACTGAATGAAGCTGTCGAGCTTGTCGCTGGTACCGGTCAGTTGAACGGTATACACGCTGGCGCTGACATCGACGATCTGTCCACGGTAAATATCGGTAGTGCGCTTGATCTCGGCACGCTGGGCGCCGGTGGCCTTGACCTTGACCAGCATCAGTTCGCGCTCGATGTGAGCACTCTCCGACAGGTCGACCAGTTTTACCACTTCGATCAGCTTGTTCAGGTTCTTGGTGATCTGCTCGATGACTTCATCGTGACCAACCGTGGTGAGCGTAAGACGCGACAGTGTCGGGTCTTCGGTCGGGGCCACGGTCAGGCTTTCGATGTTGTAGTTGCGCTGCGAGAACAGGCCAACCACACGAGACAGAGCACCGGGTTCGTTTTCCAGAAGCAAGGAAATAATGTGCCGCATGATTAGGTACGCTCCGTCTTGCTCAGCCACATATCGCGCATGGAGCCGTCTTTGATCTGCATCGGGTAGACGTGCTCGCTGGTATCGACCGAAATATCGATCACCACCAGGCGATCTTTCATGGCGAACGCTTCTTCCATCTTCGACTTCAAATCTTTCGATTCAGTGATGCGCACGCCAACGTGGCCATAGGCTTCAGCCAGCTTGACGAAGTCAGGCAACGACTCCATGTAGGAGTGCGAGTGACGGCTGCCATAGCTCATGTCCTGCCACTGGCGAACCATACCCAGAACGCCGTTGTTCAGAATGACGATTTTTACCGGCAAACCGTATTGCAGACAGGTGGACAGTTCCTGGATGTTCATCTGGATACTGCCTTCGCCCGTTACACAGGCGACGTCGGCATCCGGGTAGCTCAACTGAATGCCCATGGCCGCCGGGAAACCGAAGCCCATGGTGCCCAGGCCACCGGAGTTGATCCAGCGGTTCGGCTTGTTGAACTTGTAGTACTGCGCAGCAAACATCTGGTGCTGGCCCACGTCGGAGGTCACAAAGGCGTCGCCATTGGTCACTTCGCACAGGGTTTCGATCACGGTCTGCGGCTTGATCTTGCTGCCGTCGCCCTTGTCATACGGGAACAGGCCGCGATCACCGCGCCACTCGTCAACCTGCTTCCACCAGCTGGCAACGGATTCCTTGTTCGGGGTCTCGCCGATTTCCTTGAGGATCGCGACCATTTCGGTCAGGACACTCTCAACCGGACCCACGATAGGCACGTCGGCCTTGATGGTCTTGGAGATCGAAGCCGGGTCGATGTCGATGTGAATGATCTTGGCGTTCGGGCAGAACTTCGACGCGCCGTTGATGACACGGTCGTCGAAACGTGCGCCGACAGCGAGGATCACGTCAGCATGGTGCATCGCCAGGTTGGCGGTGTAGCTGCCGTGCATGCCGAGCATGCCGATGAACTGACGGTCGGTGCCAGGGAAGCCACCGAGGCCCATCAGGGTATTGGTCACTGGCAGGTTGAGCATCTTCGCCAGTTCGGTCAGTGGTGCGGAACCACCGCCGAGGATCACGCCGCCGCCCGAATACAACACAGGACGCTTGGCCGCCAGGAGCATTTCTGCCGCCTTGCGGATTTGACCGGAGTGACCGCGAACAGCCGGGCTGTAGGAGCGCAACTTGGCTTTTTTCGGGAAGACGTATTCGAACTTCTCGGCCGGGTTGGTCATGTCTTTCGGAATATCGACGACGACCGGACCAGGACGACCGGATTGCGCCAGGTAGAACGCCTTCTTCATGACTTCCGGGATTTCCGACGCGTGCTTGATCATGAAGCTGTGCTTCACGATCGGCCGGGAGATACCGATCATGTCGGTTTCCTGGAACGCATCGGTACCCACCATGGTGCTAGGCACCTGGCCGGAAATGATCACCATCGGAATGGAGTCCATGTAGGCGGTGGCGATACCGGTGATGGCGTTTGTTGCGCCAGGACCGGAAGTCACCAGTACCACACCGGCTTTACCGGTGGCACGGGCGTAGCCGTCAGCCATATGGGTAGCCGCTTGCTCGTGACGAACCAGGATGTGGGTCACTTCCGGTTCTTTGAACAGGGCATCGTAGACATGAAGAAGAGCACCACCCGGGTACCCGTAGATATATTTGACGCCTTCGTCACGCAAGAAGCGGACGAGCATCTCACCGCCAGATAAAAGCTCCACGTTGCTCACCTCTAAAACGCCAGAATACCGCCCACGAAAAATGGAACGGGTCTTAATAGGTTTACTTCTCGGCAGAGCATGAGCGACGGTGGTCGCCGACTACGTCAGCACTGACTGAGCAAGTATTGGGATCGTCCCAAGTGTTGCGGGGCTTTCCCACCCAGCGCGAGGTAACGCGTTGCGGGTGTAACAGGTCGACGCGGATATGCGCCTCATGATCTGCTGAGAGGGTCTGCTTCTGGCAGTCCCTGTACAGCGGACTTTGGATTCTTCTGTTTCGTCCTTCGCAAGTCAAGTCGTCTATGTGCTTTATTCTACTAAGCGCATGAGAACGCAAGAAAAAACCCGTAAATCAGCCCTGTGTTAGCTTCGATTGCGCAACTTTTAGCAAAAAATTGGCACGCGAATGCACTTACCTTGCAACGGCCGACAAAATAGACAGATATTGTGAACAACTGCCAGCGGACGCTGGCAGCTTCTGGCTCAGCGGGACGCGGTAATCAGCTGATCGAATTCTTTGAGCAGCACCTGCAACTGCCGATCCCTACCCTGGACATTGCGCCCGGCAAAGACCATTTCAGCCATTTCCTGAATGCCCGAAGCGTTGGGTAGCGGCAAATCCTGCTCGAGGATCATCTTCATGCGTGGCAGGAAGATCCATTGCAGCCACTGCTCGAAATCCAGTGTGTCGACCGAAAACGGCTCGACACTGGAAAGCGCTTCGGCAGAGGGCGAGACCTCATCCCACCATCCTTGCACCCGCAACTCGCGCTCGATCAACAACAGTTGATCGGCGATTTTCAGAAAGCGCGCATCCATCACAGCGTTACCTTGGCCTTCTGACGAGCCAATGCCGCGCCCTGGGAGTCACCCTGCTTTTCGCGCGCCTGGCCAATCAGCTCCCACAAGTTGGCCTGAAGGGCTGGACGGCCATTGGCAAGGGTCAGCCCACGGCGAGCGAACTGCTCGGCCTGGGCGGCATCGCCCTGAGACATGCGCACCTGGGCTAGCCGGTAAAGCACCTGCGGCTCACGCGGTGCAACGCGCTGGGCGCGTTCGAGGCTGGAGGAGGCACCATTAAGATCACCGCTCGCCTGTTGCTGTTGAGCGGTGGTCAGCAAAGCCAATACCGGGCCGTCCAACTGCTCGTCGGCAGAAAGTCCGCCCGAACTGGCCGATGGAATCCCGCTTGGCGACGACGGCATGCTGTAGCTGCCCTGATTGATCGGCGCCGATTGGACCGGCGACGTGTCAATCGGCCCCGGCGTGATCGGCGTGGTGCTGATCGGCGTCGAAGTCGTTGCCGCGCCTGGCACCATCACCACTACGCCGCTGTCACCCTGCGCAATCGCCTGGGTCTGCGACTGCCCCTGCGCTGGGCGCTTGACGGTCGTCTGGCGGAAACCGCCATTGGCCGAGATCCGCTCACTGTTGGACACGGCGGTGCCGGAGTCCACAACCGGAATCGAGCCACGTTGTACGCTGGAACAACCGCTGAGCAAAGCTACGGCGGCAACCGCTGGAATCAACCACTTGTTCACTTGAAACCCTCTTTGCTTAATTCATCCAGCCTTTGACCCAGTCCATCACCGACTCTGCAGGGTTTTCACCACCGCAAGCGGCACCGGGAGGTGGTTCACTGCCGCGAATATACGGCATCTGCACGGCACCCGGGCAACCAGCATCAGAACCTTGCCCGGTTCGCGAGTCCACCCAGGCCTGAACGATATTATCCGGCTGCGGCATGTCCAGCGGCAACGGGTCGGCCTTGCGCATGAAACTGGTCCAGACCTGCAAGGCCCCTGTGGCGCCGGTGAATGGCGTCTTGCCGTTGTCGTCGCGACCCAGCCAGACCACCGCCAGCAAGTCCTGGCTGAAACCGGCAAACCAACTGTCCCGCGAGTCGTTACTGGTACCGGTCTTGCCCGCCAGGGTCAGGGTCCTTGGCAGCACGTTATAGACCGAGCTGCCGGTACCTTCACGCATCACCCGCTGCATGGCGCTCTGGATCAGGTAAATGGAGGCCGGATCGAAACGTTGCTGGATCTGGAATGGATAACGCTTGAGCGGCTCGCCCTCGGCAGTCAGCACGCTGCGAATCCCGCGCATCGGCGTATTGAAGCCGCCGTTGGCGAGGGTCTGGTACATGGTCGCCACTTCGATTGGCGTCATGCCGCCGGCCCCGAGCAACATCGACGGGAAGGCCGGGAATTCACGGGTCACACCCAGGCGCTCCACCGTTTTCAGGACGTTCGGCACACCCACCGCCAAACCGAGACGCGCGGTCGACAGGTTGTAGGAATGCGCCAGGCCTTGATAGAGGAACACTGTACCGTGAGAACGACGATCATAGTTCTGCGGCTTCCAGACCTGACCGTCCGCGCCTTTGACCGAAAAGGATTCGTCCGACAGCCAACTGGTCAGTGTGTACTGGCTTGGTTTCTCCAGTGCGGTCAGGTAAACCGCCGGCTTGATCAGCGAGCCGATCGGCCGTACCGCATCCAGCGCCCGGTTGAACCCGGCAAAACTGGCCTGGCGACTGCCGATCATGGCCTGCACCTCCCCCGTCTCCGGGTTGGTCACGACCATTGCCGCTTCGACGTCATCGGAACCCTTGCGCCCAGCCAGGCGCTTGAAGGTGTCGTTGACCGAAGCTTCAGCCTTCATCTGCAGGATCGGATCGAAGCTGGTGAAGATGCGCAGCCCTTCTTCGGTCAAGTCTTCGTCGCGATAGTCTTCGCGCAGCTGACGCTTGACCAGATCGAGGAAGCCGGGGAACGAACTGTCCGCCAGACTGCCGCGCTTGGTCACGCCCAAAGGCATTTTCTTCGCCGCCTCAACCTGCTCGGCAGTCGCGACGCCCTGCTCTTGCAGCACATCGAGCACCAGGTTGCGCCGCTCGAGGGCACGCTCCGGATAACGACGGGGGTTATAGGAAGAAGGCCCCTTGACCATGCCCACCAGCAGCGCGACTTGATGCAGCTTGAGCTCGGCCAGCGGCTGGCTGAAGAAGAACTGGCTGGCCAGGCCGAAACCATGCACCGCGCGCTGACCGTCCTGCCCGATAAACACTTCGTTGAGGTAAGCCTCGAGAATTTCGGGCTTGTCGTAATGCAGTTCAAGCAGCAGCGCCATCATCGCTTCGGTGAGTTTGCGGCTCAGGCTGCGCTCGTTGGTCAGGTAGAAGTTCTTGACCAACTGTTGCGTCAGGGTACTGCCGCCCTGACGCATGCGCCCGGACGAACCGTTGACCCAGATTGCACGGGCGATCGACTTCGGCGAAACACCAAAGTGATGATAAAAATCACGATCCTCGACCGCCACCAGCGTTTCAAGCAGGTACGGCGGCACCTGATCGATCTTGATCAGAATCCGGTCTTCGAGGTTTTTCGGGTACAGGCCACCGATCAACAGCGGCTCCAGGCGCACCACCGACAGCTTCGAGCCTTTTGCACCCGCCAACTCGGCCACGTAATCGCCGGAGAAACGCACCCGCACCGGTTGTGCTTGCTCCATGCCTTCATAGAACTGGAAGCCGCGGGTGTTCAGGTCAACGGTATTGCCATTGACCGACGCCGCCCCCGGACCATTGGCCACGCTTTCACGGCGATAACCCAGGGCATCGAGTTCGGTCAGGAAATCATCCCGGCTCAGCTTCTGTCCGACGAACAGTTCGAGCGGGCGCGCGTAAACCTTGGCCGGGATGGTCCAGCGCTTGCCGGAGAACTTCTCCTGGACGATTGCATCAAGGTAAACGGCGAATCCGGCCAGCACCACAAGGGCGACCAGACTGAGTTTAATGGCCCAGCCCAGCCACGGGCGCAGGCCCTTGGAGGGTGGTTTTTTTGGGGTGCGGGGAGTTCGAGTACGAGTCATGGCGGCGGATTATACGCACTTTATTCATCCTCAACAGGAGCGCTCCGAGGTTTGCGTCAGGCGGACTTGCAGCCATAATGACGGCCTTGAATTTCCCAGACTCTGAAGGATCGCCTGTGAGCCAGTCCCTGATCGCTGCCCTGCAAAACCCTGCCCTCTACCCGCATCCTGTAGAGGGATTCCAGGTCATCGAGACCCATATTTCCTGGGTACTGCTCACCGGCCCCTATGCCTATAAAGTGAAGAAGCCGGTCAATTTCGGTTTTCTTGACTTCACCAGCCTTGAGGCTCGCGAACACTTTTGCGCTGAAGAACTGCGCCTGAACCAGCGCCTGACCGACGATCTGTACCTCGAAGTGCTGCCCGTCACCGGCAGCGCCGAAGCTCCGCAACTGGGCGGCGAAGGCCCGGCCATCGAATACGTACTGAAGATGCGCCAGTTCCCGCAAACCGGCTTGCTCAGCACCCTGCAAGCCAATGGCGAACTGACCACCGCGCACATCGACGAGATGGCCGAGCAAATCGCCCGCTTCCACCTCAACGCACCGAAGGTGCCGGCCGGGCACGAAGCCGGCACCCCGGACAGTGTCATGGCGCCGGTGCGGCAGAACTTCGAACAGATCCGCCCGTTCCTCAGCGATAAAGCCGACCTGTTGCAACTCGACGCCCTGCAAGCCTGGGCAGAAAGCAGCTTCGAGCGCCTAAAGCCGCTGCTCGCCCAGCGCAAGGCCGAAGGTTTCATTCGTGAATGCCACGGTGATATCCACCTGGGTAACGCCACCGTGATCGACGGCAAGGTCGTGATCTTCGACTGCATCGAATTCAACGAACCGTTTCGCTTTACCGACGTTTACGCCGACACCGGCTTCCTGGCGATGGACCTGGAAGATCGCGGCTTGAAGTGCCTGGCGCGCCGCTTCATCAGCCAGTACCTGGAGCTGACCGGCGACTATCGCGGCCTCGAACTGCTGAACTTCTATAAAGCCTACCGCGCACTGGTTCGCGCCAAGGTTGCCCTGTTCAGCATGCCGGCCGACGCCACTGCGGTGCAGCGCGCCACCACCCTGCGCCAGTACCGCAACTACGCCAACCTGGCGGAAAGCTATAGCACCATTCCTTCGCGTTTCATGGCCATTACCCACGGTGTTTCCGCTGTCGGCAAGAGCCACGTCGCAATGCGCCTGGTCGAAGCCCTGGGTGCGATCCGCCTGCGTTCCGATGTCGAGCGCAAGCGCCTGTTCGGCGAGCAAACCGTCGAGAACGACGTACAGGCCGGCATCTATAGCGCCGACGCCAGTGCAGCGACCTATGCCCGCCTGCACGAAATCGCCGGCGTCATTCTGCGTGCGGGTTTCCCGGTGGTGGTCGATGCCACTTACCTCAAGCATGATCAGCGTGACAGTGCAGCGAAGGTTGCCGAAGCCACCGGCGCGCCCTTCCTGATCCTCGACTGCAATGCGCCACAGGCCGTGATCGAAAGCTGGCTGGCCATGCGCCAGGCAGACAAGAAAGACCCGTCCGATGCCACCCTGGCCGTTATCGCAGCCCAGCAAACCAGCCGTGAAGCGCTGACGCCTGCGGAAATCCTCTGCAGCAAGCGCGTCCAGACCAATGAAAGCGGGACGCTCGATACCGTTGTGGAACAGATTCGCCAGCGCCTGCCAGGCCTGTAAGAAACTATTTCGGTCGTGAAGTCCGCGCTGGCTTCACGACCTTCAAATGGTGGCACTATACTGGCGTCATAAAACCATCAGGTGATGCGACATGAGCCAGCCTAAACTTCTCGACACATCGCTATATGCCCTGCTGCACAAAGACGACATCAAAGGCTTCAACAGTGAACGCCCCAAGGATGGTCCCATCGACATGGCAGGTGGAGATTTCCGGGGGCTGGACCTGCGCGAGCTGAATGCCGACGGCGTGGATTTCAGCGACGCCTACTTCCGTTCCGCCGACTTGCGCGGCATCGATTTTCGCAAAGCGAACCTGGAAGGCGCGAGCCTGGCTCACGCGCAGATCTCCGGTACGTACTTTCCGGTCGAACTCAGTGCCGACGAAATCCTGATGTCGATGAACTTCGGCACGCGATTGCGTTATCGCACCCGATAATCACCGTCTCGCCGCCTTACACGTCCAGCGCCTGCGCTGCGCTGGACTGCTGGGATATTCGCCCCTAAATCCTTGCTCTCCCCCACTCTTCCTCCCGCGCGCATAGACTTTTCACGCCCTGCCAATACTCGTTTCTTAGAAGCATTTGCGTCGTAATCGAGCAAACAATCACGCTTTTCCTACTGATGGCTACACTCCTCAGAAGATTGCCCACGCTCTCCATTCGGCCATCGCAAGGAGGCTTGATGAATGATGAACTGCAACACCTGAAGAATCTTGGCAAGACGTCAGCGCAATGGCTGCATGCCGTGGGCATCCATAGCGCTTCGGACTTGCGTCGCCTCGGGGCGGTGGATGCTTATCGGGCCGTGCGCACGCGCGGTTTTCGGGCGTCCAAGGTGTTGTTGTACGCAATTGAAGGCGCACTGATGGACGTTCACTGGAATGACATTCCTGCCGAGCGCAAGGAAGCCCTGAACAAACAACTGGAAGCCATCTCTACACGCCACAAGAACTGATCTGATACATGCTTGCGAAGCTTTACAGCCTGAAACCCAATGATTACGAGGCCTGCAGACACAAATCCGGCGAATCGCAAAGAAATCGAAAAACAGCGGTTGACTTGGTAATGAGAATCGATATGATTATCACAACTGGTCGCGAGACTGGTCGATATTCTGAAAAGCCCTTGGTTCGGACTCTCGGATTATCTCCTCATCAGGCTAATCACGGTTATTTGACCCGGCTCTTGCCGGGTCTTTTTTTGCCTGTGGAAAAGTATTGGCAGGATGAAGGCACTTGCACCCGACGGACAGGGCAGCCATTTGATAGCATTCAACCTTCAAGCTCGGACATATCCAGTCACGAGCTGCGGGACCGAGGATAGACATGAAGTTGCTTTGCGCTGGCGCCGGGTTGGTCAATGACAGCAGCCGCGGGTTCGACATCGATGGCCAAAAGTTTTTTGCAGTGCGCCGCAGCGGACAGGTTTACGTCTATATCAATCGCTGCCCGCACCGGGGCGTTGCCCTGGAGTGGCATCCCGACCAGTTTCTCGACCCCAGCAACAGCCTGATCCAGTGCGCCACCCATGGCGCACTGTTCCTGATCGAAGACGGTGAATGCGTCGCCGGCCCTTGCGCGGGGCAAGCCTTGACCAGCGTGGCCTGCCGCGAGGACGAACAAGGTATCTGGATCAGCCTCTAGCACCCGGCAATACGTCCAGGCACCGGTCGACCAGCATTTCTTCGTGGCTCAACCGCACACCGTAGGCCAGCACCTCGACCCCACAGGCAATAGCCTCACGCAAGGCCTGCGCATAAGCCGGATCGATTTCCTGCGCCGGGCGCACAGCCTCGATGTCGGTCAGGCAAACACAGTACAACTGCACCGCGCGAATACCGTCCCTGGCCAAGTGGGCCAGCTCCCGCAGATGCTTGGCGCCACGCTGGGTAACCGCATCGGGAAACGCCGCCACCGCCGTACCGTCGAACCCCAGGGTCACGCTTTTGACTTCGACGTAGGCCGGCCCTTCGGGGTAATCGAGGCGGAAATCGATACGACTGTTTTCCTGACCATAAGCCACTTCGCGCTTGAGCCCGGTAAACCCGTTCAGCTCCGTGATGACGCCCGCTCGCAGCGCCTCTTCAATCAAACCGTTGGCGCGGGCGGTGTTCACGCAAAACAGCCGCCCTTGCGGGGTTTCGCCGATCTCCCAGGTGCCGGGCAACTTGCGTTTCGGATCGTTGGAGCGACTGAACCAGACCTGCCCGCCTTCGACCTGACAATTGAGCATCGAGCCTGTGTTCGGGCAGTGAATGGTCAGCAATTCGCCGCCAACGGTTTCGATATCGGCGAGAAAACGCTTGTAACGTCGGATCAGGCGCCCTTCTTCGAGGGGAGGATGAAAACGCATCAGCCTTGCCAGCTCCGCAATCCACGGGCAATGCGCTCGACCGCCTCCTGCAACCGCTCGAGATTTTGCGTGTAGGCGAACCGCACATGATGCCCGGCCTGATAACGCCCGAAATCCAGCCCCGGGGTGAATGCCACATGTTCGGTTTCCAGAAAATACTTACAAAACGCGAAGGCATCGCCGCCGAACTTGCTGATATCGGCATACAAGTAGAACGCCCCTTCCGGCTCCACGGCAATCCCGAAGCCCAATTCACGCAAGGCCGGCAGCAGGTAGTCCCGACGCCGGCCAAATTCGGCGCGACGCTCTTCGAGAATGCTGATGGTCGCCGGCTCGAAACAGGCCAGAGCAGCGTGCTGCGCCATGCTTGGTGCACTGATGTAGAGGTTCTGGGCAAGCTTTTCCAGCTCACCGACGGCCGCGTCGGGTGCCACCAGCCAGCCGAGCCGCCAACCGGTCATCCCGAAGTACTTCGAAAAGCTGTTCAGAACGAATGCACTGTCGTCGACTTCCAGCACGCTGGCCGCATCGGTGCCATAGGTCAGGCCATGATAAATCTCGTCGACCACCAGATGACCGTGGCGCTCCTTGATCGCGACAGACAGCTTCGCCAGCTCGTCGCGGGTCAGGATCGTGCCGGTCGGATTGGCTGGCGACGCCACCAGTGCGCCGACGCTGTCGTGGTCCCAATGACGCTCGATCAGGCCCGGCGTCAATTGATAACGCACATCCGGGCCGACCGGCACCAACTGTGCCGCGCCTTCGACCAATCGCAGGAAATGCCGGTTACACGGATAGCCCGGGTCCGCCAGCAGCCAGTGCTTGCCGGGGTCGACCAGCAAAGCGCTGGCCAGCAGCAGCGCGCCGGAGCCACCCGGCGTGATGAGGATGCGCCGTGGGTCGATGTTCAAGCCATAACGTTGCTGATAAAAGCCCGAAATGGCCTCACGCAGCTCGGGAATGCCACGCGCGGCGGTGTAACGGGTCTTCCCCGCTGTCAGCGCAGCCTGGCCGGCCTGGATGATCGGTTCGGCGGTGGTGAAGTCCGGCTCGCCGATTTCCAGGTGGATCACATCGTGGCCGGCCGCCTGCAATTCATTGGCCCGCGCCAACAGCGCCATGACATGGAAAGGTTCGATCGCGCGACTGCGGGCACTGTAGGGCTGAGCCATTGGCCTTCCTTCAACGGAATAAAAAACCGATTCTACCCAAGCGCAGGAACGAGCGAGAACCTAAAGCGGTCAGAGGCCTTGTAACTCCGATCACGAATGACTCAAGCGCGCGCGCAAGGTTTGGCTAAAATCAATAATTGAGCAGGGTTCCAGAGCCACCAGACAACGGTTTGTCGTCATTCGCAAGCACCATGTGCCGCGAGCTCGACATCCGGGAGTAGCGCGGCCCGAATTGATCTGGTAAGTTCGCCCGCTTGCAGCCGCAGGGCCGGCAGGTGTCGGTGATGGAGCAATCCTGCGCAGATGGATTACAAGAGTAGAGGCGGTCTATTTCATGTCCACCCAAGCAAAGCAGCAAAACCAGACGATCAGCGGCTTCGAGCCCTATGTTCAGAAAACCGGCGAAGAGTACATGGGCGAGCCCATGCGCAAGCACTTCACCAAGGTCCTGAATCAGTGGAAAAAAGAGCTGATGGAAGGTGTCGACAAGACCGTGGACCACATGAAGGACGAAGCGGCCAACTTTCCTGATCCGGCAGACCGTGCCAGCCAGGAAGAGGAATTCGCCCTCGAACTGCGTGCCCGCGACCGTGAACGCAAGTTGATCAAGAAGATCGACAAGACACTCCAGTTGATCGAAGACGAAGAGTACGGCTGGTGCGAATCCTGCGGCATCGAGATTGGCGTCAAGCGCCTCGAAGCGCGCCCTACCGCCGACCTGTGCATCGACTGCAAGACCCTGGCGGAAATCAAGGAAAAGCAAGTCGGCAAATAATTGCGACTTGAACGAAGAACGGAGCGTGCGAACGCTCCGTTTTTGTTTCTGATGTTTTTTTGGCTTTAAATGCATTCATGACCGCCAACACCTCCTACATCGGGCGCTTCGCCCCCACCCCTAGCGGCCATCTGCACTTCGGCTCGCTGGTCGCCGCACTGGCCTCTTACCTCGACGCACGCTCGGTGGGCGGACGCTGGCTGATGCGCATGGAAGACCTTGATCCACCCCGCGAGGAACCCGGCGCCCAGGCCGCCATTCTCAAGGCACTGGAAAGCTATGGCTTCGAGTGGGATGGCGACCTGGTGCGCCAAAGCGAGCGGCACGATGCCTACGCCGAGGTGCTCAATCGCCTGTTCAATCAAGGTTTGGCGTACGCCTGCACCTGCTCGCGCAAACAACTGGAGCCGTATCACGGGATTTATCCGGGGCTGTGCCGCAATGCCGGCCATGGCACTGACGATGCGGCCATCCGCCTGCGCGTACCGGAGCTGGAATACCATTTCATCGACCGGGTGCAGGGCCAATACCGACAGCATCTGGGGCGGGAAGTCGGCGATTTCGTGATCCGCCGCCGCGACGGGCTCTACGCTTATCAATTGGCCGTGGTCCTGGACGATGCCTGGCAAGGCATCACCGATATCGTTCGCGGTGCCGACCTGCTGGACTCCACTCCCCGCCAGCTCTATCTGCAAGAACTGCTCGGCCTGCCTCAACCGCGTTACCTGCACATCCCGCTGATTACCCAGCCGGATGGCAACAAACTCGGCAAGTCCTACCGTTCGCCGCCCTTGACCGAGGATCAGGCAACGCCCCTGCTGCTGCGCGCGCTTCGGGCGCTGGGACAGAACCCGGGAACCGAACTGACGTACGCCACCCCACGGGAAGTGCTGAATTGGGGCATTGCCCACTGGGATGCCTCGCTGATCCCGCGCACACTGAGCCTGCCCGAGGCACAGCTACTGTGATCGTACTTGCAGTGGCGCGCCCATCCGTTACCATCGCCGCACGTTTACGGGCACACGCATAAGAAAGAGAGGCCGGGATGTACATCTATCGCTTGGTCCTGCTTTTGGTAGTGGGGATTTACCTGTTTTCCCCGGCCATCATGGATTGGTGGATCGACGCCACTGGCGCCTGGTATCGCCCTTATCTGCTCTGGCTGATCCTGATCGTCGTGACCTTCATCCTGCAGAGCCAAAAAGATGCCGATGAGCTTTAGCCTGACCCAGATGATCCTGATCAGCGCCGCGTACCTGGCGGTGCTGTTCGGTGTGGCCTGGATCAGCGAACGGGGCATGATTCCCCGGGCGATCATTCGCCACCCGCTGACTTACACCCTGTCGCTGGGCGTCTACGCCAGCGCCTGGGCGTTTTACGGCACCGTGGGCCTGGCCTATCAGTACGGCTACGGCTTTTTGTCCAGCTACCTGGGCGTTTCCGGGGCATTCCTGCTGGCGCCGGTGCTGCTCTACCCGATCCTGAAGATCACCCGCACCTATCAGCTGTCGTCGCTGGCAGACCTGTTTGCCTTCCGCTTCCGCAGTACCTGGGCCGGTGCGCTGACTACGATTTTCATGCTGGTCGGCGTATTGCCGCTACTGGCCT
The DNA here is from genome assembly GCF_949767755.1 of Pseudomonas sp. IT-P4. Classification (NCBI taxonomy): domain Bacteria; kingdom Pseudomonadati; phylum Pseudomonadota; class Gammaproteobacteria; order Pseudomonadales; family Pseudomonadaceae; genus Pseudomonas; species Pseudomonas sp. IT-P4. The sequence continues at coordinate 337,917 of NZ_CATKPX010000056.1, read as the reverse complement.
TGCAGATTCAGGCGGTCGCCGACTCCATCAGTATCCTCACCCGAGAGCCGGTACAGCATCGCGTGGCCCTGAGTTTCTGCGCACTGATTACGCTGTTCACGATTTTCTTCGGCTCCCGCCACATCGCCACCCGCGAAAAGCATGAAGGCCTGGTGTTCGCGATTGCCTTCGAGTCGGTGATCAAGCTGATCGCCCTCGGCGGTGTCGGGCTGTATGCGCTTTACGGCGTGTTCGACGGCCCACAACAGCTTGAACTGTGGCTGCTGCAAAACCAGACCGCGCTCGCTGCCCTGCACACCCCTTTGCAGGAAGGCCCGTGGCGTACGCTGTTGCTGGTGTTCTTCGCCTCGGCGATTGTGATGCCGCACATGTATCACATGACCTTTACCGAGAACCTCAACCCGCGTTCGCTGGTCAGTGCGAGCTGGGGCCTGCCGCTGTTCCTGTTGCTGATGAGCCTGGCGGTACCGCTGATTCTCTGGGCCGGCCTGAAGCTCGGCGCCACCACCAACCCGGAATACTTCACCCTGGGCATCGGCATAGCCGCCAACAGCAAGGCCTTGGCGTTGCTGGCCTATGTCGGCGGACTGTCCGCCGCCAGTGGCCTGATCATCGTCACCACGCTGGCGCTGTCCGGGATGGCCTTGAACCACCTGGTGCTGCCGCTGTATCAACCACCGGCCGAAGGCAACATTTACCGCTGGCTGAAGTGGACCCGCCGGGCGCTGATTGTCGCGATCATCATGGCCGGCTACGGCTTCTACCTGATGCTCGGTGCCGAACAGGACCTGGCCAACCTCGGCATTGTCGCTTTCGTCGCCACGTTGCAGTTCCTGCCGGGCGTGCTCTCGGTCCTGTATTGGCCGACCGCCAACCGTCGCGGCTTCATCGCCGGCTTGCTGGCGGGGATCCTGGTGTGGCTGGTGACCATGCTGTTGCCGCTGGTCGGCAACCTGCAAGGCTTCTACATTCCTCTGCTGAACATGATCTACGTGCTGGACGACACCAGCTGGCACATGGCGGCGATTGCCTCGCTGGCGGCCAACGTGCTGATGTTCACCCTGATCTCGTTGTTCACCAATGCCAGCACCGAAGAGGCAAGCGCTGCCGAAGCCTGCGCCGTGGATAACGTTCGCCGCCCGCAACGCCGGGAACTGCACGCCGCCTCGCCCCAGGAATTCGCTACGCAACTGGCCAAGCCACTGGGTGCAAAGGCGGCGCAGAAAGAGGTGGAACAGGCACTGCGCGACCTCTATCTGCCTTTCGACGAACGCCGCCCCTATGCCCTGCGCCGCCTGCGTGACCGCATCGAGGCCAACCTCTCCGGCCTGATGGGCCCGAGCGTGGCCCAGGACATGGTCGAGACGTTCCTGCCATACAAGGCCGGCGGCGAAAACTACGTCACCGAAGACATTCACTTCATCGAAAGCCGCCTCGAGGATTACCACTCGCGCCTGACCGGCCTGGCCGCCGAACTCGATGCCCTGCGCCGCTACCACCGCCAGACCCTGCAGGAATTGCCGATGGGCGTTTGCTCGCTGGCCAAGGATCAGGAGATCCTCATGTGGAACAAGGCCATGGAGGAACTGACCGGCATCGCCGCGCAGCGCGTGGTCGGTTCGCGCCTGAGTACCATTGCCGACCCATGGAAAGACCTGCTGCAAGGTTTCATCAATCTGCCGGACGAGCACTTGCACAAACAACACCTGGCACTCGACGGCCAGACACGCTGGCTGAACCTGCACAAAGCGGCGATCGACGAACCCCTCGCGCCGGGCAACAGTGGCCTGGTATTACTGGTGGAAGACCTGACCGAAACCCAGATGCTCGAAGACAAACTGGTGCACTCCGAGCGCCTGGCCAGCATCGGTCGACTGGCGGCCGGCGTGGCCCATGAAATCGGCAACCCGATTACCGGTATCGCGTGCCTGGCGCAGAACCTGCGCGAAGAACGTGAAGAAGACGGCGAGCTGAAGGAAATCAGCGGCCAGATCCTCGAGCAGACCAAACGCGTGTCGCGCATCGTCCAGTCGCTGATGAGCTTTGCCCATGCCGGCAGCCATCAACACAGCGACGAGCCCGTCTGTCTGGCCGAAGTGGCTCAGGATGCCATCGGCCTGCTGGCCCTGAACCGACGCAATTTCGAAGTGCAGTTCTACAACCTGTGCGACCCCGATCACTGGGTCGAAGGCGACCCGCAACGGTTGGCCCAGGTACTGATCAACCTACTGTCAAACGCCCGTGACGCCTCGCCTCCCGGCAGCGCGGTACGGGTCAAGAGCGAAGCCGGCGAACACACGGTCGACCTGATCGTGGAAGACGAAGGCAGCGGTATTCCGTCGAGCATCATGGACCGATTGTTCGAACCTTTCTTCACCACCAAGGACCCTGGCGAAGGCACCGGTCTGGGCCTTGCACTGGTCTATTCCATCGTTGAAGAGCATTATGGACAAATCACCATCGACAGCCCGGCTGATGTTCAAAGCCAACGCGGTACCCGAATCAGGGTTACCTTGCCGCGTCATGTCGAAGCGACGTCCGCTGTGAACTGAGACCGTCGAGAGTATCGAATCAATGCCGCACATTTTGATCGTCGAAGACGAAACCATCATCCGCTCCGCCTTGCGCCGCCTGCTGGAACGTAACCAGTACCAGGTCAGCGAAGCCGGATCAGTGCAGGAAGCACAAGAACGCTTCACCATTCCCTCGTTCGACCTGATCATCAGTGACCTGCGCCTGCCGGGCGCGCCTGGCACGGAGTTGATCAAGCTCGCCCAGGGCACGCCGGTGCTGATCATGACCAGCTATGCCAGCCTGCGCTCGGCGGTCGACTCGATGAAAATGGGCGCGGTGGACTACATTGCCAAGCCATTCGACCATGACGAAATGCTACAAGCGGCCGCACGAATCCTGCGTGACCGACAAACGGTACAAGCCGGTGGTGAAGCCGTTGCCGGCAAAGTCACCAACGGTGCGGCGAAATCCGGTACCGACAACAGCAACGGTGAAATCGGCATTATCGGCTCGTGCCCACCGATGCAGGACCTGTACGGCAAGATCCGCAAAGTGGCACCGACCGACTCCAACGTTCTGATCCAGGGCGAATCGGGTACCGGTAAAGAACTGGTGGCACGCGCCCTGCACAATCTGTCCAAACGCGCCAAGGCGCCGATGATTTCGGTGAACTGCGCGGCCATTCCGGAAAGCCTGATCGAGTCCGAACTGTTCGGCCACGAAAAAGGCGCATTCACCGGCGCCAGCGCCGGGCGCGCCGGCCTGGTGGAAGCGGCGGACGGCGGCACCTTGTTCCTCGACGAAATCGGCGAACTGCCACTGGAAGCCCAGGCTCGCCTGTTGCGTGTGTTGCAAGAAGGCGAAATTCGTCGCGTGGGCTCGGTGCAGTCGCAAAAAGTCGATGTGCGCCTGATCGCGGCGACTCACCGCGACCTCAAGAGCCTGGCGAAAATCGGCCAGTTCCGTGAAGACTTGTATTACCGCCTCCACGTTATCGCGCTGAAGCTGCCAGCCCTGCGCGAACGCGGTGCGGACGTCAACGAAATCGCCAATGCGTTTCTGGCGCGGCAAAGTGCGCGCGTCAACCGCACCGACCTCAAATTCGCCGCGGATGCCGAGCAAGCCATTCGTCACTACGCTTGGCCGGGCAACGTTCGCGAACTGGAAAACGCCGTCGAGCGCGCCGTCATCCTGTGCGAAAGCCCGGAAATTTCCGCCGAGCTGTTGGGCATCGACATCGAACTGGGCGACCTGGAAGACGACGAGTTCATTGGCCTGGCGCCCCAACAGGGCAACGGCAACACCAGTAACAGCAACCACGAACCGACCGAAGACCTCTCCCTGGAAGACTACTTCCAGCATTTCGTCCTCGAACATCAGGACCACATGACCGAAACCGAGCTGGCCCGCAAGCTCGGGGTCAGCCGCAAATGCCTATGGGAGCGCCGTCAGCGCCTGGGCATCCCGCGCCGCAAGACCGGGGTGGCCAGCGAAAGCTGAATCGCACCTGTCGTATGTGCGGGTAACACGTGACTTTGTGAAAAAACTGTTACCTCAGCTTTTTCACGTAACAGAAGCCGGGGCTTACGGTAACGAAGCCCCGGCTTTTTTTGGCCCTCGAAATGCCTGCCAACCGGCCTAACCCCTTGTTTTATTGGGTTTCGCAAAAGTTGGCACGCACCCTGCTATATGTTTGGTACAAGAACAATAACAAGCAATGCACAAGACAATAAAAATAAGACGAATCGACTCACGCACAATAAAAACAAGACGGCGAGAGGCGCAGCTAACTGATTCTTTTGGAGAGGCGTTGTATTTGGGGCTTGCCCCACGACCAGGCCGAGAACAACAAAAACTGTCCTAAGACAGAGCCTGTACTGGTTGGATCGAAAGATCACTGCAATTCAGCGACCAAAGCAATCCGTTTGCTCTTGGCTCCCGATTGGGAGGGTCATGAAGGAAAGCTTCATGGCGAGGGCACTCAACAAAAACAAGAAGCCCGAAACCAAAAATAAAAATAGAGCATGCAACTACTTCTTGGGGAGCTTCGGCTCCCCTTGTGGTTTGCGCGATTCGCAAATCCCCGTAAATCGGCTCGTTCCGGCCTTTAAGCCTGCGGCCTACAGCTCATATCTGCTGTGTCCTACACCATCCCCCGACTAAATGCTAGAATCCCCGCCCATCATGCGGTCATTCTTCTGTTATGGCCGAATATTCCTTCAAACAGTGCATCCCATGCTGAAGAAGCTGTTCCAGTCATTCCGTTCTCCCAAGCGTCCTACGCAACACATTCGCAGCACGCCTGAAGTGCTCAACAGCGGCCAACACTCGCTGCAGAAGGCGCAATTCAGCCGCTACGCGGTGAATATCGTTGAACGCCTGCAGAACGCCGGTTATCAGGCTTACCTGGTTGGCGGTTGCGTGCGCGACATGCTGCTGGGTATCACACCGAAAGATTTCGACGTTGCCACCAGCGCCACACCGGAACAGGTACGGGCCGAATTCCGTAACGCGCGAATCATCGGGCGCCGGTTCAAGCTGGTGCACATCCACTTCGGCCGCGAAATCATCGAAGTCGCGACCTTCCGCGCCAATCACCCGCAAAACGAAGACGAGGAAGACAGCAACCAGTCTTCGCGCAACGAGAGCGGGCGCATTTTGCGCGATAACGTCTACGGCACCCTGGAAGAAGACGCGCAACGTCGCGACTTCACCATCAATGCCCTGTATTACGATCCGGTCAGCGAACGCATCCTCGACTACGCCAACGGCGTACACGACATCCGCAATCACCTGATCCGCCTGATCGGCGATCCGACGCAACGCTACCAGGAAGACCCGGTACGGATGCTGCGGGCCGTGCGTTTCGCCGCCAAGCTGAACTTCGGCATCGAAAAACACAGCGCCCTGCCGATCCGCGGCCTGGCGCCGATGCTGCGCGAGATCCCGTCGGCCCGCCTGTTCGAAGAGGTGCTCAAGCTGTTCCTCTCCGGCCATGCCGCCGATACGTTTGAAATGCTGGTCGACCTGCAATTGTTCGATCCACTGTTTCCGGCCAGCGCCGAAGCACTGGAATACAACCCGACGTACACCCACACCCTGATCAGCGAAGCCCTGATCAACACCGACCTGCGGATCAAGCAGAACAAACCGGTAACCCCGGCGTTCCTCTTTGCAGCCCTGCTCTGGCCTGCCCTGCCGGCCCGTGTCCTGCGCCTGCAGGAGCGTGGCATGCCGCCGATTCCGGCGATGCAGGAAGCGGCGCACGAGCTGATTGCCGAACAGTGCCAGCGCATCGCGATTCCGAAACGCTTCACCATGCCGATCCGCGAAATCTGGGACATGCAGGAACGCCTGCCCCGCCGCAGCGGCAAGCGTGCCGATCTACTGCTGGACAATCCGCGTTTCCGCGCCGGCTACGACTTCCTGCTGCTACGCGAAAGCGCCGGCGAGCAGACCGATGGCCTGGGCGAATGGTGGACTGACTATCAGGACGCCAATGAAAGCGAGCGTCGCGACATGATTCGCGACCTCAGCGGCAAGGATGAAGGCACCGGCGCCCCGCGCAAGCGTCGCCGCAGCGGTGGTTCCAAGCGCAAACGCGCTGCCGGCGCTTCGAGCACCACGGGCGAGTAATCCATGGAACGCATCTACATCGGCATGGGCAGCAATCTGGCTGACCCCGCCGAACAATTGCGCAGCGCCGTCGAGGCGCTGGCGCACTTGCCGCAAACGGAACTGGTCGGGGTATCCGCGTTTTATCAAAGCGACTCGCTGCTGCCTGGACAACCGCGCTACACCAACGCGGTGGCCGCTCTCGATAGCACGCTGGCGCCACTGGATTTGCTCGATGCCTTACAGGCCATTGAAAACGGCCAGGGTCGCGAGCGCCTTGTGCGCTGGGGGCCGCGCACGCTTGACCTCGACATCGTGCTGTTCGGTGATCGCCTGATCGACGAACCACGCCTCAAGGTTCCCCATTACCACATGCAGGAACGGGCATTCGTGCTGTATCCACTGGCGGAACTGGCCCCTGCGGATCTGCGCCTGGCCGATGGCCGCGAGCTAAGTGAATTACTCGCAGCCTGCCCGTTCGTGGGGTTGGAACGCCTGCTCCCGGCGTGACACCACTCCCACATTGGTTTTGCGTCGATCACAATATCTGCTGCTGAATCGCATCAGTTACCCCGGTAACACCCCACCCGTAACAATGCGGTAACACACGCAATTGACTTCCCTCGTTCTCCTCACGACTATAGGCGTCCCGCTGCCGCCTACACGGCGTTCAAGGGCGCAATCCAGGCCTTAAAAGCACGACGAAAGAGCGTGCGCCTGTATTCAACGAAGAATCACGCGCGTTACTCGCAGTAGTTTCCACAGCGCCTGAATGAGGAACTTTTCATGCCAGCCATCACCCTGACCACCCTGCAAGGTCTGAAGCAAAAAGGTGAAAAAATCACCATGCTGACCTGCTACGACGCAACCTTCGCCCACGCCTGCAACCAGGCCGGCGTCGAAGTGCTGCTGGTGGGCGACTCCCTCGGCATGGTTTTGCAGGGCCACGACAGCACCTTGCCTGTCACTACCTCCGAAATGGCTTATCACGTGGCCGCCGTCAAACGCGGTAACAGCGATGCCCTGATCCTCGCCGACCTGCCTTTCATGGCCTACGCCACCACCGAGCAAGCCATGACCAACAGCGCTCTGTTGATGCAGGCCGGCGCGCACATGGTCAAGGTCGAAGGAGCGTTGTGGCTGGCCGATTCGATCCGCCTGCTGGCCGAGCGCGGCATCCCTGTCTGTGCGCACATGGGCCTGACGCCGCAATCGGTGAACATCCTTGGCGGCTACAAGGTCCAGGGTCGCAATGAAAACCAGGCGCGGCAAATGCGTGCCGACGCGATCGCCCTGGAACAGGCTGGCGCGGCAATGCTGCTGCTCGAGTGCGTCCCGAGCGAACTGGCGGAAGAAATCACCCAGGCGGTGAAGATTCCGGTGATTGGTATTGGCGCCGGAAATCGCACCGATGGCCAGGTGCTGGTTCTGCACGACATGCTGGGGCTGTCCATTACCGGCCGCATGCCGAAATTCGTGAAAAACTTCATGACTGGCCAAACCAGCATTGAAGCTGCATTGATTGCCTACGTGACTGAAGTCAAAGCGGCAACATTCCCTGGGATCGAACACGGATTCTCTGCATGAACACCGTAAAAACCGTACGCGAACTGCGGGCCGCCGTGGCCCGTGCCCGTGGCGAAGGCAAGCGCATCGCCTTTGTGCCAACCATGGGCAACCTGCACAGCGGCCACGTGGCGCTGGTGACCAAAGCCTCCCAACGGGCGGACTTCGTGGTGGCGAGCGTTTTCGTCAACCCGCTGCAATTCGGTGCTGGCGAAGACCTCGACAAGTACCCGCGCACCCTCGCCGCCGACCAGGAAAAACTGCTCCAGGCCGGTTGCCATCTGCTGTTTGCCCCCACCGTTGAAGAGATGTACCCCGACGGCATGGCCGGCCAGACCCGCGTCAGCGTCCCGCAATTGTCCGAAGGCCTGTGCGGTGCCAGCCGTCCGGGGCATTTCGAAGGCGTGGCGACGGTGGTCAGCAAGCTGTTCAACATGGTCCAGCCGGACCTGGCGATTTTCGGCGAGAAAGACTTCCAGCAACTGGCGGTGATTCGCGCGCTGGTTCATGACCTGAACATGCCGATCCAGATCATCGGCGAGCCCACTGTGCGCGCTACCGATGGCCTGGCGCTGTCGTCGCGCAATGGTTTCCTCAGCGAAGAGCAACGCGCTGTGGCACCAGTGGTTTATCGCACGCTGAATGCGATCGGCGAAGCGATCAGGCAGGGCGAACGCGACTACCCGGCGCTGATCGGCACCCAGATCAAACAGCTCGAAGCCGCCGGCCTGCGTCCCGACTATCTGGAAATCCGCCATGCCCTGACCTTGCGCCCTGCGACGGCGCAGGATCGTGACCTGGTGATTCTGGTGGCGGCGTTCCTCGGTACGACGCGGTTGATCGACAACCTGCACCTGAACCTCGACGCGCCAATCTAAACACTGCAATACCCTGTGGGAGCGGGCTTGCTCGCGAATACGGTCTGTCAGCTGACACATACGTCGACTGACGCAACGCCTTCGCGAGCAAGCCCGCTCCCACATTCGATCTGCGGCAGTTTCCACACCTTATTGCTGCCTCTCAAGCCATCGGGCAAACTGCCCGCCGTTCGATTCCGACCTGGGAAATACTCATGCACGCCATCATGCTCAAAGCCAAGCTGCATCGCGCCGAAGTCACCCACGCTGTACTCGATTACGAAGGCTCCTGCGCCATCGACGGCGAATGGCTGGACCTGTCCGGCATTCGTGAGTACGAGCAGATCCAGATCTACAACGTCGACAACGGCGAGCGCTTCACCACCTATGCCATCCGTGGCGAAGAAGGTTCGCGCATGATTTCGGTCAACGGCGCCGCCGCGCACAAGGCCAAGGTTGGCGATCGCGTGATCATCTGCGCTTACGCTCATTACAGCGAAGCCGAACTGCTCAACTTCAAGCCGCGCATGCTCTACATGGCACCGGGCAATGAACTGAGCCACACCAGCAACGCCATTCCGGTCCAGGTCGCCTGATCCGATCCCTGTCTCTTCCGTTTGTCGGACCATTCCTAACTTCGATGTTAAAAAAGTACCGGAAACAGGTCAGACAAAGTCAAGACAGATCATTGCGCGGGGTTTACTGTAGTCGCCCTGCGCCATGAAATCGTGTCGACGCAGTTGACCGGAACGCCCACCCACAGCGCTCCGGGATTTTTAGTGTTCAAAAGGCCGTTCAAGTAATAAGGAAACCCGCAGCGATGGCGTATTACCGCACTCCTCACGACGTTACCGCTCTGCCTGCCTGGCAAGCGCTGAATGACCACCGCCAAGCCATGCAGGATTTCAGCATGCGCGAAGCTTTCAATGCCGATCCGCAGCGTTTTACTCAATTCACCCTCAGCAGCTGCGGCCTGTTTCTCGACTATTCGAAAAACCTGATCAACGCCGAGACCCGCAATCTGCTGGTGGGCCTGGCCAACGAAGTCGACCTCAAGGGCGCGATCAAGTCGCTGTTCGATGGCGAAATCGTCAACTCTTCCGAAGGTCGTCCGGCCCTGCACACGGCCCTGCGCCGCCCGGTCGGCGACAAGCTGTCGGTCAATGGCGTCAACGTGATGCCCGAAGTGCACAAGGTGCTGAACCAGATCACCGACCTCGTCGGCCGTATCCACGACGGTCTGTGGCGCGGCTACACCGAAAAGCCGATCACCGACGTGGTGAACATCGGCATCGGCGGCTCCTTCCTCGGCCCGGAGCTGGTGTCCGAAGCCTTGCTGTCCTACGCCCAGAAAGGCGTGCGTTGCCATTACCTGGCGAACATCGACGGCAGCGAATTCCACGAACTGGCCATGAAGCTGCGCGCCGAGACCACGCTGTTCATCGTCTCGTCGAAATCCTTCAACACCCTTGAAACCCTGAAGAACGCCCAGGCCGCCCGTGCCTGGTACCTGGCCCAGGGTGGTTCGGAAGCCGAGCTGTATCGCCACTTCATCGCGGTTTCGAGCAACAACGCCGCCGCCGTGGCGTTCGGCATCCGCGAAGAAAACATTTTCCCGATGTGGGACTGGGTCGGCGGGCGCTACTCGCTGTGGTCGGCCATCGGTTTGCCGATTGCCCTGGCCATCGGCATGTCGAACTTCAAGGAGTTGCTGTCCGGTGCCTACACCATGGACCAGCACTTCCAGACCGCGCCGTTCGAACAGAACATGCCGGTGCTGCTGGCCTTGCTCGGCGTGTGGTACGGCAACTTCTGGGGCGCGCAAAGCCACGCGATCCTGCCGTACGATCACTACCTGCGCAACATCACCAAGCACCTGCAACAGCTGGACATGGAGTCCAACGGCAAGAGCGTGCGCCAGGACGGCAAGCCCGTGTCCACCGACACCGGGCCGGTGATCTGGGGCGGTGTCGGCTGCAACGGTCAGCACGCCTACCACCAGTTGCTGCACCAGGGCACCCAACTGATCCCGGCTGACTTCATCGTGCCGATCGTCAGCTTCAACCCGGTGTCCGACCACCACCAGTGGCTGTACGCCAACTGCCTGTCGCAGAGCCAGGCGCTGATGCTCGGCAAGACCCTTGGCGAGGCCGAAACCGAACTGCGCGACAAAGGCATGAGTGACGCCGAAGTGCAAAAACTCGCGCCACACAAGGTGATCCCGGGCAACCGTCCGAGCAACACCCTGGTGGTCGAGCGCATCAGCCCGCGTCGCCTCGGCGCTCTGGTGGCGATGTACGAGCACAAAGTCTTCGTGCAAAGCGTGATCTGGGGCATCAATGCTTTCGACCAGTGGGGTGTTGAGCTGGGCAAAGAGCTGGGCAAAGGCGTCTACAACCGCCTGGTCGGCAGCGAAGAAACCCCGGCCGAGGACGCCTCGACCCAAGGGCTGATCAATTACTTCCGTGGTCGTCACCGCGGGTGATCGGCTGAAGGGGCGGTTAGCCCGCCCCTTCAAACGGCACCGGGTTTACTGCAAAAACGGTGGCGTGCACTATCACTGTAGGAGCTGCCGAAGGCTGCGATCTTTTGATCTTCAAAGCAACGTCAAAAGATCGCAGCCTTCGGCAGCTCCTACGAGGGTCGCACAGCTCCCCTCTTGAACCCTTTGACCTCTCGGCGCATCTTTATCTTTGTCGCAAAACAAGAATAAGGAACCGTCATGTTCGATATCAGCACGTTCCCCAAAGCCGATGCCGTCCGCCGGGCCGCGCAATTGAGTCAAGACGACTATCAGCGCCTGTACCGCCAATCCATCGAACACCCCAGCACCTTCTGGGCCGAACAGGCCACGCGTTTTCTCGACTGGAGCGCCCCCTGGGAAACCGTCCAGCGCTACAACCTGAAAACCGGTGAAGCCACCTGGTTTGCCGGCGCGCAGTTGAACGTCAGCTATAACTGCATCGACCGGCACCTGGAGAAACGCGGCGATCAGGTCGCCATCATCTGGGAAGGCGACGACCCTGCCGACTCGACATCGATCACCTACAAAAAACTGCATGAAAACGTCTGCCGCCTGGCCAACGTGCTGAAAAGCCGTGGCGTGAAAAAAGGCGACCGTGTGTGCATCTATATGCCGATGATTCCCGAGGCGGCCTACGCCATGCTGGCCTGTACCCGCATCGGCGCGGTGCACTCGGTGGTGTTCGGCGGTTTCTCCCCGGACTCGTTGCGCGACCGCATTCTCGACGCCGACTGCCGCACCGTGATCACTGCCGATGAAGGTGTGCGCGGCGGCAAGGTCGTGCCACTCAAGCAGAACGTCGACAAGGCGCTGCAAAGCTGCCCGGACGTGAGCACCGTGCTGGTGGTCGAGCGCAGCAAGGGGTCGGTGAACCGGGTCGAAGGACGAGACATCAAGTACCAGCAGGCACTGAGCGAAGCCAGCGCCGATTGCCCGCCCGAGCCGATGGACGCCGAAGACCCGCTGTTCATCCTCTACACCTCCGGCAGCACCGGCAAACCCAAAGGCGTGCTGCACACCACCGGCGGTTACCTGCTGCAAGCAGCGATGACCTTCAAGTACGTGCTGGACTACCGCGACGGCGAAGTCTTCTGGTGCACCGCCGACGTCGGCTGGGTCACTGGCCACAGTTACATCGTCTACGGCCCGCTGGCCAACGGCGCGACCACGCTGATCTTCGAAGGCGTGCCGAACTACCCGAGCACCTCGCGCTTCTGGCAGGTGGTCGACAAGCACAAGGTGAACATTTTCTACACCGCCCCGACGGCCCTGCGCGCACTGATGCGCGAAGGCCCGGAACCGTTGAAGCAAACATCCCGCGCCAGCGTCAGGCTACTCGGCACGGTCGGCGAGCCGATCAACCCGGAAGCCTGGGAATGGTATTTCCATGAGGTCGGCCAAGAGCGTTGCCCGATCGTCGATACCTGGTGGCAGACCGAAACCGGCGGCATCATGCTCAGCCCGCTGGTCAGTGCCCAGCGGATCAAGCCCGGTTGTGCGACACAACCGATGTTCGGCGTGCAACCGGTGCTGCTCGACGAGCAAGGCAAGGAAATCAAGGGCGCCGGCAGCGGCGTACTGGCCATAAAATCCAGCTGGCCGGCGCAGATCCGCAGTGTCTATCGCGACCCGCAACGCATGGTCGACACCTACTTCAAACCCTACCCCGGCTACTACTTCACCGGTGACGGCGCACGGCGCGATGAAGATGGCGACTACTGGATCACCGGGCGCATCGACGATGTGATCAACGTGTCCGGCCACCGTATCGGCACCGCCGAAGTGGAAAGCGCCCTGGTGCTGCACGAGAGCATCGCTGAAGCCGCTGCGGTCGGATATCCCCACGACATCAAGGGCCAGGGCATCTATGTCTTCGTCACGCCCATGAACGGCGTCGAAACCAACGATGAACTGAAGAAGCAATTGCTGGCCCTGGTCAGCAAGGAAATCGGCAGTTTCGCCAAACCGGACTTGATCCAGTGGGCCCCGGCCTTGCCGAAAACCCGCTCAGGCAAGATCATGCGGCGCATCCTGCGCAAGATCGCCTGCAATGAACTGGACAGTCTGGGTGATACTTCGACCCTGGCAGACCCGAGCGTGGTGCAAGGGCTGATCGACAAGCGCTTGAACCAGTAACCTACAGGCGCGGCCAGTGGCCGCGCCCTCCTCTTTCATCACTGAGTGGCCATGGAATTCATCCGCACCCGCATCGAAACCCAGATCATGAGCCTGACCGGTTTGTCTTTGGGCAAACTCGACCTGGAAAACCCCAAGGGCGACCCCGGGCTGTTCGGGCCGGACTCGGTGAGCTGGCAAGTCCATGGCGATTTCAGCAGCATGCTGATCGGTGGCATCAGCGCCCTGATGCTGCAGGCCCTGCACCCGCTGGCATTGGCCGGGGTCTGGGACCATTCGAACTTTCGTGAAGACATGCTCGGCCGGTTGCGCCGCACCGGGCAGTTCATCTCCGGCACCACCTTCGGTTCTCGACAGGATGCCGACTGGCTGATCGAAAAAGTCCGCACCATTCACCTGCAAGTGACCGGCACGGCACCGGATGGGCGCCCTTACGCAGCCAGCGATCCTGATCTGCTGACCTGGGTGCACGTCGCGGAAGTCAGCAACTTCCTCGCCGCGCATTTGCGCTATCGCAATCCACATTTGTCCCTCGCGGATCAGGATCGTTATTACGCCGAGATTGCCTTGGTTGCCGAACGTCTTGGGGCGCGTGATGTGCCCCGTTCACGGCAGGAAATTTCCGATTACCTTGAGCGTGTTCGCCCGCAATTGTTGTGCGATGAACGCAGTCGCGAAGTGCTGCGCCTGCTATTGAACGCCCCCGCCCCCAGCCGTCTGGCCAAGCCCTTCGGCGGCCTGATGATGCAGGCCGGGATCGACCTGCTGCCGGACTGGGCCAGCGACATGCTCGGCGTCAGCCAGAACCCGCTGCAACGCAAGCTGATCCGCGCCAGTGTCAATCGCAGTGCGCCGATGCTGCGCTGGGCGGTGCGTAACGGGTCAGTGCAGCGGGCTAAACGGCGAATGGGGATTACTTAGAAAGAACAAAGATCAAAAGCTTCGCGAGCAAGTCGAGTCCCGCGCCAAAACTGTTAAACTCCCGCGCCCAATTCCCTCCTGCAAGGCGCCCAGCATGTCTTCCTTGAATCAGGCGCTGCGCGCCGCCCTCGATCAACGCCAGGACCTGCTCGCCGAACTGCACCAGCAAGGTACCGATTGCTATCGCCTGTTCCACGGCAGCCAGGAAGGCGCCGGTGGCCTGACCATCGACCGCTACGGCCCGCAATTGCTGGTGCAAAGTTTCCACCAGGCGTTGGAGCGCGAGACGCTGCTGCAACTGCACGAAGCGATCAATCAATACCTGGGTTTTGAAACCCTGCTGGTCTACAACGACCGCTCCCGTGGCAACTCGCGCATCGATCGCGAAGACATCGTCTACCGCGCCGACGAAGCCGCCCTGCAAGACCTGGTCGGCCACGAGTGGGGCCTGAAGTATCGGGTGCGAGGGCGCCATGCCGGACAGGACCCGCTGCTGTTCCTCGACCTGCGCAACACCCGCGGCTGGGTCAAGGATCACAGCAAGAACAAAAGCGTGCTGAACCTGTTCGCCTACACCTGTGGTGTCGGCCTCAGTGCTGCCGCCGGTGGCGCGCGCGAGGTGTGCAACCTGGACTTCGCCGAAGGCAACCTGGCGGTCGGTCGGGAGAACGGCCAACTCAACCCGCAGTTGCCGACCATGGAATTTATCCAGTCCGACTACTTCCCGGCCATTCGCCAACTGGCCGGGCTGCCGATCAGCCAGCGCCGCGGGCAAAAGCTGCCGAGCTATCAGCGCCTGGAACAGCGCCAGTACGATCTGGTGCTGCTGGACCCTCCAGCCTGGGCCAAGAGCGCGTTCGGCACCGTCGACCTGCTGCGCGACTACCAAAGCCTGCTCAAACCCGCCTTGTTGACCACCGCCGACAACGGCGTGCTGATCTGCTGCAACAACCTGGCAAAAGTCAGCATGGACGACTGGCGCGAACAGGTTTTGCGTTGCGCGGAAAAGGCCGGACGGCCGGTGCGTGAATGGACCATGATGAAGCCAGGCGCCGATTTTCCGTCGTTGGATCAACAGCCACCGCTGAAAACCCTGATTCTTCAGCTCTGACCGTCCTCGGAGAAATCTGAAATTTCCTGAACAGGCCGATCACTTCGGAACCGGAAACGCATGCCATACTCCAAGGCTCTCCGATTCAGACAGATGAAGCCGCACATGTACAAAGGATTGATTCGCGCCATTGGCGCCTTGTTGACTGCTCTGGCCCTCTACAGCTTGCTGGGTTTTCTGATTTTACCGGGTGTCGCGTTGCGCGTTGCCAACCAGCAACTGGCCAGCTACGCCACTACACCCGCGACCATCCAGCGGATCGAATTCAATCCGTTCAGCCTTGAACTGACCCTTTGGGGCTTGAACATCGGCGAACCCGGCAAGGAACAGGTCGGTTTCGAGCGCCTGTACGCCAATCTGCAATTCGACAGCCTGTGGACCAAGGCGGTGCACCTGTCTGATGTCGAGCTGACCAAGCCCAAGACCGAAATCCTGTTCAGCAAGGACGGCAAACTCAACCTGCTCGGGCTGTTCAAGCTACCAGAGAGCGAACCCACGCCGGCCGACCCTGATGCCAAGCCGTTTCCGCTGCGCATCGAGCGGATCAAACTGGCGGGCGGCGCCGTACACTTTGAAGATGCCCGGCCCAGCGAACCCATCGAGTTTCTCTACGACACACTCGATTTCGAGCTGAAGAACCTCAGCACCCTGCCCGATGACAGCGCCGACATGACCCTGGTGGCCGTCGGCCCCAATGGCGGACAGATCGACTGGACCGGCAACTTCAGCCTGATCCCGATCGCCTCCGAAGGTAAGCTGAAAATCACTGATGGCAAGATGAAAGCCTTTTGGCCCTATGTGCGCGATGCCGTGCCACTGGATCTCGAAAACGGCGTCATGAGCATCAGCACCGACTACAAACTCAACCTGACCAAGGAAACCGAGCTGCTGCTAAGCAATGTAGCGGTCAGCATCGCCCCCTTCGCGATCAAGGCGCCGGATGGCCGACCGCTGGTAAAGCTTGAGCGCCTGGACGTCAGCGAAACCACCGTGGACCTGGCCAAACAGCAAGTGGTGGTCGGCAAGATCCGCAGCCACAAACTGGAAACCTGGGCCGCGCTGGAGTCGGACGGCCAACTCGACTGGCAGAAACTGTTCGCCAGCCAACCGTCAAAACCCACCGCCAAAGCCAAGGCAGATGTCGAACCGACCAGCACTCCGGCGGCGGCAGACTCACCGAAACCTGAACCGGCCACCCCAGACAAACCCTGGCAGGTGCTGCTCAAGGATGTGCAACTGCGCGACTACCAGGTGCATCTGGCGGACCGCAAGGCACAACCTGCTGTCGCCCTGGAACTGGGTCCGCTGAACCTTGACCTGCAAAACTTCGACAGCCTCAACGGTTCACCCTTTACCCTCAAGCTCGATAGCGGCGTGGGCAAGCAAGGCAAGATCATGGCCGACGGCGAGGTCAACCTGGCTCCGGTCAGCGCCAGACTGAAGGTACAGACCAAGGACATCGACTTGCGGGTTGCCCAGTCCTACATCACACCGTTCATTCGCCTGGAACTGCGCAGCGGCATGCTCGGCAGCGATCTGGCGGTCGACCTGAAAAGCACCGAACCCCTGGCGTTCAACGTCACCGGCCGCGCCCAGGTCGATCAGCTCCATACCCTGGATACCCTGAAAACCCGCGACTTCCTCAAGTGGCAACAGGTCGTGGTCGAAGGCCTGAACTATCAGCATGGGGACAGCCTGTCGATCGACAAGATCAACCTGTTCCAGCCCTATGCGCGCTTCATGATCAACGATGATCGCACCACCAACATCGATGACCTGCTGGTTCCCCAGCCGGCGGACTCCGCGGCAAAACCGGCGGCGAACAAACCGGCCAGCAACGAAAAACCCTTGGGCATCCACATCGGCGGCATTTTCATCAATGACGGTTCGGCCAACTTCGCCGACTTCAGCCTGACCCCGAACTTCGCCACCGCCATCCAGCAACTCAACGGGCAGATCGGCACCATCGACAGCCGTCAGCCGAAACCGGCCAGTGTCGACGTCAAGGGCAAGGTCGATCGCTACGCGCCGGTGACCATCAAGGGCTCGGTCAATCCGTTCGACCCGATGGCCAGCCTCGACATCGCCACCAGCTTCAAACGCGTGGAACTGACCACGCTGACGCCCTACTCCGGCAAGTTCGCCGGCTACCGTATCCGCAAGGGCCGGCTTAATCTCGACCTGCACTACCAGATCACCAAGGGTCAGCTCAAAGCCGAAAACAAAGTGGTGGTCGAACAACTGGAACTGGGTGAAAAAGTCGACAGCCCGGATGCCGTGAGCCTGCCGTTGAAACTGGCCGTTGCCTTGCTCAAGGACGTCGACGGCAAGATCTCCATCGAACTGCCGGTCAGCGGCGATCTGAACAACCCTCAGTTCAGCGTCATGCCGATTATCTGGCAGACCCTGCGCAACCTGGTCGTCAAAGCCGCGGCAGCACCGTTCAAACTCATTGGTGGGCTGGTCAACGGTGGTGGCTCGGAAGACCTGGGCAGCGTTTCATTTGCAGCGGGTTCCAGCGAATTGGGCAAGGACGCCGAAGGCGCCCTGGACAAACTGTCCAAGGCGCTCAAGGAGCGTCCGGCCCTGCGCCTGGAAATCGAAGGCACCGCCGCCCAGAGCAGCGATGGCCCGCTGATCGCCGAACAACGCCTGGAACGTGAATACCAGTACAACTACTACAAAATGCTCCAGCGCCGCGGTGACAAGGTCCCGGCCCAGGCTTCGTTGCTGGAAGTGCCGGACGGGGAAAAAGGCCCGCTGCTCGAAGGTATCTACCGCACCCGCCTGAAAACCCAGCCCCCCGCCGAATGGAAGGATCTGGGCAAGGAAGAGCGCACCGCGAAAATGCGTGCCGAGGTGATCAAGTTCTGGAGCTCCAGCGACGTGCTGTTGCGTCAACTGGGCCAGGAACGCGCCAGCAGCATCAAGGATTACCTGGTCGACAAGGCCCAGCTGGAAGATGACCGGGTGTACTTCATCGACGCCAATCTGGGCGAAGCGCAAAGCGACGGCCGCGTGGTGACGCCGATGCATCTGGATGCCGAGTGATGTATCGGCGGCTGGAGTCTGCTCGCGATGGCGACCAAACAGTCGACATCGATGTCGCCTGAAAGGCTGTCATCGTCGGAACGCCGCCCGGAGCAAGCTCGCTCCCACAATTGATTTTCAGCGCCACACATAGAACAGGCCCCGGCAAAAATGCACGGGGCCTGTGACGGCCACATCCTTATGGCCTTTCGCATGAACTCTCAGGTTGCAACAGGCGTATGACTCTGCCCGTCTGTCGCGCCTTCTCCCGGTCCAGGCGAGAAGTCTTGCCTTACTCGGCTTTGAGGCCGTCAGCGGAGACCGCCTTGACGCCTTTGATTTTCTTGGTGATGGCCACAGCCATTTCTTTTTGCGAATCGGTCACGGCGGTGGTCGACGACAGCGATACCACGCCTTTGTTGGTTTCAACCTTGATGTCGCTACCTGGAATGCCTTTTTCGGTCATCAGGTCAGCTTTGACTTTGGTGGTGATCCAGGTATCGGAAGTAGCTTCTTTCGCTTCGGTCATTTCACCGGCAGCCAGCACCATTGGCGACTGGGTTGCCTGGGTGGTTTGAGCAAACGCGGCGTTGGCCATGGTCAGGGTCAGCGCGGTAGCAGCAGCGGCAGTGATAGCGAACTTCTTCATACGAGTAACTCCTGTTTTTCGGAAAGTCTGCCGGGTGTCTTGCCGGCAGGGTTACCTGGGATATTGCGAACGCTATGCCAACTTTGAAACAGAGAACAAATCCTTATAAATCAAAAAGTTATAAAATCAGTCAAT
Source organism: Pseudomonas sp. IT-P4 (assembly GCF_949767755.1). Taxonomy (NCBI): domain Bacteria; kingdom Pseudomonadati; phylum Pseudomonadota; class Gammaproteobacteria; order Pseudomonadales; family Pseudomonadaceae; genus Pseudomonas; species Pseudomonas sp. IT-P4. The sequence goes on along the minus strand of NZ_CATKPX010000056.1, from coordinate 318,859 downwards.
TTTCGAAATCATGCAAAATGCACGAGAAGCACAAACTCTGCATGCAAGTTGCGGGTTTATGGAAAGTTCCTAAGATGCTGAAATTTCTGAGCTTTATCTGCAGCATTTAACGACAGGTCGACAAACAGGAAAAACCCCGCAAAAGCGGGGACTTGATTCAGCACTTCATGCCGCAGACCCGGAACAACCTTTAGGCAAGTAGTCCTCGGAAACGCTGCTCTTACATGACCAACCTTTGGTTTCGTCCCGTGTCAGGGTAACGGTTTTGTCCTGGACCACCCCCGGGGCATTGCGCAACGTACAAACGATTGATCCCGCTCCCGCCTGCGTTGTAGCCGTCACAGACAGGGCGCAGTGGTTGGTCGATGCCTTGCCAGCGGGTGCCACGTTGGCAATTGTCGGGGTTTCCCCCTGGTTGATCACATCCTCGAACGGCACCTTCATTGCAGTCAGCTCGGCCAGTGCCGCCGTGACCTTGGCCCGGGCCTGGTACTTGGAATACATCGGCAGGCCCAGTGTTGCCAGGATCCCGATGATCGCCACCACGACGAGCAACTCGATCAGGGTAAAACCTTTCTGATTGTTCATGTACAAGCTCCATGCATGAGTCGAAGGCTCATGACCTGCCCCATGGCAGCACAGCCTGTGCCAAGGCCAGAAGCCCCTGTTGGCAGGGGCTTGGTAGCCCGCAAAGCCCTTACCTACTACCAGGATCAGCACTATCTGACGTTTTTTGTCACCTCACCGAGTGGGTTTGGCCCCGTCCCTTGACTAGGCTATAAGAGCAGTTCAATCGGAATACCCAGGACTGAACATGGCGGTCAAGGCAGCGAAAATCAGCGTGTATGCATGGGAAGGCATCGACCGCAAAGGCACAAAAGTGACCGGCGAACTCAGCGCTCAAAACCCGGCGCTGATCAAGGCGAAACTGCGCAAGCAAGGCATCAGTCCCGGCAGGGTGCGCAAGAAAAACCCTTCGGTTTTCGACATGGGCAAGCGCATCAAGGCCCAGGACATTGCCCTGTTCACCCGGCAAATGGCGACGATGATGAAGGCCGGCGTGCCGTTGTTGCAGTCGTTCGACATCATCGGCGAAGGCTTCGACAATCCGGCCATGCGCAAGCTGGTGGACGAACTGAAACAGGAAGTTGCGGCAGGCAGCAGTTTCGCCGCCGCCCTGCGCAAGAAGCCCCGGTATTTCGATGAGCTGTATTGCAACCTGGTGGATGCCGGCGAGCAGGCCGGTGCCCTCGATACCCTTTTGGAGCGGGTCGCAACCTACAAGGAAAAAAGCGAAAGCCTCAAGGCCAGGATCAGGAAAGCCATGACCTACCCGCTGGTGGTGGTGTTCGTCGCGGCGATTGTCACCGGGATTCTGCTGGTCAATGTCGTGCCGCAGTTCGAATCCGTGTTCAAAGGCTTTGGCGCCGAACTGCCGGCCTTCACCGTGATGGTCATTGGCCTGTCGCAATTCATGCAGGCCTGGTGGTGGGTGGTCCTTGGCGCGCTGGTCACAACGGCCTTCGGCGTGCGCCACGCCCTCAGGACATCCCCGGCCTTCCGTGACCGGATGGACACCTGGCTGCTGAAACTGCCGCTGGTGGGCACCCTGATGCACAAGTCCGCCGTGGCCCGGTTCGCCCGTACACTGTCGACCACTTTCGCTGCCGGCGTGCCGCTGGTGGAGGCCCTGGAATCAGTGGCCGGTGCGACCGGCAATGTCGTGTTCAAGCACGCGGTATTGCGCATCCGGCAGGACATCTCGACCGGCATGCAATTGCACTTCGCCATGCGCACCTGCGGCGTCTTTCCGAACATGGCGATACAAATGACTGCAATCGGCGAAGAGTCCGGCACCCTGGACGCTATGCTCGACAAAGTCGCGGGGTTCTACGAAGACAACGTCGATAACATGGTCGATAACCTCACCAGTCTGATGGAGCCGTTCATCATGGTGGTGCTGGGTGTTATCGTCGGTGGACTGGTAGTTGCCATGTACCTGCCGATCTTCCAACTTGGCTCAGCGATCTGACATGCCCTTGAATGAAATCCTGATTCACTCTGCGCTGGCCTTTGTCGTTCTCGCAGGCCTCACCGGCCTGCTGGTCGGCAGTTTTCTCAATGTCGTGATCTGGCGCCTGCCGAAAATGCTCGAACGCGACTGGCGCGAGCAGGCCCATGACATTCTCGGCCTGCCTGGCGAAACGCCACTGCCGACTTACAACCTGTTGCTGCCCCACTCCCAGTGCCCGCACTGCGGTCACCGCATCCGCGCCTGGGAAAACATCCCGCTGCTCAGTTATGTGTTTTTACGCGGCCGCTGCTCAGCCTGTGCGGCAGCGATCAGCCCGCGCTATCCGTTGACCGAACTGGCCTGCGGCCTGTTGTCGGCGTTTGTGGCCTGGCACTTTGGCTTCGGTTGGCCAGCCGCCCTGGTGCTGATCCTGAGCTGGGGGTTGCTGGCGATGAGCCTGATCGACGCCGAACATCAGATATTGCCGGACGTACTGGTGCTGCCGTTGATATGGCTGGGGTTGATCGTCAACAGCTTCGGCCTGTTCGTGTCGTTGCACGAGGCGCTTTGGGGGGCGATTGCCGGCTACGGCCTGCTGTGGTCGGTGTTCTGGCTGTTCAAGCTGGTCACAGGCAAGGACGGCATGGGCTACGGCGATTTCAAGCTGCTGGCGATGCTGGGCGCCTGGGGTGGCTGGCAGATTTTGCCCCTGACCATCCTGCTGTCCTCGCTGGTGGGTGCCATTATCGGGCTGATACTGCTGCGCTGGCGCAACGCAAAAACCTCGACGCCGATCCCTTTCGGCCCCTATCTGGCCATTGCCGGCTGGATTGCGTTGCTCTGGGGTGGTCAAATAACCGACCTCTATTGGCAGTTTGTCGGTTTGAAATGAATAGCCCTGTGGAAAAACCCTGGATTCTCGGCCTGACCGGCGGCATCGGCAGCGGCAAAAGCGCGGCCGCCCAACACTTCATCGACCTGGGCGTGCATGTGGTCGACGCCGATCATGCCGCTCGCTGGGTAGTGGAACCCGGCCGCCCGGCACTGGCACAAATCGCCGAACACTTCGGCCCCGGCGTGTTGCAGGCCGACGGGCAACTGGACCGCGCGGCGCTACGCAAATTGATCTTCGAAGTGCCTGAAGAGCGCCGCTGGCTGGAGGCCCTCCTGCATCCGCTGATCGGCGAGGAAATCGCTCACCACCTGGCGCTGGCAAAATCGCCTTATGCGATTCTGGTTTCGCCGCTGCTGATCGAGTCCGGACAATACGCCATGACCCAACGGGTGCTGGTGATCGATGCCCCCGAACAATTGCAGATCGAACGCACCCTGCAACGTGACCAGACCAGCGAGCAGCAAGTCCAGGCGATCCTCAAGGCCCAGTCCAGCCGCCAGGATCGCGTGAGCCATGCAGACGACGTCGTGGTCAATGACCGCGACCTTGCCTGGCTGCACAGCGAGGTCGAACGCCTGCATCACTTTTATCTATCTTTGCGTGGAGGCCAGTCATGAGCCAACCAACAACCGTCGAATGCCCAACCTGTGGCGCCCCCGTGGAATGGACCGCCGAAAGCAAGTTCCGGCCATTCTGCTCCGACCGCTGCAAACTGATCGACCTGGGTGCCTGGGCGTCCGAAGAGCACAAGATTCCGGTGGCTCCCGATGCCGAGGACGAGATGTTCAGCGGTGACTTCGACCCGCGTCACTGATCCATCGAATGGGCGATTCCAGGTCTTGATGCGGATCAGGACTTGGGATCGTCGTCCTTCCAGGGAGCCGAGAGGTAACGGGTGCGGTTGAACGTTTCCAGCCACTCCGGGCAGAACACCACCAGCGCACTGACGATCATGCCGTTGATAAACGCTTCGGGGAAAATGATCAGCCACAGGTAACCGACAAAATCCTCAAGCCAGTACGGCATCTCGAAACGCTCGTCGAACCACAGCAACCAAAGCGCCAGCAGCAGGCACAGCAACGCCGACAGCGCCGCCGCAAAAAATCCGGAAACGAAGATATACACGAAGGGATTTCGTGGCTGCGCCCGCTCCACCAGAATGGCGCAGCACTCGGTGACCAGCACCGGCAGCGCAATCAACAGCGCGCCATTGACCCCGACCGCCGCCAGGTCCTGTCGACCGAGCAACACCAGCCCCGTTTGTGCAACCAACCCGCCAACCAGCGCCAACGGCCAGTCCAGCAGCAGCGTCACCGCTGTCATGCCGATGAAGTGGTAAGACACGCCGGTATCAAAGTCGCGCCGCACCAGCCACAACAGAAACAGCGCAAACACCGTTCCGAGCAGCAGATGCTGACGACGGCTGTCGGTGAACAGCTCAACCCATGGCGCGCGACAGATCGCCCAGATCAACACCGGCACATAGATCAGCCAGCCGACCGCAAGGGTTTGCGATGACAGCAACTCTGCACCGATCATGGCTACGCGCGCCTCCCAGGCGAAGAACAACAGACTTTCAGTTTACACCGCCACTCGCCCGCCCTTCGACTTCAAGCCCAATGCCGCGGATCGCTCATCACCGCGTCATGTTCGGCGAACAGCTTCGGTAGCTCTGACTTGAGAAAGTCCACCCGGGTGCGGACCTTACCATCGAAAAAACGTCGCGAAGGATAGCGCGATGACTGTTACGTTTTATGTAAGGCTGCATCCCCGGTTCGCCCCTTTATCCGTCGGTGGCAAAGACTAAAATTCAGACATCGAATCCGACACGGAGCATGCCAATATGAAAACGTTGATCAGCCTGTTGCTGACCGTCATCGCCACCTCGGCCATGGCCGCCGACAACGAGCCCCTCGCGGTCCTGTACAACCCGGCGCAGCCACTGGACATCGCCAAGGTGGTTTCGGTGTCCGACACGGCGACTGCGTGCGGGGTTGTACCGGCGACCATGGAATACATTGATCATCAAGGACAGGCCCATCGCGTGACCTACAACGTCATGGGTGATTGCACCAGCAACCTGTGATCGCCAGGCTCACAGCAAGGTCCATGTGTAGCTGAGGATCAAGCGGTTCTCGTCGATATCACTGCGGTAGTTGGAACGTGCCATCGCGTTGCGCACACGGATGCCAAGGCCTTTGAGGCTGCCGCTCTGCAACACATAGCCGATATCCAGGTCACGCTCGCGATCCTTGCCTTCATAGCCCTTGCCGGTATCGACGTTATTGCCGCTGATGTAGCGCACGGTGCTGGTCAGCCCCGGTACGCCGAGCGCCGCGAAGTCGTAGTCGTAGCGCGCCTGCCAGGAACGTTCATCGGTGAAGGCGAACTCATAGGTCGGCACTTCGTTGCCCAACGGCGAGATGTTGGCAAACACCCGTGGGAACGCACTGTCACCGAACATGCCCTGATAGCCGACGTAAAACGTATGGCCGCCACGCTTGGCCGACAGCAACGAGAAGAACGCCTGGTTGTCGATGTTACCCAGCAGTTTGTTGCCGTCCTCGCGCGAATCGTAGTAACCGAGGTTGGCGCCGAGGATCCAGTCGCCCACCGGCTCACTGTGCTTTAAACCCAGAAAACGCTGGTTGTAGATATCTTCCAGTTGCCCGTACCAGGCGCTGATCGAGCTGCGCTTGTCGTTGAAGACATAATCAGCGCCGGCAAAATTGAAACCGTCACTGCTGACCTGGCGCTGCGGCACGTGCCCCAGCATTGCTTGCATCTTTTCGTCGCCAGCCTCGTTGCGCAGGCTGGTTGAACTCAAGTGACCACCCTGCAGCGTCAGGCCATTGATCTCGTTGGCGGTGATGCTTGCGCCCTGATAACTGGGTGGCAGCAGACGAATATCACTGAATACCAACACCGGCAGATTGGGTTGCAGCTCACCGACTTTCAGTTCGGTTTTGGAATAGCGCATCTTCAACGCGCCCTCCAGGCGGCTGTAGTTGTCCGCCGCGTGGCCGTCGCCCTGCACCGGCAGCAAACCGGTATTGGTCCGGTCCGGGGCACTGTCGAGCTTGAGGCCGAGCAAGCCAATGACGTCCACCCCAAACCCGACGGTGCCCTGGGTGTATCCGGACTTCACATTGAGGATGAAACCCTGTGCCCACTCTTCAGCCTTCGATTGCTGGTTGGCGCCGACGATGTCGGAATAGTCGCGACTGAAGTAATAATTGCGCGCCTGCAACGTCGCGGTGGTGTCTTCGATAAAGCCTTTTTCAGCGGCCATCGCACCTGTGGATAAACTCGAGACGACAGCCAGGGACAACGCCGAACCGGTTGTTGGGAGAATCTGTTTCATCGTTTTTCTCTTATTGTTATTGATCGACTGGTTGAAGGACTTCAGTTGCAGTGGATTTGCGACGGGGAAAGGGACGACGGGCGCTCAACAGCACATGGGTGACCATGCCGAAAATCAGCCCCCAGAACGCTGCGGACAAACCGAACAACGACATGCCCGAAGCCGTGACCAGGAATGTCACCAGCGCGGCTTCACGATCGCTCGGCACCGCCATCGCGCCCGTTAACGCGCCGGCAATGGCTGCGAACAGGGCTAGCCCGGCCAGCGCCGCGATCAACTCTTTGGGGAACGCTGAAAACAGCGAGACCAGCGTGGCGCCGAAGATCCCCAACAGCAGGTAGCACAGGCCGCCGACGACCCCGGCCACATAGCGCTTGCGAGGATCCTCGTGGGCTTCGCGACCGGTGCAGATCGCCGCGGTGATCGCCGCCAGATTCAGTCCATGGCAACCGAACGGCGCCAGCAGTGCCGTGCCCAGCGCGCTGCTGGTGATGATCGGGCTCGCCGGCGTCGGATATCCACTGGCGCGCAACACCGCCATGCCGGGCACGAACTGACCGGTCAGCGCCACCATCACCAGCGGCAAGGCGATGTTCAGGATCGCGCCCAGGCTGAATTCAGGCGTGATCCACACCGGCGTGGCCAGGCCGATCACCAGCGCTTCACGATGCAAATCACCGGTGAACGCGGCAATCGAACAGCCCACCAGCAGCACCATCATCACTGCATAACGCGGCATCACACGCTTGCAGATCAGGTACGTGGCAAACATCGCCAGGACCAGCAGCGGCTTGTGTTGCATCGACACGAACAGCCCGGTGCCGAAACTGAACAGGATCCCCGCCAGCATCGCCGCCGCGATGGCGGCGGGCAGCTTGCTGATGATCCGGTCGAAAGCCCCCGAGATGCCGACCACGAAAATGATCAGGCTGCTGACCAGATAAGCCCCCACCGCCTCTGCCATGGAAATGTCCGGCAACAGTGTCACCAGCAACGCCGAACCCGGCGCCGACCAGGCGATGATCACCGGAACGCGGTAGCGCAGGCTCAAACCGATGCCGAGCACGGCGCTGCCGATGGAGATCGCCCAGATCCAGGATGACAACACTTCCCGCGAAAGATGTGCCGCTTCTGCCGCCTGAAAGATGATCACCAACGGGCCAGCGTAGGAAATCACCGTGGCAATGAATCCAGCCACGGCGGCTGACAACGAGAAGTCCTGGAAAAACGCTTTCATGATTCAGGCACCGGTCGCTGACAACGCTGGGTTGACGCCAGCAGCGCTGCGTCGGCTGCTGATGGCGAACACGGTCATGGCCAGGGCCGCCACCGCACCGGGCAAGGCAAACGCCATGAAGTTCAGCTGCAGGGGCAGGCTGATCCCGAGCAAGGCGCCACCCAGCAGCGGACCGACGATGGCCCCGTTGCGCCCGATGCCCGAGGCCCAGCCCAGGCCGGTCGAACGAATCGTCATGGAATAGAACTGCGCGGCGCAGGCGTACAAGAGAATCTGCGAGCCAATGGTAGTGGCACCGGCAATAGCGATCAGCAGGTACAACACCGGCATCGGGCTGTTGAAGCCCAACAGGGTGATCGACACCGCCGCCATGGCGAAAAACACCGACAGCACCCGCGGCAGATTGAGTTTGTCGCCCAGCACCCCGCCCCCGACCGCGCCGAAGATCGCCCCGAAGTTCAACACCAGCAGGAACGACAGGCTCGAACCCAGGCTGTAACCGGCGTTGGCCATCAGTTTCGGCAGCCAGGAACTCAGCGCATACACCATCAACAGGCAGCAGAAAAACGCCAGCCACAGCATCAGCGTGCGCAGCGCACGGCCGTCACGGAACAGCTGCAACACCGGGGTGCCCGTGCCTTTCACTTCGGCCATGTGCAATTGGTCAGAGGTTTGTGCGACGTAGGCCGGGTCGATGCGCTGCAGAATGTTGCGTGCGTCTTCATTGCGCCCCTGACGCAACATGAAGCCCACCGATTCGGGCAGGAAGTACATGATCAGCGGCAACAACAGCAGCGGCAGGACCGCCACGTAAAACACCGACTGCCAGCCGAAACGCGGGATCAGCACAATGCCCAGCCCGGCGGACAGCATGCCGCCCACCGAGTAACCGCTGAACATGATCGCAACCAGCGTGCTGCGGATTTTTTTCGGCGCGTACTCGTTCATCAGCGCCACGACGTTAGGCATCACGCCGCCAATGCCGAGCCCGGCAATGAAGCGACACAGGCCGAACTCGGTGGGGTTACGGGCGAAACCATTGAGCACGGTGAAACCGCTGAAGAGCATCACGCAGATGGTGATGGCTTTCTTGCGGCCGATCCTGTCCGACAGCGGACCGAAGAACAGCGCGCCGAACATCATGCCGAACAGTGCATAACTGCCCAGTGCACCGGCTTGCAGAGGACTGAGCCCCCACTCTTTCATCAGCATCGGCAAGACCACGCCGTAGATCACCAGATCGTAACCGTCGAAGATGATGATCAGGGCACACCAGAACAGCACCATCCAGTGAAAGCGGTTGAAGCGAGCGTTGTCGATAACCTCATGTACGTCGATCTTGCGCATGGCATTTATCTCTTGTTGTTGTTTTTTTAGAGCGGCGGTAACACGGCTTACGTCCGTACAGCCGAGGGTAGAGCCGTCCGATACGTGGCAATAGCCAGTGAGCGCAGACCACTATCCGTTTTGTGCAGGGCCCTGGAACGGGCATGGGAACGGAAGGCTATGAGCCTCTTCGACAAATTGTCTTCTTTGCGATCACATTTGAACGCTAAGCTTGGGCCTATGGATGACTCAGATTATTTACGCCTGCTGACCATCGCGGCCGAGCAAGCCAACGCGTTTCTGTCCAATGCCCGCAAATGGGAGCGTGAGCGTTGGGTCTGCCAGCGCCTGCTGCAAGGCTTGAACATTCCCTATCGCGCCGATGAGTTCGCCCCCGCCGGGGAGCCGCCGGATGTGTTGTTTCGCGATGCCAGTTTCGAGGTGTTCTTCGTGCTCGACGAGGGCCGGCGCCTCAACGATGAATGGCGCGACGAGCTGCAACGCCGACGCAGCGCGTTCTCCCTGAGCCAACTGGTGCGCCGCGAGGCCAAGCCACGACGCATCCCCGCCAACGAGTTCTTGCTGCGATTGGCGCCGACCTTGCGCAAAAAAGCGCACAACTACAAAGAGCGCGGCATGGATCTGGGTGAGTTGGACATCATTGCCTTCGCCAGCCTCAAACGCGAAGTGCTGGACCTCAACAGCCATTTCCCGCCACCAACCGAATACCTGCGCCAGGGCTGGCGTTCGCTGTCATTGGTTGGGCCGACTTTCGCCCGCGTGCTGTTCGCTCACCCGGATGCTCCGGACTTCTTGCGCAGCAACCTGGGGCGCAGCATTGTGTTCGACGTCGGGATCAGCCTGTGAGCCCGCTGCAGGAGCTGATCGCCGAGGTGCCGCAACAAGGTCGGGTACGCTGGATCGGCGTGCGCCCGCAATCACGTTCGGCGATGCTTGAACTCGATGCCGTGGAAGCGCGCCTGGAAGCTGGCCTGACCGGCGACCACGCCCGCCCCGGCGTGCGCAATGCACGGCAGGTAACGCTGATTCAGTGGGAGCACCTGGCGGTCATCAGTTCACTGATGGGGCGCGCACTCGATCATCCGGTCCGGCCTGAAGATCTGCGGCGCAACCTCGTTATCAGTGGCATCAATCTGTTCAGCCTCAAGGGCCGCCGCTTCCGGATCGGCCAGGCAACGTTCGAAACCACAGGCTGGTGCCAGCCCTGCGCGCGCCTGGAAAGCAACCTGGGCATCGGCACCTTCCAGGCCGTGCGCGGACATGGCGGAATCACTGCCCGGGTGTTACAAAGTGGCATCATTCGCCTGGACGACACCGTAAGCGTCGAACCCATTCCAGACAGCGGCTATGCTGCGTTCAACCCTGGGTAAAAACACTGTAGCTTCTACACATTCAGCAACGTCTACCCCTGACGAGGCCCGATATGACCAGCCGCCTGAACCCCGACGACCAAAAGCATGTCGAAGAGTACCTGCAGTTGTCCCAGCACCAAGTCGAGCGCCGGCCCTTCCGGCCGTGGATGCTCCTTGTACTGGTATTGGCAGTGACCATTGGTCTGGGCCTGTTGAGCCGACTTATCAGTTACCTGACGCTATGAGCTGCCTTGCGCTCGCGAAGGTACTGACACCGATTTCCTTTAGCCTTGCGAGTTATCCCCATGTCCCATCGTATTGTCATTGTCGGCGGCGGCGCCGGCGGTCTGGAGTTGGCTACCCGCCTGGGTAAGACTCTGGGCAAGCGCGGCACAGCCAGCGTGATGCTGGTCGACGCGAACCTGACCCACATCTGGAAACCCTTGTTGCACGAAGTGGCGGCCGGTTCCCTGAACTCCTCCGAAGATGAACTCAACTATGTTGCCCAGGCCAAATGGAACCACTTCGAGTTCCAACTGGGGCGCATGAGCGGGCTTGATCGTGCGCAGAAAAAAATCCAGCTGGCCGCCACCTATGACGAAGCCGGTGTGGAATTGGTACCCGCGCGTGAAGTGTCTTACGACTCGCTGGTGATTTCCGTCGGCAGCACCACCAATGATTTCGGCACTCAGGGCGCGGCGCAGCATTGCCTGTTCCTCGACACCCGCAAACAGGCCGAGCGCTTCCACCAGCAACTGCTCAATCACTATCTGCGCGCTCACGCCGGCCAGACCGACGCGATCGAGCAAATCAGCGTGGCCATCGTCGGCGCCGGTGCCACCGGGGTCGAACTGGCCGCCGAACTGCACAACGCCGCCCACGAATTGGCAGCCTATGGCCTGGACCGGATCAAACCGGAAAACATGCACATCACCCTGATCGAAGCCGGTCCACGGGTGCTGCCGGCACTGCCGGAGCGGATTGGCGGGCCTGTGCATAAAACCCTGGAGAAACTCGGGGTCAACGTCATGACCAATGCCGCTGTCAGCGAAGTGACGGCCGACAGCCTGATCACCGCCGACGGCAACGAAATCAAGGCCAGCCTGAAAGTCTGGGCCGCCGGGATTCGCGCACCGGGTTTCCTCAAGGACATCGATGGCCTGGAAACCAACCGCATCAACCAGCTGCAAGTGCTGCCGACCCTGCAAACCACCCGTGACGAAAACATCTTCGCCTTCGGTGACTGCGCCGCCTGTCCGCAACCGGGCAGCGACCGCAATGTGCCACCACGCGCCCAAGCCGCTCACCAGCAGGCTTCGTTGCTGGCCAAATCGCTGAAACTGCGCATCGAAGGCAAGGCACTGCCGGAGTACAAGTACACCGACTACGGCTCGCTGATTTCGCTGTCGCGCTTTTCGGCTGTGGGTAACTTGATGGGCAACCTCACAGGCAGCGTGATGCTCGAAGGCTGGCTGGCGCGGATGTTCTACGTGTCGCTGTACCGCATGCACCAGATGGCGCTGTACGGGCCGTTCCGCACGGCGATGCTGATGCTGGGCAGCAAGATCGGGCGCGGGACTGAGCCACGGCTGAAACTGCACTAACACCTCAGCCACTGTGGGAGCGAGCTTGCTCGCTCCCACAGTGGCTTTGCGGCGTTCCTGAGTTTCCTGTGGACAAAAAAAATCCCCGTATCTTTCGATACGAGGATTTTTAATATGGTCGGGGTAAGGGGATTCGAACTCCTGACATCCTGCTCCCAAAGCAGGCGCGCTACCGGACTGCGCTATACCCCGGTAAAAAAAAGGCACCCTTGAAGGCGCCTTCCTCGATCAGCGCTTTTGGCCTCTGATCTTAAGATTCGATTCCAGCGCTAACTGGTTTCAAAAATGGTGGGTCGTGTGGGATTCGAACCTACGACCAATTGGTTAAAAGCCAACTGCTCTACCAACTGAGCTAACGACCCAAAAATGGTCGGGGTAAGGGGATTCGAACTCCTGACATCCTGCTCCCAAAGCAGGCGCGCTACCGGACTGCGCTATACCCCGGTTTGAAATTGGCTCCGTGACCAGGACTCGAACCTGGGACCCAATGATTAACAGTCATTTGCTCTACCGACTGAGCTATCACGGAACTACACATTTCAATTTACAACTTTGAAGCTTTTACTGCGTTCTCTTCGACCCGTTCGCATCGCTGCGTTCGTGTGTCTGAGGCGCGCTATTCTACAATCTTCAGCACCTCTGTCAACCCCCTAAATTGCTTTCAAGTTAATGATTTGCAACTTATTTTGGATTCCTGCTTGGGGAGCGGAAACCCTGGCGGGTGACTTACTGCGGGGCGCACTTTACAAGCCTTTTCCTTTGAGTTCAACAGCCTAACGAAAAAAAGGCCTCGTTATGCGAGGCCTTTTCGATTTTGCTGCCGTTATGGATCAGACGAAGACGATTTCGTCGTTCTCCACCACACCGTGAGCGGTATCGCCCGGCATGAATCGACCGGACAGTATCAACTGCGCCAGCGGGTTCTCGATCCAGCGCTGGATGGCGCGCTTGAGCGGCCGTGCGCCGTACACCGGGTCGTAGCCGACCGCGATCAGCTTGTCCATGGCTTCCGGGCTGAGCTCAAGCTTCAGTTCGCGCTCGGTCAGGCGGCTGCGCAGGCGACCCAGCTGGATCTCGGTAATGCCGGCGATCTGATCCCGCGCCAACGGCTCGAAGATCACCACTTCGTCGACCCGGTTGATGAACTCCGGCCGGAAGTGGCTGGAAATCGCATCCATCACCGCCGCGCGCTGCGCCTCACGGTCACCGACCAGCTCCTGGATCTGTACCGACCCCAGGTTGGAGGTCATGACAATCACGGTGTTCTTGAAATCCACCGTGCGGCCATGGCTGTCGGTCAGACGACCATCCTCGAGCACTTGCAGCAAGATGTTGAACACATCCGGGTGCGCCTTCTCGACTTCGTCCATGAGGATCACCGAATACGGTTTGCGACGTACGGCCTCGGTCAGGTAACCGCCCTCTTCGTAGCCCACGTAGCCTGGTGGCGCACCGATCAAGCGAGCCACGGAATGTTTCTCCATGAACTCGGACATGTCGATCCGCACCATCGCCTCTTCGGTATCAAAGAGAAATTCGGCCAATGCCTTGCACAGCTCGGTTTTACCGACACCGGTCGGGCCGAGGAACATGAACGAGCCGCTTGGGCGATTAGGGTCGGACAACCCGGCACGGGAACGCCGTACCGCGTTGGAAACCGCCACCACCGCTTCGTCCTGACCGATCACACGCTGGTGCAACAGGCTTTCCATCTTCATAAGCTTATCGCGCTCGCCTTCGAGCATCTTCGACACCGGAATACCGGTCCACTTCGACACGACTTCGGCGATCTCTTCTTCAGTCACCTTGCTGCGCAGCAACTGGTTTTCGGGTTTGCCATGCTGGTCGACCATTTGCAGGCTACGCTCCAGATCCGGGATCACCCCGTACTGCAACTCGGCCATGCGGTTCAGGTCGCCTTTGCGGCGAGCGGTTTCCAATTCCTGACGGGACTGCTCGATTTTCTGCTGGATCTGCGCAGAACCCTGGACTTCGGCTTTTTCCGAGTTCCAGATTTCTTCGAGATCCGAGTACTCACGCTCATGACGAGCGATTTCTTCCTGCAGTTTCTCCAGACGCTTCTTCGCCGCGTCGTCGCTTTCTTTCTTCAGCGCCTGGGACTCCACCTTCAGCTGAATCAGGCGACGCTCCAGACGGTCCAGCACTTCCGGCTTGGAGTCGATCTCCATGCGGATGCGACTGGCGGCCTCATCGATCAGGTCGATGGCCTTGTCCGGCAACTGCCGGTCAGTGATGTAGCGATGGCTGAGCTTGGCTGCGGCAATGATCGCGCCGTCGGTAATCGCCACCTTGTGGTGCACCTCATAACGCTCCTTGAGACCACGCAGGATAGCGATGGTGTCTTCCTCACTCGGCTCGTCCACCAGTACTTTCTGGAAACGTCGCTCGAGAGCGGCGTCCTTCTCTATATATTGGCGGTACTCGTTGAGCGTGGTCGCACCGACACAGTGCAGCTCACCGCGGGCCAGGGCCGGCTTAAGCATGTTGCCCGCATCCATCGAGCCTTCGCCCTTACCGGCGCCGACCATGGTGTGCAGTTCGTCGATGAACAGGATGATCTGCCCTTCCTGCTTCGACAGTTCATTGAGGAGGGATTTCAGGCGTTCTTCGAACTCACCGCGATACTTGGCACCGGCGATCAGCGCCCCCATGTCCAGGGACAACAGGCGCTTGCCCTTCAAACCATCCGGCACTTCGCCGTTGATGATGCGCTGGGCCAGGCCTTCGGCGATCGCGGTTTTACCCACGCCAGGCTCACCGATCAGCACCGGGTTGTTCTTGGTGCGACGTTGCAGCACCTGGATGGTCCGACGGATTTCATCGTCACGGCCGATCACCGGATCAAGCTTGCCGTCTTCGGCTCGCTTGGTCAGGTCGACGGTGTATTTGTCCAGGGCCTGTCGCGCTTCTTCGTGGTTCGGGTCGTTGACGGCCTCGCCACCACGCAGGTTGTTGATCGCGTTCTCCAGGGCTTTCTTGCTCACGCCCTGACCGAGCAACAGCTTGCCGAGCTTGCTGTTCTCGTCCATGGCGGCGAGCAGCACCAGCTCACTGGAGATGAACTGGTCGCCCTTCTGCTGGGCCAGGCGGTCGGCCTGGTTGAGCAGGCGCGCCAGATCCTGCGACATGTTCACGTCGCCGGTCGGGTTCTGGATTTTTGGGAGCTGGTCGAGCTCTTTGGTCAGCTCTTTACGCAGGCTGTTGACGTCAAAGCCCACCTGCATCAACAGAGGCTTGATCGAGCCGCCCTGCTGTTCGAGCAAGGCCTGCATCAAGTGCGCCGGCTCGATGGCCGGATGATCAAGACCGACAGCCAGGGATTGGGCATCGGACAACGCTAACTGCAATTTGCTGGTTAAACGGTCTATACGCATGGGTCACCTTCCTTTTGAGCAGGCCGGACCTATAAAACATCCTGAATGAAGAAACCTGCCAGATACCGCTATAGATGCGGTCGATTCTGGGAGTTTCAAGCATCAAGACATTGATGCAGATCAGAGAAGCTTAGCGGGCGAGCCAGATCAGGGAGGCAAAGCGACCGGTGCGAGGGGCACGGCGGTAAGAAAAGAAACGTGGGTCGGTCACGGTGCAGAAACCTCCACCGTAGACAGCGGTGACGCCACGAGCAGCCAGGCGCAGACGCGCCAGCCTATAGATGTCGGCCATGAACTTGCCGGGGTTTTGACTCGGCACGAAGGCTTCAGCCGCTTGCGGCAACTGCTGCACGAAGGTTTCGCGCACTTCCGGGCCGACTTCAAAAGCTTGCGGGCCGATGGCCGGGCCGAGCCAGACCAATACTTCGGCCGGTGGCACCGCCAGACTGTCGAGGGTGGCTTCCAGCACGCCCGCCGCCAACCCGCGCCAACCGGCATGGGCTGCAGCAACGCGGGTGCCGGCACGGTCGCAAAACAGCGCAGGCAGGCAATCGGCGGTCATCGCAGCACAGGCGACGCCCGGCGTTGATGTCCAGCTGGCATCAGCCGTATCCACCCGGTCAGGATCGGCATGGGCCACCACGATGCCGTGAACCTGCTGCAACCAGGCCGGTTGAATGGAGAAATGATCGGTAAGACGACGACGATTCTCGGCAACAGCTTCAGGGCTGTCCTCGACGTGATCACCGAGGTTGAGGCTGTCGAACGGCGCCAGACTGACGCCGCCCGCACGGGTGGTGACGCAGGCTTTGACCCCGGCCGGCGCGGGCCAGTCAGGAATCAGCCAGTCACTCATCCGATGAACGCCTCGCGGTCTTGCTTGAGCAGGGTCAGCAACCAGACGAAATCCTCCGGCAACGGCGATTCCCAGCTCATGCGCTGACCGGTGGTCGGATGATCCAGTTCCAGGAAACGCGCGTGCAGCGCCTGACGCGGGAAATTTTTCAGCGACTCGACCATGGTCGGGTTGGCGGCCGGCGGGATACGGAAACGACCGCCGTAGGCAGGATCTCCGACCAACGGGTAGTTGATGTGCGCCATGTGCACGCGAATCTGGTGCGTACGACCGGTTTCCAGCTTCACCCGCACGTGAGTGTGGGAGCGGAAGCGCTCGAGCACGCGGTAATGGCTGACGGCTTGCTTGCCACCTTCCATCACGGCCATGCGCTGGCGTTGCTGGCCGTGGCGACCGATCGGCGCATTGATCTTGCCACCGGCTGTCACCACCCCGATCACGATGCACTCGTAGATCCGGCTGACGCTGCGGCTCTGCAACTGTGTAACCAGCTGCGTCTGCGCTTGAATGGTCTTGGCCACCACCATCAGACCGGTGGTGTCCTTGTCCAGGCGATGCACGATACCGGCGCGGGGCACATTGATGATGTCCGGCACGTGGTGCAGCAAGGCGTTGAGCAAGGTGCCGTCGGCATGACCGGCAGCCGGGTGCACCACCAGGCCCGCAGGCTTGTTGATCACCAGGATGTCGTCGTCTTCATAGACGATATCCAGGGCTATGTCTTGAGCGACCCATTCGCCCTGAGCTTCCTGCTCGGCAGTCAGCTCAAGGATGGCGCCGCCGTGGACGATGTCTCGCGGGCGGATAACCGCCCCATCCACAGTCAGGCGGCCGTCTTTGATCCAGGCGGAAAGGCGCGAGCGCGAGTGCTCAGCGAATAATTGTGCGGCGACTTGATCGAGGCGTTGGCCGCCCAATTCGGACGGCACCTCTGCGCGAAGTTCAATTTTATCGGACATGCTCAGACTAGGCGTCGGCACAGCCTTTGGTTTCGGCTGCGCGCTTGTGGTTAAATACGGCGTCTTTTGCCCCGAGGCTATTCAACGGGGCGCTCATCATAACAGGACGGCCACGCCCAAGACAGCGGCCGTCATAGGGACGCAAGCCGCCATGCAAGTGAAACACCTGCTGCTGATCGCCATCCTCGCATTGACCGCTGCTTGCTCATCGAAGGAAGTCGTAGACGAAAACCTCAGTGAAGTCGAGCTGTACCAACAGGCTCAAGCCGACCTGGACAATAGCAGCTACACCAGCGCCATCGCCAAGCTGAAGGCTCTGGAATCGCGTTATCCGTTCGGTCGCTATGCCGATCAGGCGCAACTCGAACTCATCTACGCCAACTACAAGAACACCGAGCCAGAAGCGGCCAAGTCCGCTGCTGAACGCTTCATTCGCCTGCACCCACAGCATCCGAACGTCGATTATGCCTACTACCTCAAGGGCCTGACTTCTTTCGACCAGGACGTCGGCCTGCTGGCGCGTTTCCTGCCGCTGGACATGACCAAGCGTGACCCGGGCGCCGCCCGCGACTCCTATAACGAGTTCGCCCAGCTGACCAGCCGCTTCCCGAACAGCCGCTACGCGCCAGACGCCAAGCAGCGCATGATCTATCTGCGCAACCTGTTGGCAGCCTATGAAATTCACGTGGCCGACTACTACCTGACCCGTCAGGCTTATGTCGCCGCCGCGAACCGCGGTCGTTACGTGGTGGAAAACTTCCAGGAAACCCCTTCGGTCGGCGACGGCCTGGCGGTGATGACCGAGGCCTACCAGCGCATGCACCTGGACGAACTGGCTGCCACCAGCCTGGAAACCCTGAAGCTCAACTACCCGAACCACCCGACACTGGTAGATGGTCAGTTCGTACCGACCGTGGCCGAAGCCGACAACCGTTCGTGGCTGAGCAAGGCGACCCTGGGCCTGATCGAATCCCGTCCGCCGCTGCCGCCGGGTGAAACCCGCGCCAACCAGGACGTACAGAAGCAATTCCAGGAAGCCAAGGACGCCATCCCGAGCGAGCTCAAGCCTAAAGATGCCGAAGGCGATGTGATCGAAGAAGAAAATCACGAAGCGCAAGGCAACAACGACGACCGTTCGTGGTTCAGCTACATGACCCTCGGTGTGTTCGACTGACACCCCAGGTTGTGCAAAAAGGGAGACTTTCGAGTCTCCCTTTTTTATTTCAAGCACTTTATTACACTGTGCGCCTGCCAGGTCCTTGGCTAAACTGCCGCTTCATCAATCAAAAAGCAGCTCACCATGCTTCGTTTATTGTTCTGGATTGCCCTGATTGCCGCTGCAGTATGGTTCTGGCGCAAGTTCAAGGGGCAGGCCTCCACCCCCAAGCCCCCTGCCGAGCGGGAAGCGGCGCCCATGGTCCGTTGTGCCCATTGCGGCGTTCACCTGCCCCGTGACCGCGCACTGAGCCTCGACCAGCAATGGTATTGCAGCCAGGCTCATCTCGAGCAAGGCAAGGGCTCCAGTGGTCACTGACACTTGAGCAGAAATGGCAACCGTTCAAGGACTATCGCGCGTACCCAAGGAACTGAAAGGTGTTGATCGACGTCTGACGCAGATTATTCAAGACCTCTCTGTGCGAATGAACCGGGTAATCGAAAACGTCCTGCACCTACAGCGCCGCGTGCAAATCCCTCCGCTACGGCTCGACCTGAAATCACTGGAAATACTCGAAAATGAAGCCCCAGCCCGCCATACCAAGGGCCTGGGGTTTAATCTGTCCGGCCAGCCGGGCGAAAGCATTTTGTCCCGCCTAGACTTCAAGGTACGCCAGGAAAGCGGCTGCTTTTGCAGGACCTATGCACACGGACGAACCCCACATTGAACACCAGACCACGACAAAAAGTCCTGATCGTCGATGACGAACCGGACATTCGAGAACTCCTGGAAATCACCTTGGGCAGGATGAATCTGGAGACGTTCAACGCCCGCAACGTTGGCGAAGCGCAATCCCTGCTCAAACGCGAAACCTTCGATCTATGCCTGACCGACATGCAATTGCCGGACGGCACCGGCCTGGAGTTGGTGCAACACATCCAGCAACGCCACCCTCAGGTCCAGGTGGCGATGATCACCGCCTATGACAGCCTCGAAAACGCGATCAATGTGCTCAAGGCCGGGGCCTTCGACTTCCTGACCAAACCGGTGGACCTTGCGCGCCTGCGTGAACTGGTCACCAACGCCCTGCTGGTTCCTGCCCACGGAGTCGGCATCGAACGACGCTTGCTGGGCGATTCATTGCCCATGCGCAACCTGCGCAAGCACATCACCAAACTGGCCAGCAGCCATGCGACGGTCTACATCAGCGGAGAGTCCGGCAGCGGCAAGGAGTTGGTCGCGCGCCTGATCCACGATCAAAGCCCCCGCGCCCATCAGCCGTTCATTGCGATCAACTGCGCGGCGATTCCCTCGGAGCTGTTGGAGAGCGAGTTTTTCGGCCATCGCAAAGGCAGTTTCAGCGGTGCCATCGAAGACAAACCCGGCCTGTTCCAGACAGCCCACAGTGGCACCCTGCTCCTTGACGAAGTGGCCGACCTGCCGCTGGCCATGCAAGTCAAACTGCTGCGCGCAATTCAGGAGAAATCCGTACGCAGCGTCGGCGGGCAGCAGGAAGTGGCTGTGGATGTGCGCATTCTCTGCGCCACGCACAAAGACCTTGGTGCCGAAGTCGCCGCCGGACGTTTTCGTCATGATCTTTACTACCGCTTGAACGTAATCGAACTCCGGGTGCCGCCCTTGCGTGAACGTCGCGACGATATCGAAATGCTAGCTAGCCACATTCTCAAGCGTCTGGCTGCCGATACCGCTCAACCTGCGGCGAGACTCCACCCCCAGGCCCTCGATGCACTGAAAAGCTATCGCTTCCCGGGCAATGTGCGGGAACTGGAAAACATGCTCGAACGGGCACACACCTTGTGTGAGAACAAACAGATTGAAGCCGGTGACCTGCGCTTGGCTGAAGGCAACTGTGGGGCTGAAGTTGGCGTGCCAGACCTGACCCGGATCGACAACCTGGAAGCCTACCTGGAAAACGTCGAACGCCAACTGCTGCTCCAGGCCCTGGAGGAAACCCGCTGGAACCGCACGGCGGCGGCCCAGCGGTTGAACCTGTCATTCAGGTCGATGCGCTACAGGCTCAAGAAGTTGGGATTGGATTGAGGCTTTAAAAAGATCGCAGCCTTCGGCAGCTCCTACATGAGAGCGTGCCTACTGTAGGAGCTGCCGCAGGCTGCGATCTTGTCAAAGTCTTCCGGCAGGCGCATAAGGCGCCGGATCGATAATCGGTGCCCGGCCCAGCATCACATCGGCAAACAGCTGGCATGACGCCGGCGCCAGCACCAGCCCGTTACGGTAGTGCCCGCAGTTGAGCCAGAGCCCGTCAAACCCCGGCACCGGGCCGATGTAAGGAATGCCCTCGGGTGATCCCGGACGCAATCCGGCCCAATGCCCCACCACTTCGGCATTGGCCAGTGCCGGGATCAATTCCACCGCGGACGCCTTCAGGCTTTCCAGTGCCGACCCGGTCGGCGTCTTGTCATAGCCCTCATGCTCCAACGTACTGCCGATCAGTATGTGCCCGTCGCGCCGGGGAATCGCATAACGGCCCTTGGCCAGGACCATGCTCGGCAGGAAATCCGCCGCACACTTGTAGAGAATCATCTGCCCTTTCACCGGCTCGACCGGCAGCGTCAGATCAAGCAGCTTGAGCAAATCACCGCTCCAGGCCCCCGCCGTCAGGACAACTTGATCGCCCGGGACAGTACCTGTGGAGGTCTGCACGCCGACCACTTTGTTGCCGTCACGAACAAACCCGCTGACTTCGCACTGCTCATGGATCGTCACGTTCGGCAGTGCCAGCAATGCGGCCTTGAGTGACTTCACCAGACGCGGGTTGCGCACGTTGGCGACGTCGGCCATGTAGATCGCCCGGGCAAAACCACTGCCCAGCACCGGCACGGCGTCGTGTGCGGCCGATATATCCACCGCGCTGAGCGGGCGATTTTCCCGGGCGGCCCATGCCAGGGCTTCAGCCTCGTCATCCAGATCCAGCCAGTACAGACCGGTGGTGTGCACTTCAGGATCAACCCCAGTGGCGGCAAACAAGCGCTCGCCCAGCTGTGGATAAAAGTCCTGGGACCAGTGAGCCAATGCGGTGACCGCCGGGCTGTAGCGCCACGGGTAAAGCGGCGAAACGATGCCGCCACCGGCCCAGGACGATTCCTGGCCGACGCTCGAGCGATCCAGCAGCACAACGCTTTGCACTTCGGAGGCGAGATTGAACGCCGTCAGCAAACCAATCACCCCGCCGCCGACAATCACCACTTGCTGTTGCCTGGTCATGTTCTGATCCAATCGTTAAATAGACAGAGGGTACAAAAGGCACCCGAAAAAAACTCAGCGCCCCCAGCAGTCTTTGCTGGTCAGGCCGGATTCCGCGTTGACCATACCGAGCACACCGGTGTTGGTGATGGTCAGATCACCGCACTTGTCAGTGGCCATGCTCGAATCAGCCTTGCGCACCGCCGTCAGCAGAAAGGTCTGGTCGGTCAGGGTCGGTGTGATGCTGTAGTAATCATTGCCGGCACTGAGGCCCGTCGCATCGGTGTAGGCATTTTTCTGCGAGTAGAAGCGCTCCAGGAGTTGCGCCTGCTCCGAGAGCAGACCGGCTGCTTCTGCGCGACGGCCCTTGTTCATGTATTCGGTGAGACTCGGGGCAGCAATGGTCATGACAATACCGATGATCGCAATCACGATCATGATTTCGATCAGGGTAAAACCGCGGTTGGAACTACGCATGCATCAACTCTCACTCACTGTATTTGTCGCCACATGATGCGACGGCTGCCGCCGGATTTTTCCATCCCCGCAGTACCGTCGCCAGTGGAATCGTTCACGACCCCGCCGCTGTCGCTGGCGTCCCGGGTCGAATGTTCTCCGATAAAGATCACGCCATCGGATAGTGTGTCGCTGTTGTCGACCACTCCATCGGCGTTGCTGTCGAGCATCTTAACGCTGATCGCAGCGGGCAGCTTCAGGCAGACGGCCTTCAACCCCTGATTGCTGTGATAAAAACCGTACCAGTTGCCATTGGCCAGACAGGTTGGCCGGTTCAGCGCTGGCGAATCCACTGATGTGGCAGCGTGCGCCGACATCGACAGGTCAAGCGCGACGACAACAAATAGTTGCGACCATAACCTGGCAGGTCGCTCAGTACTTCGCATAGATGCTCTCCACCACACTGCGCGAGTGCCCCGCGATGCCGACTGCCGTTACCCGATACAAGGTTGCCGGGGTATTGATTGGCACATTCACTGCATTTTGGCTGATACCGATGTTTTGCACGCCATAAAAACCCTTGTCCGATGCAATCCAGGTCACGCCAGAAGAGGCGTTGAAACCGGCAGCGGTAATTGTCGAAGACTCGGACGGTGGTGCACATTGCACGATGCCGCTGCAAACAGGCAGCGCATAACTGTCCCGCTGCACCGTACCCTCGCCGACCCGCAATGCGGCTTCGGCACTCTGGAACGACTGGTTGCGCAAGGCGACGCTAGCGGCCATTTTTTCCTGCAGGGTGGCGCTCTGCATCGATGAAAGACCAATCAACGTCAGCAAGAGCAAGAACACCAGGCTGACCAACAGGGCCATGCCGCGTTGGGCGAAATACGTCTTGGGAGCACGATTCATTGGCACTCCTTCATGGCAAGCGGTTGCGCAGGGCGGCAACCACGTTGAAGGTTTGATCGGCCACCCGGTGGTTCGGATCGAAGAGAGTCAGGCTCAGGCGAACACTACGAATCAGCGCGGGGTCCGGCGGGTTGCTGCTGTAACGCGAAGCTGCCAGATCAGTGGCCGTGCTGGCCAGGCCGAAGCTCACGTCAAAAGCGCTGACGTTATCCACCAGCACCTGTGGTACTGCAGCCCCACTCTTCATCAGCAGTTGGTCGTTGCTGTAGCTATAAGTCAGCCGCCGGATCGGAAATGCCAGCTGCCCTGCCACTGGCTTCCGACCTTCACTGTAGGCCGTCGAATGGGTTCGACAATCGGAAAGTACGGTCCAGTCCGGCTTGTCACCATTAACGCCGACATCCGCCGTAACCAGCGTCAACTTACGGCCGCCGCTGTCCCAACGGATCGGTGCTAGCTGACTGGCATGGAAATCACCTTTCTGACTTGAATCGGTGATCGCTTCCAGACAACCGAACATCCCGACCATGCGGACTTCCTGAATCATTTTGCTCAACACAAAACGTGCGTCCTCCTGCATGTTCGCGGCCGCGTTCTGGCTGAGATAAGTGTTCTTGGCTGCGATGAAAACCTGCACCACGCCCAGCACCACGATCAGGCTCAATGCCAGGGCGATCAGCAACTCGACCAGGCTAAAACCCCTGCTGCGCCGACTCACGGGATCACCGTCGGATCAATGTCCGCGCGACTGCTCAGGACGAAATTGCGCCGCGAGTCGGCAGCCTTCGCAGCCCGCGAGTCGTCCCAGGTAATCGTGATGGTGTACACCTTCTGGCTGACAGTGACACTGCCCGTCGCGGAGGCCCCGAGTGAACTGACGATGTTGGTGTTGAAGTCAAACAGGTCCTGATCCCGGGTAATGTCGGGGTTGCCCGAAGTCGGCGGCGCAATGGTGTAATCCGCTGCGGCATTGGCGCGAATGCGGTCCATCAGATCGTAGGCGATAAAACTGGCCTGACTGGTCATGCGCGCGCTGTCCGTGTACTTCAGCGCATTGAGCTGAAACGCCGCCGCCCCCAGCAAGCCCACTCCCAGAATGACTAACGCCACCAGGACTTCGACCAGCGTCATACCCTCCTGCGCTCTTTGCCTCCCGGCCCTCATCCGCAACTTCCACCCATTAGAATTCGTCCGTTCAAACACACCGTCAGCGTCCTGCTTTGTGTGCCCCGCCCATAGCTGATCACCACCTCTGAGGACGGTGATGACAATCCGCCCATACTGTTGAAATCGATGGCAGTGATGCCAGAGGTTAGCGCCAGAGTTGCGCCGCCGCTCATCGCCGGAACAACCCGCAATACATTGGCCAAAGCGCCAGTACCGTCGTAAATCGTCAGCTCCCCGCTCCAGACATCCCCGCCGGCCGTCGGGCGCACCCGTGTGGTATTGCCCCGATCGATGGCTTCTAACCGGGCAAAATTCAAGGCTCGTCGCAGGTCAGCGATTTCAGTATCAGCCCTGGTTGTTTGCGTCGAGCGGGTAAACGCCGGCACAGCCAGAGTCAGCAGAATCAGAAGGATCGCGATCGCGACCAGCAACTCGATCAGCGTGAAACCTTTTGTAGGATGATCCATCGGGGCCTTCTGTTTCCTTCGGCTATACCTGCTCTTGCGCGGCACCACATTCGAGCGATGCGGTGCGTTTGCGTTGCCATTTCTCGCGCAGGGATTGCGCGAGCCACAGCACGCCACGGAGGGAGATGTAATGCGGCAACAAGGCTTCAGCCTGATCGAACTGCTCATGGGACTGGCAATTACAGGAATTGTTCTGCATTTGGTCAGTCCGGCGTTCGCAACGCTGATCGAATCGAACCAAAGACAGCAAGCGGCACAGGCTCTGTCCAGCGGTATTCGTACCGCCCGGAACGAAGCCATCACCCGCAACCAGGCCGTGGTGATTCACGGCATCAATGGCGACTGGGGCCAAGGCTGGCGGATCATCCTGGATATCAGCGGCAAAGGGGAAATGGACAGCGACAATCCACTACTGACCGAACGCCAGAGCGGCCCACGCGTGTCGATTGTGGGGAACAGTACGGTCGAAAGCTCCATACGGTTCAGAGGTCAGGGCGAGTCACTGTTAGGAGGGACTTTACACATTTGCGCCGTTCGCGAACCGGTGAGCCAACATCAAGTGGTGCTGGCTCGGACCGGTCGCGTCAGCCTGCGCAGCGACAAGGCTGAGCATCCGTTATGCGAAAAAAGGAGAACACTCAGGTCAACGAGCGAACGCGCAGTTCTTTAGGCATCGAGAACGTGATGTTTTCCTCGCGACCGGCCAGTTCATCGGCACCGGTTGCACCCCAGGCCTGCAACTGCTGGATCACGCCGCGCACCAGGACTTCCGGGGCGGATGCACCGGCGGTGATACCGATACGCTCAACGCCGTCGAACCAGCTCTTTTGCAGGTCTTCGGCACCGTCGATCAGGTAGGCAGGAGTGGACATGCGTTCTGCCAATTCGCGCAAGCGATTGGAGTTGGAGCTGTTCGGGCTGCCGACCACCAGCACCACGTCGCACTCGTCCGCCAGTTGCTTGACCGCATCCTGACGGTTTTGCGTGGCGTAGCAAATGTCGTCCTTGCGCGGTCCACCGATGGCCGGAAAGCGTGAACGCAGGGCGTCGATAACACGACTGGTATCGTCCATCGACAGCGTGGTCTGGGTCACGAAGGCGAGCTTTTCAGGGTTGTTCACCTGCAACGCCGCGACATCCTTCTCGTCTTCGACCAGGTAGATCGCGCCGCCATTGCCGCCATCGTACTGGCCCATGGTGCCTTCGACTTCCGGGTGACCGGCGTGGCCGATCAGAATGCACTCTCGGCCGTCACGGCTGTAGCGCGCCACTTCGATGTGGACTTTGGTCACCAGCGGGCACGTGGCGTCGAACACTTTCAGCCCACGACCAGCCGCTTCGCTGCGCACGGCCTGGGAAACGCCGTGGGCACTGAAGATCACGATGACGTCGTCCGGCACCTGATCCAGTTCTTCAACGAAGATCGCTCCACGGGAGCGCAGGTCTTCGACGACAAATTTGTTGTGGACCACTTCGTGGCGTACATAGATCGGCGGCCCGAAGACTTCCAGGGCGCGGTTGACGATTTCGATCGCACGGTCCACACCGGCGCAGAAGCCACGGGGGTTGGCGAGTTTGATTTGCATGCTGTGCCTCGTGTCTTGCGCGCAAGAAATAGCGAAAACTGTAGAAACTAACTGTGGGAGCGAGCAAGCCCGCTCCCACATTTTTGACCGTGTCCGGTCAGTTACAGCGCTTTGACGGAAATGATTTCCACGTCAAAGGTCAAGGTCTTGCCCGCCAGCGGGTGGTTGAAGTCGATGGTCACTTGCGCGTCATCGAACTCTTTGACCACGCCCGGCAATTCAGTATTGGCCGCATCGTTGAAGATCACCAGCAAACCAGGCGACAGTTCCATGTCCTGGAACTGGGAACGCGGGATGATCTGCACGTTTTGCGGGTTCGGCTGGCCGAAAGCGTTTTCCGGCTCGATGCTCAGCGTACGCTTGTCACCGGCCTTGAAACCGAACAGCGCCGCTTCGAAACCTGGCAACAGGTTGCCATCACCGACCTTGAAGGTCGCCGGGGCTTTGTCGAAAGTGCTGTCCACCGTGTCGCCGTTCTCCAGGCGCAATGCGAAATGCAAGGTGACTTCCGTGTTCTGGCCGATGCGTTGTTCAGCCAATACCTGTTCAGTCATGAACGGTTTCTCCGGTCTTTTTACTTTTGAACATATCCAGTGCCAGCATGACAGCACCAACAGTAATGGCACTGTCGGCAAAGTTGAACGCCGGGAAGTGCCAGCGGTTCTGCCAATGCACCAGAATGAAATCGATCACATGGCCCAGGGCAATGCGGTCATACAGATTGCCCAGCGCGCCACCGAGCACCAGTGCCAGCGCAACCGCCAGCCAGGTCTCGTTGCGGCCCAGACGCTTGAGCCACACCACCAGCACCGCACTGACCACGATAGCGATCAACGCGAACAGCCAGCGCTGCCAGCCGGAGCTGTCAGCCAGGAAGCTGAACGCCGCGCCAGTGTTGTAGGCCAGGGTCCAGCTGAACAAATCGGGAATCACCACGATTTGCTGATACATCTCGAGCTTGCCTTCAAAGTAGAACTTGCTGGCCTGGTCGATGACCAGGACCAGCAGACTCAACCAAAGCCAGCTCAGCCGTCCGAAACGGCCAACGGCATTAGGCATAATGACGGACCTCGCCAGCGCCGCTGATGTTGTCGACGCAACGGCCGCAGATTTCCGGGTGCTCCGGGTTCACGCCGACGTCTTCACGGCAGTGCCAGCAACGAGCGCACTTGGCGTGGCTCGACTTGACGATCTTCAGCTTCAGGCCGCTGACTTCGGTGACCACGGCATCGGCCGGTGCTTGCACCAGCGGTGCAACAGCAGCGGTCGAAGTGATCAGTACGAAGCGCAGTTCGTTGCTCAGTTTGGCCAGGTCGGCGGTCAGTGCGTCTTCGGCGAACAGCGTCACTTCGGCCTGCAGGTTGCCACCGACGGC
Organism: Pseudomonas sp. IT-P4; assembly: GCF_949767755.1. NCBI lineage: Bacteria > Pseudomonadati > Pseudomonadota > Gammaproteobacteria > Pseudomonadales > Pseudomonadaceae > Pseudomonas > Pseudomonas sp. IT-P4. Next base: position 291,495 of record NZ_CATKPX010000056.1, on the reverse strand, counting down.
CTTGGCGGCACGCTGGATTTCCATTTCCTTGTTGACCGCAACCTTCACGGCCATGATCCGGTCCCAATACGCGCGACCCAGTTCGAAGCCTTCCGGCAATTCGGTCAGGCCTTCGTACCAGGTGTTGAGCATCACCGACTCGTTACGCTCACCCGGCAGGTATTGCCACAGCTCGTCAGCGGTGAAGGCCAGGATCGGTGCGATCCAGCGAACCAGCGCTTCGCAGATGTGAAACAGCGCGGTTTGCGCCGAACGGCGGGCCTTGCTGTTCGCGCCAGTGGTGTACTGACGGTCCTTGATGATGTCGAGGTAGAAGCCGCCCAGTTCCTGCACGCAGAAGTTGTGGATCTTCGAGTACACGTTCCAGAAGCGGTATTCGCCGTAGTGCTCTTGCAGCTCGCGCTGCAGCAGCAGGGTACGGTCCACGGCCCAACGGTCCAGAGCCAGCATTTCTTCGGCCGGCAGCAGGTCGGTGGCCGGGTTGAAACCGGTCAGGTTCGAAAGCAGGAAGCGCGCGGTATTACGGATACGCCGGTAGGCGTCCGCACTGCGTTGCAGGATCTGCTCGGAAACCGCCATTTCGCCCGAATAGTCGGTCGAAGCGACCCACAGACGCATGATGTCGGCGCCCAGGGTGTCGTTGACTTTCTGCGGAGCAATCACGTTGCCCAGGGACTTGGACATCTTGCGGCCGGACTCGTCGACGGTGAAGCCGTGGGTCAGCAGCTCGCGATACGGCGCGTGATTGTCGATGGCGCAACCGGTCAGCAGCGACGAGTGGAACCAGCCACGGTGTTGGTCCGAACCTTCCAGGTACAGGTCGGCGCGCGGGCCGGTTTCGTGGCCCATCGGGTGCGAACCGCGCAGGACGTGCCAGTGCGTGGTGCCCGAGTCGAACCAGACGTCCAGGGTGTCGCTGATCTTGTCGTACTGCGGCGCTTCATCGCCCAGCAACTCGGCGGCGTCCAGCTTGAACCAGGCCTCGATGCCTTCGACTTCAACGCGCTTGGCCACGATTTCCATCAGCTCGACGGTACGTGGGTGCAGCTCGCCGCTTTCCTTGTTCAGGAAGAACGGGATCGGCACGCCCCAGTTGCGCTGGCGGGAAATGCACCAGTCCGGGCGGTTGGCGATCATCGAGTGCAGGCGCGCCTGACCCCAGGCCGGAACGAACTGTGTTTCTTCGATGGCTTTGAGCGAGCGCTGACGCAGGGTGTCGCCGGTGGTCGGCTGCTTGTCCATACCGATGAACCACTGCGCGGTGGCGCGGTAGATCAGTGGGGTCTTGTGGCGCCAGCAGTGCATGTAGCTGTGTTCGATGATAGTGGTGTGCAGCAGCGCACCGACTTCGGTCAGCTTGTCGACGATGGCCGGGTTGGCCTTCCAGATGAACTGGCCGCCGAAGAATTCCAGCGAGGTCGCGTACACGCCGTTGCTTTGGACCGGATTGAGGATGTCATCGTTGACCATGCCGTACTTCTTGCAGGTCACGAAGTCGTCCACGCCGTAGGCCGGAGCGGAGTGAACCACACCGGTGCCGGCGCCCAGTTCAACGTAGTCGGCCAGGTAAACCGGCGACAGACGGTCGTAGAACGGGTGACGGAAGTTGATCAGCTCCAGCGCTTTACCGGTGGTGGTCGCAATGACCGAACCTTCCAGCGAGTAGCGCGCCAGGCACGACTCGACCAGCTCTTCAGCCAGTACCAGCAGCTTGTCGCCGACGTCGACCAGGGCGTAGTTGAATTCCGGGTGAACGTTCAACGCCTGGTTGGCCGGGATGGTCCACGGGGTGGTGGTCCAGATCACGATCGAGGCAGGCTTGGCCAGCGATGGCAGGCCGAAGGCGGCAGCCAGTTGGGCTTCATCGGCAATCGGGAACGCCACGTCGATGGTCGAGGACTTCTTGTTCTCGTACTCGACTTCCGCTTCGGCCAGGGCCGAACCGCAGTCGAAACACCAGTTCACAGGCTTCAGGCCCTTGAACACGAAACCACCCTTGACGATTTCGGCCAAGGCACGGATTTCACCGGCCTCGTTCTTGAAGTCCATGGTCTTGTACGGGTTGGCGAAGTCGCCCAGCACGCCGAGACGGATGAACTCGGACTTCTGCCCTTCGATCTGCTCGGTGGCGTAGGCCCGGCACAGTTCGCGGGTCTTGTCCGCGCCCAGGTTCTTGCCGTGGGTCACTTCGACCTTGTGCTCGATCGGCAGGCCGTGGCAGTCCCAGCCCGGAACATAAGGCGCGTCGAAGCCCGACAGGGTCTTCGAACGGATGATCATGTCCTTGAGAATCTTGTTCAGCGCATGACCGATGTGAATCGAGCCGTTGGCGTACGGAGGGCCGTCGTGCAATACGAACTTCGGACGATCCTTGCCAATCTCGCGCAACTTTCCGTACAGGCCAATACTGTCCCAGCGCTGCAGGATCTGCGGTTCGCGCTGTGGCAGGCCGGCCTTCATTGGGAAGGCGGTGTCCGGAAGGTTTAGCGTGGCTTTATAGTCGGTCATTTAAGGCTCTTCATTAGCGATGGGCGCTAGGTGCGGCTAGTGCACGGGCGGCGGCGACATCCGCGTTGATCGCCGTTTTCAACGCCTCCAGAGAGGCGAAACGCTGCTCTTCGCGCAGCTTGTGGTGGAAAACCACCGTTAAACGCCGGTCATACAGATCGCCGGCAAAATCTAAAAGATGCACTTCCAGGTGGGCTTTGCCATCACCTTGAACCGTGGGCCGCACGCCAATGTTGGCGACGCCGGGCCAGGTCTTGCCGTCGATCTCGACATCCACCAGGTAAACCCCGGTGAGCGGCACGCGACGGCGCTTGAGTTGAATATTGACAGTGGGCGTACCCAACTGCCGGGCCAGCTTCTGGCCATGCAATACGCGACCGGCGATCCGGTACGGCCGCCCGAGCAGGCGTTCGGCCAGGGCGAAATCCGCGGCGGCCAGGGCATTTCGAACTTGCGTGCTGCTGACCCGGATGCCATCGAGTTCGACGGTTTGTGCCGCTTCGACGGTAAAACCCTGAAGGGTGCCTGCCTGTAGCAGGAAATCGAAATCTCCCGCGCGGTCACAGCCGAAACGGAAGTCGTCACCGACCTCCAGATGCTGCACGCCAAGGCCATCCACCAGAATGGTATCGACGAATTCACTGGCACTGAGCTTGCTCAGGCGCTGGTTGAAAGCCAGGCAAAGCACACGGTCGACGCCTTCGGCGGCCAACAATTGCAGCTTGTCCCGCAGGCGGGCCAGACGGGCCGGCGCGGTGTCCGGAGCGAAGAACTCCCGCGGCTGCGGCTCGAAAATCACCACGCAGCTGGGCACGCCCAACTCGAGCGCACGCTCACGCAGGCGCGCCAGGATAGCCTGGTGGCCACGGTGAACACCGTCAAAGTTGCCAATAGTGGCGACACAGCCCCGATGCTGGGGGCGCAGATTGTGGAGGCCTCGAACCAGCTGCATAACGCGCTTCTTGCTCATAAAGTGGTCGATTATAACCACACCCGGCGGCCGACGACAGGCAACACCGTAACCCAAAGTGATCAAGCCGACAAAACCGCCGGCTCGCCCGTGTTTATCGAGGCCAGAACCTCAGCCCAGCGCCTTGCGATTGAAGTCGCGCAAACGAAAGCCCATCAACACTAACATGCCGAAATAAGCCACCACACCGGCAACGACCAAGGCACCCAGGCGCAGGAAACGCTCAAGCATCTGCCCCTCGCCCCAGGCCGGCATGAAATGCATCCCGGCCAGCAATACGCCCGACATCACCGATACCGCGATCACCAGTTTCAAGCCGAACTTCGCCCAGCCCGGTTGTGGCTGGTACATCTGCTGCTTGCGCAGTTGATAGAACAGCAACCCCGCATTCAAGCAGGCACCAGCACTGATAGCCAGAGCCAGGCCGGCGTGGGCCAGCGGTCCGATCAACATCAGGTTGAACAGCTGGGTGACCACCAGGGTGAAAATCGCGATTTTTACCGGCGTGCGGATGTTTTGTTGCGCATAAAAGCCCGGCGCCAGCACTTTGATCACGATAATCCCGAGCAAACCGACGGAATAGGCGATCAACGCGCGCTGGGTCATCTCCGCATCATGGGCATCGAACTGACCGTACTGGAACAGCGAAACCGTCAACGGCTCGGCCAGAATCCCCAGCGCCAGGGCGCAAGGCAATACCAGCACGAAGCATAGGCGCAGGCCCCAATCGAGGATGCGCGAGTATTCGTGACGATCCTTGCTGGCGTAGGTCTTGGCCAGGGTCGGCAACAGAATCGTCCCCAACGCCACGCCCAGCACGCCGGAAGGCAGTTCCATCAAGCGGTCGGCGTAGTACATCCAGGACACGGACCCGGCAACCAGGAACGAAGCGAAGATGGTGTTGATGATCAGCGAGATCTGACTCACCGAGACACCGAGGATGGCTGGCAGCATCTGCTTCATTACGCGCCAGACGCCGGTGTCGCGCAGGCTCAGGCGCGGCAGCACCAGCATGCCGATTTTTTTCAGGTGCGGCAGCTGGTAGAGCAACTGCGCCAGGCCACCTGCCAGAACCGCCCAGCCGAGCGCCATTACGGGCGGATCGAAGTACGGCGTGAGGAACAACGCAAAAATAATCATGCTGACGTTGAGCAGCGTCGGCACGAATGCCGGGACCGAAAAACGGTTCCAGGTGTTGAGGATCGCGCCCGCCAGCGACGACAGGGAAATCAGCAATATGTAGGGAAAGGTCACCCGCAACAGGCTGGAAGTGAGCTCGAATTTTTCCGGGGTATCGGTAAAACCCGGCGCAGTGACCCAGATGACCCACGGCGCGGCGAACATGCCCAACACCGTGACCAGCGCCAGTACCAGCGTCAGCAGGCCCGAGACATAGGCAATGAATGTGCGGGTCGCCTCTTCACCCTTCTGGCTTTTGTATTCCGCAAGAATCGGCACGAATGCCTGGGAAAACGCCCCTTCGGCAAAGATCCGCCGCAACAGATTGGGCAATTTGAAGGCGATAAAGAAGGCGTCAGTCGCCATTCCCGCGCCAAATGTTCGCGCAATGAGGGTGTCGCGAACAAACCCCAGAACCCGGGAAAGCATCGTGATAGAGCTGACGGCGGCCAACGATTTGAGCAGATTCATGGAAAGAGTTTGTGCCTGTCGATAAACAGCAGGCGAACTACGCGCCTACTTATGCGATACTCCGCGCCGCAACAGCACAGAGCCAAAGCTCGCGAGTTTACAGGTCGCACGCTGGAAAGAAATCTCCAAGCTTGCTTCACCTACCACTTAGCGGAACGTCTCAACCGCCCTTGACAAGACCTCAACTCATCGGCATGATTCGCGGCCTATTTTGTTTGCTATTTCCTAAAAAGTCTTTCGAGGAGCTCGACGGTGGCCAACTCACCTTCCGCCAAAAAACGTGCAAAACAGGCTGAGAAGCGTCGCAGCCACAACGCCAGCCTGCGTTCCATGGTTCGTACCTACATCAAGAATGTAGTTAAGGCCATCGACGCAAAAGACGCTGAAAAAGCTCAAGCTGCATACGTTCTGGCTGTGCCAGTTATCGACCGTATGGCCGATAAAGGCATCATCCACAAGAACAAGGCTGCTCGCCATAAGAGCCGTTTGAATGGCCACGTTAAGGCCCTGAACGTTGCCGCTGCTGCCTAAGCGACTCGTTCATTAAAAAACCGACCTCAGGGTCGGTTTTTTATTGCCTGCGATTCAGTGAATTCGACGCAAAAAAATGTGAGAGCGAGCCTGCTCGCCCCCACAGCTCTGATTGTGTGAAATTACTGAGTGTGGGCCCACGGCAAAATCGGAATCGCCGTCACCGCATTCTGCGGACTGCCCTCGATCAGGCGATCGCTGTACACCAGATACACCAGCGTATTACGCTTCTTGTCGAGGAAACGCACCACCTGCATGGTCTTGAACACCAGGGACGTGCGCTCCTTGAACACCTCGTCGCCATCCTTGAGCTCACCCTTGAAGCTGATAGGCCCGACCTGCCGACAAGCGATAGACGCTTCGGCACGATCCTCGGCCAAACCAAGACCCCCCTTCACCCCACCGGTCTTGGCGCGCGACAGATAGCAGGTCACACCATCGACCTTGGGATCATCAAAGGCCTCGACCACGATCCGGTCATTCGGCCCGACGAACTTGAACACCGTCGACACCTGACCAATCTCTTCGGCCGAAGCCAACAGCGGCATCGCCAACAGCAACCCCAACAATCCTTTTGCCACGCGCATTCAGGTATTCCTTCAGACCAGGATCAGGTTATCGCGGTGAACCAGTTCCGGTTCCGCCATGTAACCCAACAGACCGACAATCGCCTCGGACGACTGACCGATGATTTTTTGCGCTTCCAGCGCACTGTAGTTGGCCAGGCCACGGGCAATTTCACGACCGTCAGGCGCCACGCAGACCACCATCTCACCGCGACGGAAACTGCCCTGGACCAACTTGACGCCGACCGGCAGCAAACTTTTATTGCCCTGGGACAACGCCATCACTGCACCCGCATCCAGCACCAGGGTGCCACGGGTTTGCAGATGACCGGCCAGCCACTGCTTGCGCGCCGCCAGCATGCCGCGCTCCGGCGACAGCAAGGTGCCGATGCGCTCGCCCGCCTTGAGGCGATCCAGCACACGCTCGATGCGCCCACCAACGATGATGGTGTGAGCGCCGGAACGGGCCGCCAGACGCGCAGCACGCAACTTGGTCTGCATGCCGCCACGCCCCAGCGCACCACCAGTGCCACCCGCCACCGCATCGAGCGCCGGATCATCGGCACGCGCCTCGTAAATCAGCTGGGCATCCGGATTATTGCGCGGATCGGCGTCGAACATGCCGTCGCGATCCGTCAGGATCACCAACAGGTCAGCCTCGACCAGATTCGCCACCAGCGCCGCGAGCGTGTCGTTGTCGCCAAAACGGATTTCGTCGGTGACCACGGTGTCATTCTCGTTGATCACCGGAATAACCTTCAGCTCGACCAGCGCACGCAAGGTGCTGCGGGCGTTCAGGTAGCGCTTGCGATCGGACAAGTCGTCGTGAGTCAGGAGAATCTGCGCGGTATGCCGGCCATGCTCGGCAAAGCTCGACTCCCAGGCCTGCACCAACCCCATCTGACCGATTGCGGCGGCAGCCTGAAGCTCGTGCATCGCACTGGGTCGCGAGGTCCAGCCCAAACGGCTCATGCCGGCCGCCACCGCCCCGGAGGACACCAACACCAGTTCGACACCCGCCTCATGCAAGGCCACCATCTGCTCAACCCAGACACCCATTGCCGCGCGATCCAGGCCTTTGCCGTCCGCCGTCAGCAAAGCGCTGCCGATCTTCACGACCCAACGCTGCGCACCTGTCACCTTGCTCCGCATCATCTTCAACCTTAGCTTGAGGGCAACGCGACCTAGCACTGCCCGTGACGTTATTCGTGGTTACTCGTGACCAACAATCGATTTCCAGATACCAAAACGCCGCTCGATTGAGCGGCGCTTAAGTTTATCGCAACGAATCAGTCACGCACGTAAATGATTTCCGGACCGTCTTCGTCATCCACATCCTCTTCGTCCCAATCATCGTCGCCGATGTCGTGGACCGACTTCACGCCGCTGCGACGCAGGGCACGCTTGTCATCCAGCGCCTGCAGCTGCGCGCGAGCTTCATCTTCGATGCGCTGATCGAGATCGGCCAGCTCTTCCTTGTAGGCCGGATCATTGGCCAGGCGATCAGCACGATCTTCCATGTAACGCATGATGTCGTGGCACAGACGCTCGGTACCAAGCTTGGAGATGGCCGAAATCACGTAGACCGGACCCGTCCATTCCAGGCGATCAACGATTTCCTTGACGCGAGCATCGTGCTCTTCATCAAGGATCTGGTCGCACTTGTTCAGGACCAGCCAGCGATCACGCTCCGCCAGGGACGGGCTGAACTTGATCAGCTCGTTGACGATCACTTCAGCGGCATCCGGTGCGCTGGCGTCATCCAGCGGCGCCATGTCCACGAGGTGCAGCAGCAGACGCGTGCGCGCCAAGTGCTTGAGGAAGCGAATGCCCAGGCCAGCACCTTCGGAAGCACCCTCGATCAAACCCGGAATATCGGCAATGACGAAGCTCTTCCAGCGATCGACGCTGACCACACCCAGGTTCGGCACCAGCGTGGTGAACGGGTAGTCGGCAACTTTCGGCTTGGCAGCCGAAACCGAACGGATAAAGGTACTTTTACCAGCGTTCGGCAAGCCCAGCAGACCGACATCAGCCAGTACTTTCATTTCCAGCTTCAGGTCGCGCTGCTCACCCGGCTTGCCCGGAGTGGTCTGGCGCGGCGCGCGGTTGGTACTGGATTTGAAACGGGTGTTACCCAGACCGTGCCAGCCGCCCTGCACTACCATCAACTTCTGACCGGCCTTGGTCAGGTCACCGATGACTTCCTGAGTCGCGGAGTCGATCACCGTGGTGCCGACCGGAACGCGCAGGATCAGGTCTTCACCCTTCTTGCCGGTGCAGTCGGTGCTGCCGCCGTTGGAGCCACGCTCGGCATCGAAGTGCCGGGTGTAACGGTAGTCCACCAGGGTGTTGAGGTTTTCGTCGGCCATCATGTAGATGGAACCGCCGTCACCGCCATCACCGCCGTTCGGGCCACCGTTCTCGATAAATTTTTCCCGACGGAAACTCATGGCGCCATTGCCGCCATCACCAGCCTTTACGCGAATCGATACTTCATCAACAAACTTCATAACAAACGCCTCTCGCCATACGGACGAGCCGAAAAACAATCAAGACATAAGACTCTTGCAAAAATGAGCGCAGCGACCCTGAACCACGATACCTACATCGTACGCCGACAGCCCATACAAACAGCTTTGCAAGAGACTCACCCCACAAACGAAAAAGCCCCGTCGCGAGACAGGGCTTTTCCAGCGATCGCGCAATTAAGCTGCGACTACGCTCACGTAACGACGACCGAAGGCGCCTTTTACTTCGAACTTGATCACGCCTTCGACTTTAGCGAAGAGGGTGTGATCTTTACCCATGCCAACGCCGTAGCCAGCGTGGAATTGGGTGCCGCGCTGACGCACGATGATGTTGCCTGCTTTGATAGCCTGGCCGCCATACATCTTCACGCCAAGGCGTTTGGCTTCTGAGTCGCGACCGTTACGGGTACTACCACCAGCTTTTTTGTGTGCCATGAGTTCAATTCTCCTAGTGAGGAATTAGGCTGTAATTAAGCCTGAATACCGGTGATTTTGATCTCGGTGTACCACTGGCGGTGGCCCATACGCTTCATGTGGTGCTTACGGCGACGGAACTTGATGATGCGGACTTTATCGTGACGACCTTGGGAGATCACTTCAGCCACAACGGTAGCGCCAGCAACAACTGGAGCGCCGATATTCACGTCGTCGCCATTGGCAACCAACAGAACGCGATCAAAGGTAACGGATTCGCCGGTAGCGATTTCCAGTTTTTCGATCTTCAGGTATTCACCTGGGGCGACTTTGTACTGCTTGCCGCCAGTAACGATTACTGCATAAGACATGGTATTTCTCCGATAATCCTGCTCACCCAGCTCTTTATAAGAAGAGGTATTGGCTGGCATGGCTGCATGGGGCTGGAGGCCCGCTTGCAATTGCGTAAGGCAGGTGCTGCCCAGGAAGTTCAGGGTGCGCGATTGTACGCAAGGCACGAGCGCCTTGCAAGGGGCCGTCCATCGCGCCTTGACACCTGCAAGCGTGGGTCCTAGCATGCCGCGCAACCCTTCTGGAGCGACTGTCGCTGATGCAACCCCAAGCTTTCTACCGCGCGGTCGCGGACGATTTTAGCGCCGTCGACGGCATCATCAAGAAGCAGCTGACTTCCCGAGTGCCGCTGGTATCGAAAATCGGCGATTACATTACCTCGGCCGGCGGCAAACGCCTGCGTCCTTTATTGGTGCTGTTGTGTGGCAAGGCTCTTGGCCGTGAGGGCGACGAACTGCGCCTGCTGGCCGCGACCATCGAGTTCCTGCACACCGCTACCCTGCTGCATGACGACGTGGTCGACATGTCCGGCATGCGCCGTGGCCGCTCGACCGCCAATGCCATGTGGGGCAACGCGCCAAGCGTATTGGTCGGCGACTTCCTGTATTCGCGCTCGTTCGAAATGATGGTCGAACTGGGCTCGATGCCGGTGATGAAGATCCTTTCGCAAGCCACGCGCATCATCGCCGAAGGCGAAGTGTTGCAGCTGTCGAAGGTTCGTGACGCCAGCACCACCGAAGAAACCTACATGGAAGTCATCCGCGGCAAGACCGCGATGCTCTTCGAAGCCTCGACCCACAGTGCCGCCGCCCTGTGCCAGGCCTCGCCGGAACAGTCCGAAGCCCTGCGTACATTCGGTGATCACCTGGGCGTGGCCTTCCAGCTGGTCGATGACCTGCTCGACTACAAAGGCGATGCCGAAACCCTGGGCAAGAACGTCGGTGACGACCTGGCCGAAGGCAAGCCGACCCTGCCGCTGATCTACACCATGCGCGAAGGTACGCCGGAACAGGCCGCCTTGGTGCGCAAGGCGATCCAGAAAGGCGGGATCGAAGACCTGGAAAGCATCCGCGAAGCCGTGGAAGCCTCGGGCTCGCTGGAGTACACCGCGCAACTGGCCCGTGACTATGTGGCCCGTGCGATCAAGTGCCTCGAAGCGCTGCCTGCCAGCGAGTACCGCGATGCACTGGTTGAACTGAGCGAGTTCGCGGTCGCGCGTACGCATTAATCGCAAAATAAAAATCAAAAGATCGCAGCCTTCGGCAGCTCCTACAGGTGTACACAAATCCCCTGTAGGAGCTGCCGAAGGCTGCGATCTTTTGCTTTCAGCTCCCCGCGCCTGAAAAACCCTATATAATGTGCGCTTTTAACGATCCTGAATCCAAGGAGCCTTAGTGAGCACGTTGCCACCCTGCCCAAAATGCAATTCCGAATACACCTATGAAGACGGCGCCCAGCTGATCTGCCCCGAGTGCGCCCACGAATGGTCCGCCAGCGGTGAAGCCGAAGCTGTGTCCGATGACGCAGTGAAAAAGGATTCGGTCGGCAACGTCCTGCAGGACGGCGACACCATCACCGTAATCAAGGACCTCAAGGTCAAGGGTACGTCTTTGGTGGTCAAGGTCGGCACCAAGGTCAAGAACATCCGCTTGTGCGATGGTGATCACGACATCGATTGCAAGATCGACGGCATCGGCCCGATGAAACTCAAGTCCGAGTTCGTCAGAAAAGTCTGAGCCTGCTGTTACCCATCCCGCGCCCGGCGTGGGATGGCGTCTCACCCTCCCCGCTTCACCCAGTAAATCCTCGCAATAGCCAAACGCCAGTCGATTTGACCTGACGCAATCTTTACCCGGAAAAAAGCGCAAACCGCCAATAGACCCTTGCTATTTGATGAATAAGAATTATTCTCATAAAGCCCTTCAATGGAGATGAGAACCATGACTTACTTGATCGATGCCTGGCTGGACCGCCCACACCCTTACCTCAGGATCCTGCATCGGGAAACCGGGGAAGTCTGTGCGGTGCTTGAAGAAGAAGCCTTGAGTGAACTGCAGGACCAGGGAGATCTTGATCTCAATGGCCTGAGTTCCAGCGAGCCGGTGGTGCTCAAGGAACTGGTGCGTAATCTGTTTCTGTTCTGCTATGCCCGGGCGTTGCGCCCGCACAGTGAACTGCACCACAAGATCGAAATATGAAAATCACCGAAGATACTGTGGGAGCGAGCCTGCTCGCGAAAGCGATCTGACATTCAACACTTATGCTGACTGACACTCCGTCTTCGCGAGCAGGCTCGCTCCCACATTAGCCCGACGTCATATCGGGCCGGGTATTACAGAACGTCCAGCAACTCGACGTCGAACACCAGTACGCTGTGCGGCGGGATGCTGCCAACGCCTTGAGCGCCGTAAGCCAGTTCGCTCGGCACGTACAGGCGCCATTTGCTGCCGGCGTTCATCAGTTGCAGGGCTTCGGTCCAGCCGGCGATCACGCCGCCAACCGGGAATTCCGCAGGCTCGCCGCGCTCGTACGAGCTGTCGAACACAGTGCCGTCGATCAGGGTGCCGTGGTAGTGAGTACGCACGGAATCTTCACGGGATGGCTTGGCGCCTTCACCAGCGGTCAGGACTTCGAACTGCAGGCCGGAAGCCAGAGTGGTGATGCCGTCACGCTTGGCGTTTTCAGCCAGGAAGGCCAGGCCTTCGCCAGCAGCCGCTTCAGCCTTGGCTGCAGCTTCGGCCTGCATGATTTCGCGGATGACTTTGAAGCTGGCGGACATTTCTTCCTGACCCACACGGCTTGGCTTACCGGCGAACGCGTCGGTCAGACCTGCCAGGATCGCGTCCAGGCTTACGCCCGGTGGCGGGTTGTCGCGCAGTTGGTCGCCCAGCTGACGGCCAATGCCGTAGCTGACGCGGGTTTCGTCGGTGGACAGATTTACTTCGGACATGACACTGCTCCGCTGTGCGGACGGCTCGGGAACTTGCCATGCGTGCACAGCGCGTCCCGGAGCGCCCGGAACCAAAAGGGCCAGCAGACTAGCACAGATGTCATGCCATTGATGAGGGGCCTCAGGCGATCGGCACCTTCAGGTTTTCCTCCACATCGGCAACCAGGCCGCACATTTCGTCATGCACGACCGTGTGCACGAGATTGAAGTGCAACTTGGGAAAGGAGCGCAGCACATCACGGGCATGCTCCACCGAACGCAGGCTCATCATGTGCCCGTGCGTATCGCTCAAGGGATACGCCGTACCATGCATCCGCGCCTCCAGCAGGTAGATGCCTCCCTCCATCGAGATCAGGTTCAGCTCATCGACCTTCCCGGCGACGGCATACGCATTTAACTCTTGCAGGTTCATGAGCGCACCTCACGCAGTAGCGAGCCTCTTTAAAGGGATAGGCTTCGGCGCATCAAAGCACAAGCCACTGGCCAGACCGTTTGTCTGTTACTGCAGGAGCTTGTGGCGAGCGAGCTTGCTCGCGCCGGGCTGCGTAGCGGCCCCAAAAAAGCGGGATCACTTCGCCATCCAGCGGGAGCAAGCTCCCTCGCCACAAAGGGAGCCGGTCCGGATCAGTGCTTGGTGACTTTATCCAGGTAACCCATGGCAAATGCCGAGACCACGAAGGTCATGTGGATGATCACGTACCACTGCAGATGCTCGGGATCGACGTTCTTGGCGTCCATGAAGATGCGCAGCAGGTGAATGGACGAGATCGCCACGATCGATGCGGCCACCTTCATCTTCAGCGACGAAGAGTCCATGGTGCCCAGCCAGTTGAGCTTCTCCTTGCTGTCGTCGATGTCCAGTTGCGAGACGAAGTTCTCGTAGCCGGAAATCATCACCATCACCAGCAAACCGCCCACCAGGGCCATGTCGATCAAAGACAGCAGCACCAGGATCAAGTCCGATTCGGCCATCGAAAACACGTTCGGGATGACGTGGAAGACTTCCTGGAAGAATTTCAGTGCCAGCGCCAACAGCCCGAGGGACAGACCGAAATAGATCGGCGCCAACAGCCAGCGCGAGGCGTACATTGCATTTTCGATAAAGCGTTCCATTGAATCTCACAAGTAGGGCTGAAAACGGCGGCGAGTATACCAGCCGCCCGCCTATAGCCAGAAGCTGCCAGAAACCGTCGAAAAATCCGCCACCTGCGCCTGTGTATCAAAGTTTTTCTGCTAGTGTCCAAATCATTGATTGCTCAGTGATGTCGGACAGGAAGACTGGAAAATGGATGTGCGATTGCCTTTGACGAGTGCCGGAATTTGCCTGGCGTTGCTGCTGAGCGGCTGCTCGCCCAGCGACGAAAAACGCCAGGTCAGCCTCGAAGAAAAAACCGCGCAATTCGAAAAGTCGCTGGACGCCATCCAGGATCCGAAGCTCAAGGATGCCGTGTCGGAGCTGGGCGGCTCGCTGCTGCTGCTCGAACGCGCGCAACTCAAGCTCGACAGCAAGCCGATGGAAACCGAATACGGCGAAGACGCCCTCGCCATGCTCAAGCACTACCCGAACCCGCAGGCCCTGGTCGACACCTACATCAACGGATTGTTCGTGCTGCAAAAGGACTCCAGTTCCGACTACCTGACCGATCTGCAACCAGTGTTCCCCTTCACTTTCAGCGTTCCTGCAGCGTTTTTGTTTCCCCATGGCCTGGAATGGCAGTCGGTCACGCTGAGCAACAAACGGGTGATTGCGTTCCAGCCGGAATGGTCGGAAACCGACCCTGGCATTCAGCTCAGCCCATCAAGTTCCAACCTGACCAACCCCGATGACCTGACCGTGGCCTACCCCTTCATCGAAGGCCTCGACATCGACAGAAAGCAACAACCGCAACCGGTGAGCCTGCAAGGCAAGGTCGAAGTCATCGCGCCACGTCGCCTGTACAGCTTCGACCTGACGAAAAAGGACGTAGGCCAGACCCGCACCAATGACAACCTGAGCGTCACCCTGCTGGCATTGACGAACAGCTACGCAGAAATCGAATACAACAACAGCGCGCCGCTGGCCCCTGAAGTCAGTGAAACTCCGCTCAACCCGCTGATCGTCCAGGCCAGGGACAGCACCGGGCAATTCATCGCGCGCGCCGGCTCAATCAACGAAACCTCAGTACAAATTGCCTTCTATCAGCAGCAACTGGCCAAGATGCAGCAGCAAAAGAGCTGGAGCGAAGCCCTGGAAAAACAGCTCGACGAAGAACAACGCAACTTTGAGAAACAGCAGGCACGACATTATTCGAAGGTGTACTTCAACGGGACAATCGAAACCCTCGAAGTCAGCATGCTGGATTTTTCCGCCGTCACGGTCACCCGAAAGGACCTCGACCTGCCGATCCGGCGCTTCGATGCCAATACCACGGACAAGTCCATCCAGCCCTTGAACCTGTCCGTGGTGGTCTATGACGACCAGGCGGCGAGCTGGCTGAAAGGGGCAACGCTGAGTGAGGATCAACTGAAAAAGAACGTCAGCATCAGTCAGTCGGTCGACGACCCCAGCGCTGCGCGAATCGAATTCACTCACCTGCGCACCTTCAACGATGAACTGCTCGGCACATCGTTCAACCCCGGCGAAAGTCCGGTGAGCTTCTTTACCGAAGACACGCTTGGAAAACGCGACGAGCCGATCGAACTGCCGTCAGAGGCGTACCAGATCGACCCCCTGCGCGGCACCATCACTTACGACCTGAATCTGTTTCCGCAGACTCCGGCCTATGCGGTGGGCTCGATGCCGCTGTTCCTGGCCGCGGTCGACAAGCAAACCGTCGATGCCCGTCAACTGCCCAAGGGCCTCGCGCTCAAAGACAATGCACTGGTGGTGGACCTGAAGGCATTTCCCGCACAGGACTGGCGCTTTTTCGCCAAGGACGACAGCGGTAATTACTTGAAGGAGATTCTATCGGTCAGCCATGGCGCGAGCACACAGGGTCCGGCGCAGTTTGCCGTGCATTATTTCTATGGGCAGCCTACGCGCCTGGAAACCTACCAGCGCACTGACCTCGCCACCGTGCAATATGGTTTCGAAGTCAAACTCGACAAGGCCGACATGACGCGCCTTGATCAATAGTGCCACTCAGTGCTCAGGGTGAAACTCGAAACCGCCCATGCTCCGGCAGCGACCACCATTGATTTCCCGCAGTTGGGCTTGCAGGTGCAGGCACCAGATTTGCGGATCGTCGGCCAATTCGTAGCCGTGCAGGGTCAGGCTTTCAACGATGGTGTCGAGGATTGATTCAGCGACGAACGGACCATGAAACGGGCCTTGGGCCTTGATGGCCGAAGGTTGCTCACCGGCCATTCCGGCGGCGAACAGCAGAGTCCACATGCCCGTATCTCCCGCCAATGGACGGATGGCACATTCGATACGGGTCACAAGGCCCAGGCATTGACGGGTAAGGCAGAGGTTGCGCGACATGGCGGCGACCCTCGGTAGATCCGGTATTCAGCCCCCATGGGAAGGCTGTTTCGATCCTGTGATTACGTCGATATCCTTGAGCAGAGAATAGAAGAAAAGTCCGGCTTGCAGGCCAGGGCGAGACCGAAAGGCGCCGAATGGTCATAGTGTGAATATTGACGTCATTTCGACGACGCTTTTCCAGTATTCACACAAACAAATGTGGGAGCGGCGGTGCGCCGCTCCCACATGGGTTACTGCATCAAGCCGGTTTGGTTTCCGCCAATGCCTCTTGCGCCAACTCCTTCTCGGCTTCCTTGAGATCATCCTCACTGATCATTTCCGCGATAACCCGCAGGCGCTCCACGACTCGCGCGTTCACGCTGCCTTCAGGAAACTCGCCATTTTCGTCCGGCTCGCCGGCCGGTTCGCCGACCAGCAAGCTCAAGGCTTCGTCGGCCTGACGGACCGCGTAGACATGGAACTGCCCCGCACGCACTGCCGTCAGCACCTTCTCGTCGAGCATCAGGGTCGCGACGTTGGCGTGAGGAATGATTGCCCCCTGCTCGCCGGTCAAGCCGCGGGCTTCGCACAGACGGAAGAAGCCCTCGATCTTCTCGTTGACCCCGCCAACCGCCTGCACTTCGCCGAACTGGTTGATCGAACCGGTGATGGCGAAGCACTGCTTGAGCGGGGTTTTCGACAAGGCCGAGATCAGGGTGCAGGCCTCGCCCAGGGAAGCACTGTCGCCATCGACATAACCGTAGGATTGCTCCAGGGCGATGCTCGCGGAAATCGCCAGCGGAAACTCCTGGGCGTAGCGGCTGCCCAGATAACCGGTAAGGATCATCACGCCTTTGGAGTGGATTGGCTGGCCGAGGTTGACCTCACGCTCGATGTCGACAATACCGCTGCCGCCGGGGTACACCGTGGCGGAAATCCGCGCCGGCACGCCGAAGGCCGAGTCACCGACCTCCAGAACGGTCAAGCCGTTGCACTTGCCGACCGCCGCGCCGTCGGTGTCGATCAGGATGATCCCGGCCAGCATGTCATCGAGAATCCGCGCCGACACCCGCCCGGTCCGCGTGGCCTTGGCCTTGAGCGCACGTTCGATGTGCCCGGCGTCGGTCATTTCATCGCCAGCCAGGTGACGAATGAAATCCGCCTCGCTGACCAGTTGAAACAAATCACCGATACGCGCCGACAAGCGCCCCTGATGCTCGGCCAGACGCGCACTGTAGGTCGCCAGGCGTGCCACCGCATCGGCTGTCAGCGGTGCCATGCCTTCCTCGGAAGTACGGGTCTTGAGCAACTGGGCGAACTGCTCCAGGCTCTCGTCGACCATCGGGATGTCTTCGTCGAAATCCACCAGGACGCGGAACATCTCCTGGAAGTCCGGATCGAGGTCTTGCAGCGTGTAATACAGCTGACGGGCACCGATGATGACGACCTTGACCTGCAACGGTATGTGTTGCGGTGTCAGGGTCACGGTGGCCAGACGCCCCAGTTCACCCAGCGGTGACTCCATTTTCAGCTTGCGCGATTGCAGGGCGCGTTTCAGCGCGTCCCACACGAACGGCTCGCTGAGCATTTTGTCCGCTTCAAGGATCAGGAAACCGCCATTGGCCCGGTGCAAGGCACCCGGTCGCAGTTGGCGGTAGGTGGTGTACAGCGCGCCCTGATCGGTGCTGTATTCGATGCGACCGAAAAGGTTTTCATAGGTCGGGTGCGGCTCGAACACCACCGGCGCACCGCCGCTGGCCGAGTGACCGACCACCAGGCTCGGCGCGTATTGTTCTTCCAGCAACTTGCGGGCGACAGCGTCGGTCTTGCTGTCGTCCACCAGTTGCTCGACCACGGTCTTGAGCAAGTACACCTGCATCGCTTGCAGATAACCGCAGACCGCCGCGTTCTCGGCGTACTTCTCCGACAGTGGCGACAACAATGGCTGCAAGGCCAGGGTGATGGTTTCTTCGTTCAGATGACGCAGTTGGTTGCTCGATTCGCGCTTCCATTGCGGCAGGCTGGCGAGCTCTTCGTTCAGGCGCTCCTCCAGTGCCGAAATATCTTCGTGAAAGCGCTCGCGCTCGGCTTCCGGCAACTGGGCGAATTCAGCCTCGTCCAACGCCTTGCCATCGCTCATCGGGGTGAAGGCAATATTGCTGGCGTCGCGGTAGAGCGCGACTTCCTTTTCCAGGGCCAGACGCTCGATGACGTCAAGGGCCTTGTCGTAGCGCTGGTTGAAGGCGCGGTCGATGCTGCTTTTCTTCTGCTGGTAGGACGGATGCTCGAAGACTGCCGGAAATGTCGCCAGCAGGTTGTCGATCAAAACGTTGATATCGCCAATGAAGTTACCGGCAGTGCCCGACGGCAACTCCAGGGCACGTGGTTCGCGCGGTTCATCGAAGTTGTTGACATAGACCCAGTCCGCCGGGGTCTGCAGGCGCTTGCCTTCGGCCTTGAGGTAGCGTTTGACGAACGAGAACCGGCCGGTGCCGGGCTCGCCCATGACGAATACGTTGTAACCGGGGCGTGGCATGGCCACACCGAACTGCAAGGCTTCGACCGCACGTTCCTGGCCAAGCACACCGCGAAAGGGCTCCAGATCATTGGTGGTAGAGAAGCTGAACTGTTCAGCGGAAAACGGACGGGTCAGCGCTTCGGGCGCTAGACGCAAGCTGGCAGCAACAGGATCAGGCATCGGGCTTCCTTACAATCAGGCGGGGCAGATGGCAGCATTCTGGCGCTGCCCATGCCCGACTGGCAAGGAGCGCCGCAGGCCTGAGCATTGTCAATCGGCCAACCCCAGGCGGGCCGGGCTTGCGCCGGTGTTTCCCATGAATGTTTTGCAAAAAATCACGGAACCCCGTGATCGTGCCTAAACTCCAAACTGCGCGGCTGGGCTAATGCCCGGCCCACTGGCACCGGAACGGGCCAGACTCCCTTGTCTATTGGTATGCACACAAAGAGAACAAAGCTATGAAACGGATTCTTCTTGGTACTCTCTTCACCGCTGTATCCATCAATGCCATGGCGCAAGCGCCAGGCGGTCCGGATTGCGGTTGGGGTAACATGCTGTTCGAAGGCCAGCGTGGTACTCCAGCTCACTTCCTGGCATCCACCACCAACGGCACCTCCGGCAACGCAACCTTCGGCATGACCTCAGGCACCAACGGTTGCGCAACCAATTCGGCGCTGACCTATGGCGGCAAATCCTGGTTTGCCATGAATGGCATGATGAACGAGCTGTCCGAAGACATGGCCAAGGGTCAGGGCGAAGCGCTGACCACCTATGCCGTGGTACTGGGCGTGGCGCCGGAAGACCGTGCGCACTTCGCCGCCGTCACTCACGAACACTTCCAGCAGATCTTCAGCAAGGCTGACGTGACTGCAGAAGACGTGCATACCAACACCCTGGCCGTGCTCAAAGCCGACCCTCGTCTGGCCAAGTACGCGACTCAGGCTTAAGCTCGACCCGCCCCGCTTCTTTCGGGAAGCGGGTTTTATTTTTTGGACCTGCCCCTCTTTGGGTCTTTTTCTCAAGTATTTAAGTTGCCCTCTATGCTCAAACGCCTTGCCTGGCTGGCGCTGTGTGTCTGCGCCCCGCTGTCCGCCGCGCCTCACATCGATCCACAACGTTTGCAGCAACTGGCCAACGACCCTTTCTGGATCTCCCTGGGCCATTACGAAACCGCCAAGCTCGGTGGCTGGCGCAGCTATGTCAGTGACCGGAAATTTTTCCTCGCCGCTGACGGCAATGAACATCCGGACCATGAACTGGCGGCGACTGTACAAGCCTTGTACGCCCCGGCCAGTGCCGGTGAAACACACGCTCAATGCGTCTACCCGGCCCGCACCCGCTGGCTGAAAGAACAACTCGGCCTGACCGGCCTGCCAACGCCGGACTGCGCCGAATTCAAGCAATGGTTCAAGGACGTCTCGCCCGACAGCGCGGTGATGATCTTCCCGGCGGCCTACTTGAACAGCCCGTCCTCGATGTTCGGCCATACCCTGTTGCGCATTGACCAGGCCGAAGTGAAGAGCGACAAGACTTCGCTGCTCAGTTACGCGATCAACTTCGGCGCCTACATCGAGGGCTCGGACAACAGCATCATCTATGCCTGGAAAGGCCTGATGGGCGGCTATCCCGGCCTGTTCGCGATGGTGCCCTACCAGGAAAAACTCTCGGAATACCGCAGCCTGGAAAACCGCGACCTGTGGGAGTACCGCCTGAACCTGACCCGGCAGGAAACCGCGCGCATGGTCGAGCATGTCTGGGAGCTCAAGCAGATCAAGTTCGACTATTTCTTCTTCGACGAAAACTGCTCGTACCGCTTGCTGGAACTGCTGCAAGTGGCCCGCCCGGGCCTGCGCCTGACCGAGCAATTCCCGCTCACGGCCATCCCGACCGACACCGTCAAAGCCGTGAAAGCGGCTGGGCTGGTGGAATCGATCCAGTATCGTCCGTCCCGGGAGCGCGAGTTGCTCAGCCGCGCCGAGCCGTTGAACCCTGAAGAGCAGCAATGGGTGCTGAAAGTCAGCGCCGATCAGAAACAATTGCAGGACCCGGCATTCAAGGCGCAACCCCGCGACCGTCAGGCGCTGATTATCGATGCGGCCTATCGTCTGGAGCGTTACCGCGCCAATGGCCAGGAGCGCGACCCGGCGCGCGCCCAGCGCAGCTTCGAACTGCTGCGGGCAATCAACCAGAACCCGGCGCCGGAGCTGGATATCCCGCAACCGGGCCTGCCTGAAGACGGTCACGAGTCCCGCACCTGGCAGCTCGGCCTCGGCACCCGTGGAGATAAAGCCTTTGGCGAGTACGGCTTGCGCATGGCTTATCACGACCTCAATGACAACAACGAAAGCTTTCCCCTTGGCGCGCAGATCGAAATCCTGCAATTGAAACTGCGTCAGTACGAAGGCAATGACTGGCAAGTGCAGCAACTGGACCTGGCGACCATTCGCTCCCTGACCCCGCGTAACGAATTGCTGCAACCGCTGTCATGGCAAGTCACTGGTGGCCTGGAGCGGGTGCCGGGCAAGCACGATGACCAGACCCTGGTCAGCCATGTCAACGGCGGTGGTGGCGGCACCTGGCAACTGGGCGATGACCTGCTCGGTTTTGCCCTGGGCACCGTGCGTATCGAGCACAACAGCGACTTCGCCGCGTTCATTGCCCCGGCCGCCGGGTTCAACAGTGGTGTGCTGTGGAAAAACCCTCTGGGCAATTTGAGCCTGGAAGCCAAGGGCGACTTTTTCACCAATGGTGAAGTGCGCCGCAGCCTGAGCCTGAATCAACAGTGGGAAATATCCCGCAATCTCGGACTGCGCTTGAGCGCCCAGCGTGAGTTCAGCCATTTGGCAACGGCCGAGAACGAAGTGATGCTTGAGCTGAAGTGGTATCACTACTGACCTGACACACCACTTACCCTGTGGGAGCGGGCTTGCTCGCGAATGCGATATGCCACTCAACATTGATGCTGGCTGACACGCCCCTTTCGCGAGCAAGCCCGCTCCCACAGGGGTTATGTGGCGTTCGATAAAATGCATGCACTCCTTTCACATACACCCGACAAATCCACTTCTAGACTTTATCTATGGGCCATCGGCTTGGGAGAGTGAGACGGATGGCCGGGTGTAAAGCCTGGCAGCAGCAGAAAGATCAGGACGCCGCCCGGGCCTATCACTCGCCATAAGTCGTTTTCAGACATCCGGTGAAACCAAATGCCTGCGACCATGGCCCAAACCCTATACCGGGAGAATTCCATGAGCCGTGCCTTCGTCAATGAAGATAACGCCGCCGCGCAAGCCGATCAGCCAGTCGAACGGCAGGTCAGCGCGCAGCCCAATTACGTCACGCCGCAAGGCCTGGACCTGTTGCAGGGAAAAGTCACCGAACTGCAAACCCTGCACGCCGAACAATCGGCCAAAGGCGAGCAGGCCGACAAGCAGCGCCTGGCGGATCTCGAACGTGATTTGCGTTACTTCAAGCAGCGCCTGGGCAGTGCTCAGGTGGTACCCGCCGCGACTTCGACCGAGAAAGTGCAGATCGGCAGCTGGGTGACCTACGCCGATGAACACGCCACCGAACGCCGGGTACAACTGGTGGGCGAAGATCAGGCCGATGCCGCCCACGACCTGATCAATTGGGGTTCACCGTTGGGACGGGCACTGCTCGGCGCACGACTCAACGATGAAGTGCTGTGGCAGCGCCCTGCCGGGGATCAATTGATTGAGGTGATCCGTATCGAACCGGCTTAGACCACACCTTGGGCGAGCATGGCATCGGCGACTTTGACGAAGCCGGCGATGTTCGCGCCCTTGACGTAGTTGACCCGGCCGTTCTCCTCACCGTAATTCACGCAAGCGTGGTGAATCGACTGCATGATCGCGTGCAGCTTGCTGTCCACTTCGCCACCGGTCCATGCCAGGCGCATGGCGTTCTGCGACATTTCCAGCCCGCTCACCGCCACACCACCGGCGTTGGACGCCTTGCCCGGCGCGAACAGAATGTCGGCCTCGATGAACAGATCCACCGCCTCAAGGGTGGTCGGCATGTTCGCGCCTTCGGCCACGCAGATGCAACCGTTGCGCAGCAAGGTGCGAGCGGCGTCGGCATCCAGTTCGTTTTGCGTCGCGCACGGCAGTGCGATGTCGCAGCTCAGGCTCCATGGCAGTTCACCGGCGCGAAATTCCAGGCCAAAACGGCTGGCCAGCTCACGGATGCGCCCGCGCTGTACGTTTTTCAGCTCCAGCACCGCCAGCCATTGCTCCTCGGTCAGGCCGCTTTCGCAATACAGCGTGCCTTCGGAGTCGGACAGCGAAATCACTTTGCCGCCCAGGTCCATGACCTTGCGCGCCGCGTATTGCGCGACGTTGCCGGAGCCGGAGATCGCTACGCGTTTACCCTCCACGGCCAGACCGCGACGCTTGAGCATTTCTTCGGCGAAGTACACGCAACCGAAACCGGTGGCTTCCGGGCGAATCAGGCTACCGCCGTAGCTCGGGCCTTTGCCGGTCAGCACGCTGGTGAACTGGTTGCTCAGGCGCTTGTACTGGCCGAACAGGAAACCGATTTCCCGCGCACCGACACCGATGTCCCCGGCCGGCACGTCAACGTCAGCACCGATGTGGCGGTACAACTCGCTCATGAAGGCCTGGCAGAAACGCATGACTTCCGCGTCGCTCTTACCCTTCGGATCGAAGTCCGACCCGCCCTTGCCGCCGCCCATGGGCAATGAAGTCAGGGAGTTTTTGAAGGTCTGCTCGAAGGCGAGGAACTTCAGGACGCCCATGTTCACCGACGGGTGGAAACGCAGGCCACCCTTGTACGGGCCGATTGCGCTGTTCATCTGGATGCGGAAACCACGATTGACCTGGACCTTGCCCTGATCGTCGACCCACGACACGCGAAACACCACCGCACGCTCCGGCTCGCAGATGCGCTCCAGGATGCCGGAGGTCAGGTAATGCGGATTGGCTTCAAGAAACGGCCACAGGGTACGCAGGACTTCTTCGACAGCCTGGTGAAACTCGGGTTGATCCGG
The DNA here is from genome assembly GCF_949767755.1 of Pseudomonas sp. IT-P4. Lineage (NCBI taxonomy): Bacteria > Pseudomonadati > Pseudomonadota > Gammaproteobacteria > Pseudomonadales > Pseudomonadaceae > Pseudomonas > Pseudomonas sp. IT-P4. The sequence continues at coordinate 268,032 of NZ_CATKPX010000056.1, read as the reverse complement.
GTCGCGTTTTTTCAGGCGCGCAAGGAAGGATTCGACGGATTCGATCATGAAAAAGTCTCGGCAAATTTGTTGTCGTTGGAGGAGATTGGGCCGGACTGTAACAAACGAATCGCGCACAGGAACAGCGCAAAATGTCGCACTTATGAAATTAAATGGTGCACAGGATATAAATAAGTCCGCTTTTTGGACTCATTCTGCACCTGAATAGGGATTCACCATTCGAGCAATGCACCATCAGGAACACCGCCTTCGCGAGCAAGCCCGCTCCCACAGAGGATCTTCTTCTGAATTGAGATTTGTGCCTTTCACAAAACCCTGTGGGAGCGGGCTTGCTCGCGAATGGCGCGGCTCGGTGTCATTGAAAAAACACAGGCAAAAAAAAACGGAGCCCGAAGGCTCCGCTCTTTATGCAACCAACCTGAAATCAGGCCAGCTTCTTGTGGCGTACACGATGCGGCTGGGCAGCCGCTTCGCCGAGACGCTTTTTACGGTCGGCTTCGTACTCGGTGTAGTTGCCTTCGAAGAACACCGCTTGCGAGTCGTCTTCGTACGCCAGGATGTGAGTCGCGACGCGGTCAAGGAACCACCGGTCGTGGGAGATCACAATAGCGGCGCCCGGGAAGTCCAGCAGGGCCTCTTCCAGGGAACGCAGGGTTTCAACGTCGAGGTCGTTGGACGGTTCGTCGAGCAGCAGGACGTTGCCGCCCTCCTTCAGGGTCAGGGCCAGGTGCAAGCGACCGCGCTCACCACCGGACAGGTCCTTGACGAACTTCTGCTGATCGCCGCCCTTGAAGTTGAAGCGACCGACGTAGGTACGCGACGGGATCTCGTAGTTGCCGATGCGGATCTGGTCGGAACCGTCGGAGATCTGCTGGAACACGGTCTTGCTGCCGTCCAGGTCTTCGCGGCTCTGGTCAACGCAAGCCAACTGCACGGTTTCACCGACTTCGATGCTGCCAGAATCCGGCGTTTCCTTGCCCATCAGCATGCGGAACAGGGTCGATTTACCGGCACCGTTACCGCCGATCACGCCGACGATGGCGCCTTTAGGCATGGAGAACGACAGGTTGTCGATCAGCACGCGGTCGCCATAGCCCTTGGTGACGTTCTTGAATTCGATGACCTTGTCGCCCAGGCGCGGACCGGCCGGGATATAGATCTCGTTGGTTTCGCTGCGCTTCTGGAATTCCTGCGACTGCATTTCTTCGAAGCGTTGCAGACGAGCCTTGGATTTGGACTGGCGGGCCTTGGCGCCTTTGCGCACCCACTCCAGCTCTTCCTTCATGGCTTTTTCGTGGGCCGACTGCTGCTTGGATTCGGCAGCCAGACGATCGGACTTGGCTTCCAGCCAACCCGAATAGTTGCCCTCGTAAGGAATGCCCGCGCCGCGGTCGAGTTCCAGGATCCAGCCGGCAACGTTGTCCAGGAAGTAACGGTCGTGCGTGATCGCGACCACGGTGCCCGGGAAGTCGTGCAGGAAGTGCTCAAGCCACGCAACGGAATCGGCGTCCAGGTGGTTGGTCGGTTCGTCGAGCAGCAGCATGTCCGGAGCGGACAGCAGCAGGCGGCACAGGGCCACACGACGCTTTTCACCACCGGACAGAACTTCGACCTTGGCATCCCAGGCTGGCAGACGCAGCGCATCGGCGGCGACTTCCAGTTGACGCTCAAGGTTGTGACCGTCGCCGGCTTGCAGGATAGCTTCGAGCTTGGCCTGTTCAGCCGCCAGCTTGTCGAAGTCGGCATCCGGTTCGGCGTACGCGGCGTAGACCTCGTCCAGACGTGCCTGAGCGTTCTTGATGACGCTGACCGCTTCCTCAACCACTTCACGCACGGTTTTGGTCGGGTCCAGAATCGGTTCCTGTGGCAGGTAGCCGATGTTCAGCTCTGGCATCGGACGGGCTTCGCCTTCGAACTCGGTGTCGACGCCGGCCATGATTTTCAGCAGCGTGGACTTACCCGAACCGTTGAGGCCAAGTACGCCGATCTTGGCGCCAGGGAAGAACGACAGAGAAATGTTTTTCAGGATTTCCCGCTTCGGCGGAACAACTTTGCCCAGCCGATGCATGGTGAATACGTATTGAGCCATGGAGAACCTAGGGTCAGTGACTGATGAATGATTGGAGCGCAGGCAATGCCCGGCCAGACCGTGCGCGTCGTCCGTAAGAGGCGACGCTGAAAAAGTCTGAGTCTAGGAGCTGGAACGCTCCCGCGTAACCGGCAAAGCTACCTTAATGACAGATGGCAGTCCAGCCGACGGACAGGGGCTGGCACTTCGCCACAACTCAAGGCATGCTAGCCGCCCTTCGGGCGTCCGGCTTATAGTGCACGTCGCGCCAGTCCAGCCAAACCGCAGGATTACAGCTTGTCCATTGTCCCTCCGCCTCTGACTTCCAGTGCGCCGGCCACAGCGCCCGGCTCCCCCCTGCGCGGGACCTTGAAGGGCACCTTGGCGACACTCGTATTATTGCTGTTGGCCCTGCTGTTCTGGCAGTTGCTCGACCAGTTGCGGGAAACCCAGAAGAACCAGCGCCAGTACACCATCGACTACACCGCCGATCTGGCCGCGCAGGTCAGCCTGAACATGGCGCTCAATGCGCAGATCGCCCTCAACCTGCTGCCGATCGTCGAGCAACCGCAGGACGCCGATGAATTGCAGGCCCTGTTGCGCAAACTGCAACAATCGCTGCCTGATCTGCGCAGCCTGGCGTTGCTCAGCCCCTCGGGAAGAGTCATCAGTGACAGCGCTCCCGACAGCGATGACAGCGACTACCTGGGTGAACTGGTACGCCGCAGCCACGCACAGGCGCACTATTTCAGCAATGCCACCGACGGTTCCGTGGTGCACTTACTGTTGCACCAGGCCAGCGGCAGTTCCCGAGGCTATTGGGTCTTGCGCCTGACACCCACCTTCTTTTCGTCCCTGACCAAACAAGGCGAGGCTGGCGGCCGCCCGTTGTGGCTGGTGGAGAACCGCATCAATCATCAGATCATCAGCCGCGACGAAGCGCTGCCCTCGGTCAATCCGGGCACGTTGACCGCGGACGATGTCGCCAACAGCGTGCTGACCGTCCCGCTGAGCAGCAGCGATTGGCAACTGCGCGGCCTGTTTGACCGTCAGCGCGTACTGGAAGAGCTGCTGCCGGCGTTCATCGGCAAATGCCTGCTGGGCCTGGCGTTTTCCATGCTGCCGTTCCTCGCCTTGCTGAACATGCGCCGGCGTCAGCGCCAGTTGAATGAAGGCCGCCGGCGTTACCAGGACATTTTCGAAGGCACCGGCGTGGCCTTGTGCGTCCTCGACATGTCCGGGCTCAAGGTCTTTTTCGACAAGGCGCAACTGCAGGGCAGCGAGCAACTGCAAGCGTGGCTGGCGATCCCGGAGCAACGACGGCCATTGCTCAAGGAACTGCGGATCACCGAGGTCAACCAGGTTGCGCTGCAACTGCTTAATGTCGATAGCGCCGACAAAGCCTGGAAACTGCTGATCGACGGAAACCCACAGGACGGCACCGCCATCGGCAACCAGGTGCTCGACGCGATGCTCAACCGGCAGCAACAGCTTGAACTGGAAATCAAGCTCCAGGACGCCAGCGGCCGCGACCAGCACCTGTGGCTGGTGTTGCGCCTGCCGCAAACCCAGGACGACTATAAAGCGGTGATCCTGAGCATCACCGACATCACCAGCCGCAAGCTCATCGAACTGTCGCTGCAGGAGCGCGAAGGGTTCTGGTCGGACGTGGTGCGCACCGTGCCAGATCACCTGTATGTGCAGGATGTGATCAGCCAGCGGATGATCTACAGCAACCACCATCTGGGCCAGACCCTGGGTTACAACCGCACCGAACTGCACCAGATGGGCGAATACTTCTGGGAAATCCTCCTGCATCCCGAAGACGCCGACTATTACCACCGCTCCCGCCAGATCCAGCGCCAGGCCGGTTATCGCCAGTTGATGCAGTGCCAATTGCGCTTCCGCCATCGGGACGGCCAGTGGCGACGCTTCGAGATTCGCGAGCAGGCGCTGGCGCGGGACAAGGAAGACCAGGTCACGCGGATCATCGGCGTGGCCAAGGACATCACCGACCAGATCGAAGCCAGCGAATCCCTGCGCGACAGCGAGCAGCGCTACCGGATGCTCGCCGAAAGCATCAGTGACGTGATCTTCTCCACCGACAGCCGCCTTAACCTCAATTACGTCAGCCCCTCGGTGCAAGCGGTGCTGGGTTACGGCGTCGAGTGGATTTTCCAGAACGGCTGGCAATCGACCATCGCCAACCCGCAACAACTGACCGGCATCTACCACCTGATGGACCGGGTCAGCAAAGCGCTGGATCAGCCGGACCAACTGGCGCTGTTGCGCAGCCAGGTGCAAACCCAACTGTTCCTGTTCGATTGCCTGCGGGCCGACGGGCGCAAGATCCCGATCGAACTGCGCCTGGTATTGGTCTGGGACGAACACGGCACCTTCGAAGGCGTGCTCGGCGTCGGCCGCGACATCAGCCAGCAACGCCGGGCCGAAAAAGACCTGCGCATGGCGGCCACGGTATTCGAACACTCGACCTCGGCGATCCTGATCACCGACCCGGCCGGCTACATCGTCCAGGCCAACGAAGCCTTCAGTCGTGTCAGCGGTTATGCCGTGGAGCAGGTCCTCGACCAGCTGCCGAACATGCTGACGGTCGACGACCAGCAGGAAGCCCATCTGCGTTACGTGCTCAAGCAATTGGGCCAGCACAGTACCTGGGAGGGCGAAGTCTGGCTCAAGCGCCGTAATGGCGAGCATTACCCGGCCTGGGTCGGGATCACCGCCGTGCTCGACGATGAAGGCGACCTGGCCAGCTATGTGTGTTTCTTCAGCGACATCAGCGAGCGCAAGGCCAGCGAGCAGCGGATTCACCGCCTCGCCTACTACGACGCCCTGACCCACCTGCCCAACCGTTCGCTGTTCCAGGATCGCCTGTACACGGCACTGCAATCGGCCGAGCGGCAGAAGTCGTGGGTGGTGCTGATGTTCCTCGACCTCGACCGTTTCAAGCCGATCAACGACTCCCTGGGCCACGCCGCCGGCGACCGCATGCTCAAGGAAATGGCCACGCGCCTGCTCGGTTGCGTCGCCGATGACGACACCGTGGCGCGCATGGGCGGTGACGAATTCACTTTGCTCCTGCAACCGCGAGCCAACCGTGAAATCGCCCTGAACCGGGCGATCCATGTGGCCGAACAGATTCTCGCCAGCCTGGTGAAACCCTTCGTGCTCGAAGGCCGCGAGTTCTTCGTCACGGCCAGTATCGGCATCGCCCTGAGTCCACAGGACGGCAACGAACTCAGCCAGCTGATGAAGAACGCCGACACCGCGATGTACCACGCCAAGGAGCGTGGCAAGAACAACTTCCAGTTCTATCAGGCGGACATGAACGCCAGTGCGCTGGAACGTCTGGAGCTGGAAAGCGACTTGCGCCATGCCCTGGAACAGAACGAATTCGTGCTGTATTACCAGCCGCAGTTCAGCGGTGACGGCAAGCGCCTGACCGGTGCCGAGGCGCTGTTGCGCTGGCGTCATCCACGCCGCGGGCTGGTGCCGCCGGGGGATTTCATTCCGGTGCTCGAAGAGCTCGGGCTGGTGGTGGATGTCGGCGACTGGGTGATCAGCGAAGCCTGCCGCCAACTCAAGGCCTGGCATCAGGCCAGGGTGCGGGTGCCGAAGGTGTCGGTGAACATCTCGGCGCGGCAGTTCTCCGACGGCCAACTCGGTACGCGAATCGCCACCATCCTCAAGGAAACCGGCCTGCCACCGGCGTGCCTGGAACTGGAGCTGACCGAAAGTATCCTGATGCGTGAAGTCAGCGAGGCGATGCAGATCCTCGACGGCCTGAAAAACCTCGGCCTGAGCATTGCGGTCGACGATTTCGGTACCGGTTACTCATCGCTCAACTACCTCAAGCAATTCCCGATCGATGTTCTGAAGATCGACCGCACCTTTGTCGATGGCCTGCCCAGCGGCGAGCAGGATGCACAGATTGCCCGGGCAATCATTGCCATGGCCCACAGCCTGAACCTGGCGGTGATCGCCGAAGGCGTGGAAACCCAAGAGCAGCTGGATTTCCTGAGGGAGCACGGTTGCGACGAGGTACAGGGTTATCTGTTCGGTCGGCCGATGCCGGCCAATCGGTTCGAGGCCCAATACAGTAACGATGCATTGTTCATGTTTGATTGACCACTGCCGTCTCAACGTGCCTTGAACACCGTACTCATCTCATGCACTCGCACAGGCTGGTCAGGTTCTTCGACACGCGCAGCCAGCGCAGGCACCGTCGTACCTTGTGCCACCATCGGCTCGCTGCTGAAGTTCACGGTGATGCGCGTTCCATCGGCAAAGCTTGATTGCTGGAGCGCGCGATCTGTCGACAACACCTTGAAATCCACCATCGCCACGTTGAACAGCCGCTCGTGCAGCGGGCGGAAGATTCGGTCATAGGCCGCGATCACCGGCAGATCGCGATCGAGCACTTCATCGGCCAGGTGATAAAGCGGTGGCACCATGTACAACAGCTGCAGGAGCGCCGTCGCCTCCCACTCATTGCTGAATTTCAATGAGCCGTACTCCCAGTGATGGGTTGTCACGACGCTGTCATGCAAGGCGATTTGATAAAGCGGCAGGCGAAACCATGGCGAGCGCACATAACGGGCGATCGAAGACTTGAGCGGTACAGGCTTGAAGTAAAGACTGGGCGTTTCGTCGGGCCAGTAACGGCCTCGATAGTACGGCGAGCGTGAATCCTTCATGTCAGGATCCATCCAGGCGAAGGGCTGCGTCGTCATGCCCTGGGCAAACGCGAACTGAGGGGCGTACCAGGACAACCCGCCTTCCGTCCCGGTCACCAGGCCAAATGCCCGGGCAGGATAAGCCAGCCTCTGGCGCACGCTCTGACTGTCCTGCGACTCACTGGTCTCGCGCCCGGGCGTATGGTCCTCACGCGGTGGGCCGGCGCCATCCACATCCAGGAAATAGCTGTTGAGCCCAGCGTTTTGTGCAATCGCATCGATGCGTTTTCGAGCATAGTCATGGGCTGCACGAGCGCTGACATACACCCCCCGTCCGGCAAAACCTGTGGCGGGTTGGCCGTTTTGATCCCGGTAACCGGCATTCGCCAATTCATCGCCCATCTGCGCGGTAGACCAGGTTGCCGCAAGGTTCGAGGGGTGAGCGCTGCCATAGCTGTCATAGACGCCGACCAGGTAACCCGCCGCCTTGGCCTGTTCAATGGCTTCAGGATGCCAAAGCGCCGTTCGCCACTCACTGACGCCCAGCCAGGCACGGCGCAAACCTGCCGATTGCAGCGCGCTGACCAAGTCGGTCGAGAGACCGCCTCCCCAACCTCGGGCGGGAGCCAACAGCGGACCGAAGGCCTGTTCCATGGCGACGCTCATATCCCGTGCCCACGCCACTTCACCGCCAGGGTCATGCCCGCCCGGCAGCGGTGTCACTTCGGGACGGGCAATCACCTTCAACAGTGCCGCGTTGAGCGCTCGAATCACCTCTCTTTTCAGCCACGGCTCGATATCACCCGGGTTCCTGGCTGCCGCCTTGAACGCCTTCTCGACGGTTTTGCGCTTTTCATCATCAAGCACCTTCCACAGACGGCCCGCCAGTTGCGTGTCATCGCCTCGCTGGCGCCGAAACTGTTCCAGAAACGCTCTCCATTGAACGATGTCCGCGACTTTCAGCGGATCGCTGCCCCACAGATAGATATGAGATGCCCCTCCTAACCGGGCGACTTCGGGCGTCGTAGCGATCTTGTCGTTCAAGGAGACAAACTGGCCGCTTGCTTGCAGCCACTGCCGGTATCCACGCGCCCCGGCCAACGGGTCCTGCGGACCGGGCACAATACGCAGGGTATAAGCGGCATCGGGAGATAGAGAGGAGAAGCGGTGAGTAAAACCAGGTCGTGCCCGATCTTCCCTGCGTTCGACATCAAACGTTGTATCCAGGGGTGTTTCCAACAGCCAGGTCACGGAAAGCCCCTCTCGCAACTCCGTCCAGAACGGCATGGAAAGAATACTCAGCACACTTTCCGGCTCGTAACGACGCACCATCCAGTCAATCCACCCGGGGTCGTCCGCCGGCACATAACTGCCCTCGCCAAAAGGAAATGCATAAGCCTTGATGGCCCCGGGATCCGCGGTCCGTGGCCAGTTCAACACCGATGGACCTTGCGACCGGACTGACACCCGTAAGGCACCGAACTCGATATTGGCCGCGACCTTGTACCGGGCCGTACCTGCCGCCACTTGCCATTCGTGATCCGACAGCCGCTCGACCCTGCTACCGCTGAACGCCGGGGACGCCAGCGCCAGGCGTTTGCCCTGTGAAGTCGTGAGGGAAATGGCCAGCGTGTCCGGATCGATTGCAAACTGCCCGGCGGGACTGTCCAGCAGCACAGGATCATTGGCCAGGGCGTACGTCGTGCCGGGCACCATGCAAGCCAACAGGATGGCCCATACAAGGGCTATCCGACGAAATGGGCAAGCCTGCGCAGAAACGGGCGTGGTGGGCATCAGATCGGTTACGGGCATCATCCATCGGCCTCCTGTCCAGCGTTCAGGGGCAAGACGTTCGTCAGCTCAAGTCTTTATCCAGGCTTCCAGAACAAGGTGTGCCCCGCAAAAAACAAGGATGCCCAATGCGACTCCATGCTTCAGGGATAATTTGTGTCCGAATATTCAGCCGCGCACCGTGAATGCCACTTGTCTGCGACATGATGCCGTTTCATATGCCATCTAAAACCCATTGGGTTAGAATGCCCCCCTTTTCCGCCCCCGATCCTTGAGGACCGCCATGTTCAGCCGTGATTTGACTATTGCCAAGTACGACGCCGATCTCTTTGCCGCCATGGAGCAAGAAGCTCAGCGCCAGGAAGAGCACATTGAGCTGATCGCTTCGGAAAACTACACCAGCCCTGCTGTGATGGAAGCCCAAGGCTCGGTACTGACCAACAAGTACGCCGAAGGTTACCCGGGCAAGCGCTACTACGGTGGTTGCGAGTACGTAGACATCGTCGAGCAGCTGGCTATCGACCGCGCCAAAGAGCTGTTCGGCGCCGACTACGCCAACGTTCAGCCGCACGCCGGTTCGCAAGCCAACAGCGCCGTTTACCTGGCCCTGCTGTCGGCCGGCGACACCATCCTGGGCATGAGCCTGGCCCACGGCGGTCACCTGACCCACGGTGCCAGCGTTTCGTCTTCGGGCAAGCTGTACAACGCCATCCAGTACGGCATCGACGCCAACGGCCTGATCGACTACGACGAAGTCGAGCGCCTGGCCGTTGAGCACAAGCCGAAAATGATCGTGGCCGGTTTCTCTGCCTACTCGCAGATCCTCGACTTCCCGCGCTTCCGTGCAATCGCCGACAAAGTAGGTGCCTACCTGTTCGTCGACATGGCCCACGTGGCCGGTCTGGTCGCCGCTGGCGTCTACCCGAACCCGGTTCCATTCGCTGACGTCGTGACCACCACCACCCACAAGACCCTGCGCGGTCCACGTGGTGGCCTGATCCTGGCTCGCGCCAACGCCGATATCGAGAAGAAGCTGAACTCCGCCGTATTCCCGGGCGCTCAGGGTGGTCCTCTGGAGCACGTGATCGCGGCCAAGGCGATCTGTTTCAAGGAAGCGCTGCAGCCTGAGTTCAAGGTTTACCAGCAGCAAGTGGTGAAGAACGCCCAGGCCATGGCCAGCGTGTTCATCGAGCGCGGTTTCGACGTGGTTTCCGGTGGTACTCAGAACCACCTGTTCCTGCTGTCGCTGATCAAGCAGGAAATCTCCGGTAAAGACGCCGATGCCGCGCTGGGCAAAGCGTTCATCACCGTGAACAAGAACTCCGTGCCAAACGATCCACGTTCCCCGTTCGTCACCTCCGGCCTGCGCTTCGGCACCCCGGCTGTGACCACTCGTGGCTTCAAGGAAGCAGAGTGCAAGGAACTGGCCGGCTGGATCTGCGACATCCTGGCTGACCTGAACAACGAAGCGGTGATCGATGCCGTTCGTGAGAAGGTCAAGGCCATCTGCAAGAAGCTGCCGGTGTACGGCGCTTAATCAGCCCGTTAAACCGCACTATAAAAACCGGCCAGAGATGGCCGGTTTTTTTTCGCCCGTTTTTTATTCAGTCGGGGGAAAGGCTCTAAACCGGGCTCACTCACCAACTGGTAAGACCGGTCATGCCAATTCTCTAATTTTTACTTGCGAACACCCAAAAATAGCGCCTAGACTGCGCCTGCACTGGACATACCGGTAAGACCACAATAATTAAGTCCTGAATCTGATGTGCTCCGCACACGGCAGCCAGGACACCGACCAGGATTCCTCCCATGCTCAGATGGTGCTCGCGTTCAATCTTCCTCCAAGTGGTTCTCGGACTGGTGCTCGGCATCGTCTGTGGGCTGACCCTTCCCGAATACTCCGCTCAGCTCAAACCGCTCGGTGACGGTTTTATCAAGCTGATCAAAATGCTCATTGGCTTGATTGTATTTTGCGTAGTGGTCAGCGGCATCAGCGGTGCCGGCGACCTGAAGAAGGTCGGCCGTATCGGCCTAAAATCGGTGATCTACTTTGAAATCCTGACCACCATCGCTCTGGTGATCGGTCTGGTGTTTGCCTTCAGCACCGGTATCGGCAGCGGCGCGAACATTCACCTGGAGCAGCTTTCCGCAGCCGACATGGGCGACATTGCCCAGCGCGGCCAGCACATGCACACCACCACACAGTTCCTGATGGACCTGATTCCGACGTCGGTGATCGGTGCCTTTGCCGATAACAACATCCTGCAAGTCCTCCTGTTCTCTGTGCTGTTCGGCAGTGCGCTGAATCTGGTGGGCGAGGCGGCATCGGGCATTTCGCGGCTGATCAATGAACTCAGCCACGTGATTTTCCGCATCATGGGCATGATCGTGCGCCTGGCGCCGATCGGTGTGTTCGGTGCGATCGCCTTCACCACCAGCAAGTATGGCCTGGACTCGCTGCAACACCTGGGCAGCCTGGTCGGCCTGTTCTACCTGACCTGCGTGGCTTTCGTGACGCTGATTCTCGGCCTGGTGATGCGCCTCTCCGGCTTGAAGATGTGGCCGTTGCTCAAGTACCTGCGCGAAGAACTGCTGATCGTCATGGGCACCGCTTCGTCCGACGCTGTGCTGCCTCAAATCATGCGCAAGCTTGAGCACCTGGGCATCGGCAGTTCGACGGTCGGGCTGGTGATTCCAACGGGTTACTCGTTCAACCTCGACGGTTTCTCGATCTACCTGACCCTGGCCATCGTGTTCATCGCCAATGCCACCGGCACGCCGCTGGCAATGACCGACCTGCTGACGATTCTGTTGGTATCGTTGATCACCTCCAAGGGGGCCCACGGTATTCCGGGCTCGGCGCTGGTGATTCTGGCGGCCACCCTGACAGCCATTCCGGCCATTCCGGTGGTGGGCCTGGTGCTGGTGCTGGCCGTGGACTGGTTCATGGGGATCGGCCGGGCGCTGACCAACCTGATCGGTAACTGCGTGGCGACCGTCGCCATCGCGCGATGGGAAAAGGACATCGATGTGCAGCGGGCGAACAAGGTACTTTCGGGCCAGGCGGGTTATACCTTCCAGCCAAGAAAACCGATTGCACCGGCACATCAGCAGGAATTCTGAATCAACGGTGTGCCGGCCTCGCCTTGGCCGGCACATCTTCACCACTTTTAAATGCTCATGGAGCGAACAGTGATTACCTCGTCGACCGTCGTAACTTCAGTCGTGGAAAAACTACGGGCCGCCTTGGCCCGAGGTCAGTGGCGCTCCGGCGAAATGCTGCCGGGGCAACGTGAACTGGCCGAACAGCTGGGTATCAGCCGCCCGAGCCTGCGTGAAGCCGTCATCGTCCTGGAAACCCTTGGCCTGGTGCGTTCGATGCCGGGCAAAGGCGTGGTGGTGCTCGAAGCCAATCTCGCTGACAACCAGGCGCATGACAGTGCAGTGGCCGCAGCGAGCCTGGAAGACGTGCTGCAACTGCGCTACACGCTCGAACCGTTCATCGTCGGCCTCGTGGCGCAGTCCATCAGCAGCAAGGAGGTCGGGCAACTGCGCCTGACCCTGATGGACATGCGCGAAGCCCTGGAGGCCAATGACAGTGAAGCTGGCGTAAGCGCCTACATCGCGTTCCACGAAGAGCTGTTCACGCTGACGTCGAACCCGATCTTCCAGAGCGTGGTCCAGCAAACCAGCAATGCCCTCAAGCAAAGCGCCGAAGTGTTGCGCAACTCCCCGGAGCATCTGGCTGAACGCCTTGAAGAAAACGAAGCCGTGGTGCGCGCGATCCGCAACAAGAACAGCGCCCAGGCCAGCGCCGAGATGCGCCGGCACATTTTGTGCGAAGGCCAGCGCATGGGCATCGAACTGAACATCCCGGAAGACAACCTCGGCAGTTGAAACCTCTTCGAACTGGAGATTGGCCATGAACAGCTTCGCCTCGCCACAAACGCTCGCCACCCTGCCCGTCCGCCCGTCGGTGGATGATCTGTATTCGCGTGTCCTCGATGCCATTTTCGAACAGCGCATCCATTCGGCCAGTCGCTTTACCGAAGAAAGCCTGGCGCAGATGTTCGGTGCAAGGCGCAGCGACATGCGTGATGTGCTGACGCGGCTGTCCCACCAGCAGATCATCATCCTTCGGGTCAACCATCGTCCCCGCGTCGCCGAGCTTGATGCCGAGCAGACCCGGCAGACACTGCACGCCCGGCGTCTGGCCGAGATCATGCTGGTGCGGCTGGCGTGTCAGCGACCCTGCGCGCAAGACTTGAAGCGCCTGCGGACACTGGTCGATAACGAGCATCAGTGCACCGAGCGTGGCCGGGCGATTCGCTTGTCGGGAGAGTTTCATCTGCAGTTGGCACAAATGGCGGGGAATGCACCGCTAGCGCATTTCCTTGAGAGCCTGGTACCGCTGACTTCCTTGGCGATTGCGCAGTTTGATCTGCAGCAGAAGGAATATTGCGTGGAGCACATGGAGATTCTGGATGCGCTGGAGCGAGGCGATGCCGCGAAGGCCCAAGTCGCGCTCAACCGGCATCTGGATTACCTGGAAGATTTGTTGCTGAGTCCTGCATCGGTACTGGGCCAAAACTGTGCCGCAGGTTAGTCCGCTTTCGGCGGAACGCCGCCCGGAGCAGGCTCGCCCCCACAGGGAACTGCACTTCAAGTGTGGGGCGTGCCTGCTCGCGATGGCGGCTCAGGGCTCAATGCAATTTTTGACGTTACTGCGCAGCCACCCGCGCAAACCCCTCGCGGATCTTTTTTTCCGGCAAGTCATCGGCAATGAACACGATCACGCTTTCGCGCACGTCGTCTTCCGCCCACTCGGTATCCCAGTCAAAACCATAAAGCTTCAGCACCCCCTGAAACACCATGCGACGGGATTCACCAAGAATGTTCAACACGCCTTTGTAGCGCAGCAACTGCTTGCCATGCTCCTCCAGCAGTTCGTTCATGAACTCGCTGAGCTTGTCGATATCCAGCGGTTTTTCAGTGCGCAGCACCAGACTGGAAATGCGGTCGATAGACGGAGCTGCCTGGCTGACCGGGCGCAAACTCACGCCGCCACCGAGGTCGGCGTTGAGGTTGAAACCGCGCACATCTAGCAACTCGGCCAGGTCGATCTTGCCGCGGTCAACCATGCGGATCGGCGCACGCCGGTTGATGCGGGTCAGGCGTTCGCTCAACGCGGTGAAGGTCGGTTCGTCCACCAGGTCGCGCTTGCTCACCAGCAAGCGGTCGGCGAATCCGACCTGCGCCTGGGCGATAGTCTGGGTCAGGTGCAGGTCTGCATGTGCCGCGTCGACCAGGGTAATGATGCCGTCGAGGATATAGCGCTCACGCAACTCTTCGTCGATGAAAAAGGTTTGCGCCACCGGTGCCGGATCAGCCAGGCCGGTGCATTCGATCACCAGGCGGTCGAAGGCGATGTCGCCCCGGTCCAGACGCTCGAGCAACAGATAAAGCGCTTTAGTCAGGTCGGTGTGGATGGTGCAGCAGACGCAGCCGTTGGACAGCGTCATCACTTGTACCGGCTCATCGCCCAACAACTGGGTATCGATACCGGCATCGCTGAATTCATTCTCGATCACGGCAATTTTCAGACCGTGCTCGGCCTTGAGCAGGTGACGCAACAGGGTAGTCTTGCCGGCGCCGAGGAAGCCGCTGAGGATTGTTACGGGGATGGGAGAGGACAAAATTGATCTCCAGTTTCACAAAACTGATAAACAACACAAAACAAATGTGGGAGCGAGCCTGCTCGCGAAGGGGCCGTCAGCTTCAACAAATAGGCTGACTGGGACACCGCTTTCGCGAGCAGGCTCGCTCCCACAGGTTTTGCTGTTAACCCGCAATCCGGATCAACAGCACTTCGGCCCACCCTTGCCACCGTAACGGGCTTCCTGACGCTCCCGAAAGAACATCTCATAGCTCATCACCGGTTTATCCGGGTGCTTGGTCTGCATATGCTCGACATAGTTGTCGTAGTCGGGCATCCCGACCATCAGGCGCGCGGCCTGTCCGAGGTATTTACCGAGGCGACTCAAGTCATTGAACATGCTGCAATCCTCTGGTTACGCATCCGGCAGCGCCTGGAATGGCGACTCTTTATCCGTACGCTCTTTTTTACCCCAGGCGGCAATACCGACCTTGAGTGCATAGAACAGGATGCTGAACACCACGAACAGGAACAGCGCGGTCAGCGTTGCGTTGGTGTAGGCGTTGAAAATCACGTGCTGCATCTGGGTGATGTCCTTGGCCGGGGCGAGGATCTGGCCGTTGGCCAGGGCATCGCTGTATTTCTTCGCCAGGGCCAGGAAGCCGATCGCCGGGTTGGCATCGAACAGCTTGATGAAGCCCGCTGTCGTGGTGCAGATCAACAGCCATACGGCTGGCAACATGGTGACCCAGACATAACGCTGGCGTTTCATCTTGATCAGCACGACGGTGCCGAGCATCAGCGCGATACCGGCCAGCATCTGGTTGGAGATACCGAACAGTGGCCACAGGGTATTGATGCCACCCAACGGATCGATCACGCCCTGATACAGCAACCAGCCCCACATGGCCACACAACCGGCGGTGGCGATCAGGTTGGCGGTCCAGGATTCCGTGCGCTTGAGCGCCGGAACGAAGGAGCCGAGCAAGTCCTGCAGCATGAAACGCCCGGCACGGGTGCCGGCATCCACGGCAGTCAGGATGAACAGCGCTTCGAACAGGATCGCGAAGTGGTACCAGAACGCCATGGTGTTCTCGCCCGGCAGAACACTGTGCAGGATCTGCGCGATACCGACCGCCAGGGTCGGCGCACCACCGGCACGGGCCAGGATGGTGGTTTCACCAATATCGTGGGCTACGGCTTGCAGGGCTTCCGGGGTAATCGCAAAGCCCCAGTTGCTGACGGCTGTCGCAACGGCCACCACATCACCGCCGACCACGGCCGCCGGGCTGTTCATGGCGAAGTACACGCCAGGCTCGATCACTGAAGCGGCAACCATGGCCATGATCGCCACGAACGATTCCATCAGCATGCCGCCGTAGCCGATGTAGCGGGCGTTGGTTTCGTTATCCAGCAGCTTCGGCGTAGTGCCGGAGGAAATCAGCGCGTGGAAACCGGATACCGCACCACAAGCGATGGTGATGAACAGGAACGGGAACAGACCGCCCTTCCATACCGGGCCAGTGCCGTCGACAAACTGGGTCAGGGCCGGCATTTTCAGCTCGGGCATGGTCACCAGGATGCCGATGGCCAGGGCGACGATGGTGCCGATTTTCAGGAAGGTCGACAGATAGTCACGCGGTGCCAGGATCAGCCACACCGGCAGTACCGCCGCGACAAAACCGTAGCCGATCAGCATCCAGGTGATCTGGATACCGGTAAAGCTGAACGCCTTGGCCCACACCGGATCCGCGGCAATCTGCCCGCCGAGCCAGATCGAACCCAGCAGCAGCAATACGCCGATCACCGAGATCTCACCGATACGACCCGGGCGGATGTAGCGCATGTAGATGCCCATGAACATCGCGATCGGGATGGTCGCCATCACCGTGAAAATCCCCCAAGGGCTTTCGGCCAGGGCTTTGACCACGATCAGTGCCAGCACCGCGAGGATGATGATCATGATCAGGAAGCAGCCGAACAGCGCGATGGTGCCGGGGATGCGGCCCATTTCTTCACGGACCATGTCGCCCAGGGAACGGCCGTTGCGGCGGGTAGACATGAACAGGACCATGAAGTCCTGAACGGCACCGGCCAGCACCACGCCGGCGATCAGCCACAGCGTGCCGGGCAGGTAGCCCATCTGCGCCGCCAATACCGGGCCGACCAGAGGTCCCGCGCCAGCGATGGCCGCAAAGTGGTGACCAAAAAGAATGTGCTTGTTGGTTGGAACGTAGTCCAGACCGTCATTATTGAGCACAGCGGGAGTGGCCCGTCGCGCATCGAGTTGCATGACATTGTTAGCGATGAACAGACTGTAGTAGCGGTAGGCGACCAGATAGATGGCCACGGCAGCGACCACAATCCACAAGGCGTTGATTGCCTCGCCTCGGCGCAATGCCACGACACCCAGGGCGCACGCACCTACGATTGCCAGCACCAGCCAAGGCAAATGGCGTAGCGGGCTATTATTATTTTTCATTTTATTATTCCAGCCAGAGTGGACAAGAAAGACAACCACCCCGAGTTTAGCGCTCCTGACGGCAAAGACCATACCCCGACATTGGTCTAGACACCTGCACGCGCTGGCAGCCTCTGATCATGCGGGTCTATAGTCAGCGTACATTTCCGAGGATCGCGCCATGAGCGAGCACCCTGCCGAACGTCGCCGCTTCAAACGTATTGCGTTCGATGCCCGAACCGAGCTGAGCCAGGGTGAGTCAACGTGGCCGGTGAAGTTGATCGACCTGTCGCTCAAGGGCTTGCTGATCGAGCGACCCGATCCCTGGCTGGGCAATCCACAGCAGGATTTCCTGGTCGACATTCATCTGAGCGAAGAGGCCGACATCACCATGGATGTGCAACTGGCCCACGACGACCATGGCCAACTCGGCTTTGTCTGCCTGCACATCAGTCTGGAGTCCATCGAACGCCTGCGGCGATTGATCGAGCTCAATCTCGCTGATCCGCAGGAGCTGGAGCGAGAGTTGGGTGCGCTGATCGAAATCTAGAAGCCGCGGGCTCCCACGGGGTTGTGTATTGACCAGAAACTATTCGAACAATGCATCCAACGCCTGCTCCAGACGCGTAACAGCAATAATCTGCAACCCAGCCGGCGCCTCCTTCGGCGCATTGCCCTTGGGCACGATGGCCCGCTTGAACCCGTGCTTGGCGGCTTCCTTCAAGCGCTCCTGACCGCTCGGCACCGGACGCACCTCACCGGAAAGCCCGACCTCACCGAATACCAGCAGATCATGGGGCAACGGCCGGTTGCGCAAACTGGACATCACCGCCGCCATCAATGCCAGGTCGGACGCCGTTTCCAGCACCTTGACTCCGCCGACCACGTTGAGAAACACGTCCTGGTCGTGGGTCGGAATGCCACCGTGGCGGTGCAGCACCGCCAGCAACATTGCCAGCCGGTTCTGATCCAGCCCCAGCGTGACCCGACGGGGGTTGGCCAGGTGGCTGTCGTCCACCAGCGCCTGAACCTCCACCAGCATCGGCCGCGTGCCTTCCCAGGTTGCCATCACCACGCTACCCGGGACTTCTTCCTGGGCACGGGTCAGAAAAATCGCCGAGGGGTTGGAGACTTCTTTCAGGCCCTTGTCGGTCATGCCGAACACACCCAGTTCATTGACCGCACCGAAACGGTTCTTCACTGCCCGCAACAAACGTAGGCGCCCGTCGGACTCGCCTTCGAAATACAGCACGGTGTCGACCATGTGTTCCAGCACCCGAGGGCCAGCCAGCGCGCCTTCCTTGGTGACGTGGCCCACCAGGAAAATCGCTGTGCCGCTCTGTTTGGCGTAACGCACCAGCAACGCCGCGCTTTCACGCACCTGGGATACGCCCCCCGGTGCCGATTGCAGTTGCTCGGTAAAGATCGTCTGGATCGAATCGATCACCATCACCTTGGGCTTTTCCTGACGAGCCGTGGCAATGATGGTTTCGATGCAGGTTTCGGTCATGACCCGCAGTTGATCCTGGGGCAACCCCAGGCGCCGCGCACGCATGGCCACTTGTTGCTGGGATTCTTCGCCGGTGACGTACAGCGCCGGCATGCTCTTGGCGAGGTTGCACAAGGTTTGCAACAGAATGGTCGACTTGCCGATGCCGGGGTCGCCACCGATCAGCACCACCGAGCCATCCACCAGACCGCCACCCAGAACCCGGTCGAGCTCGCTGGAAGCGGTGGAGAAGCGCGGAATTTCTTCGACACTGACTTCGGCCAGGGTCTTGATCTGCGCCTGCTGGCCGGTCCACCCGGTACGACCGCTGGGGGCGGCTGCCCCGCCGCTTTCCACCATGGTTTCGGTGAGCGTGTTCCAGGCTCCGCACTCACCGCACTGGCCGGCCCATTTGGGGAAGGTTGAGCCGCACTCGGTGCAGCCGTACATGCGCTTGGCCTTGGCCATCGGAACTCCCGGAAAAAAACGCGATGATAGCTCAGCTGAAGCGCGCGAGTGCGGCCGGATACTTCGCAACCCTTTTGGTGACTTCAAACAGCCCCATTAAACTCAGACAGATTGATACACACTCACTTACAAGCCTTGTATAAGTTTTTTGTTCAATATAACCAACAAACTCTAGAGACAAGCTCTATTGCGCAACTTGAAAACCTATACAAACCTTATTCATTTACACATTTAAAACACAACCTCAAATACACTTACATAATGCGCGGTTATTAACCAAGAAAAATACGCAACTTGCCAACCCCGAAACTAACCAAACAGTCCACATTCCGCCCGCCGACTTCTAACTACCCGATTAACTTAACGTCCCGATCCAGGGATAGTCCCTTGACCCTGGCTCGCTCACACATAGAAGCCATATCGCTGAAAAACGTCGTATGCAAAACACCGCAAAAGGCCTGGCCACCCCACAGTTGAGATCAATCGGTGCGTTTTTCAACATCACCCGCCGTCGATTGCTGCAAGCACGGCAGGCAGTTGATTCGAGCAGAATGCGATTTGCTGATTTACACTGCGCTCATCAATCTCATCTGTAACAAGGAAATAACCTATGGGCGTGCTAAATGAGTTCAAGGCCTTCGCGGTCAAAGGCAACGTGGTCGACATGGCCGTCGGCATCATTATCGGTGCGGCCTTCGGCAAGATCGTTACCTCGTTTGTCGGTGACCTGATCATGCCGCCAATCGGGATGCTGATCGGTGGCGTGGACTTCACTGATCTGGTCGTAACGCTCAAGGCAGCGGACGGCGCGACTCCGGCGGTGGTGCTGGCTTATGGCAAATTCTTCCAGACCATCATCGACTTTGTCATTGTCGCCTTCGCGATCTTCATGGGCGTCAAGGCCATCAACCGCCTGAAGCGCGAAGAGGCCGTGGCCCCTAGCCTGCCGCCGGTTCCAACCAAGGAAGAAGAGTTGCTGGGCGAGATCCGCGACTTGCTCAAGGCCCAGAACAACCGGCCTTGACGGCATTGGCAAAAAAGTACGGCGCCTTCGAGGCGCCGTTTTTTTTACCAGAAATTTTCTACCGCCACCTGGCCGGGGCGCCGGCTGAGGCTCAAGTGCATGTCCCGCTGTTTAAGCAGCTTGCGCGTGTCATCGATCATCTGCGGGTTGCCACACAACATGACCCGAGAATGCTCAGGGGTCAGCGCAACACCCGCCGCGCGCTCCAGTTCGCCGTTTTCAATCAGCGTAGTGATCCGCCCGTTCAATGAACCGGGATGCTGCTCACGAGTGACCGTGGTGATGAATTGCAGTTTGTGTGCGTACTCTGCCAGATAATCACGCTGGGCCAGCCCAGCGATCAGCTCCTGATAAGCCAGTTCCCGGGCTTCGCGAACGCTGTAGACCAGGATGATCCGCTCGAATCGCTCCCAGACTTCGAAGTCCTGGAGTATCGACAGGAACGGCGCGATGCCCGTGCCTGTGGATAACAGCCACAGATCGCGCCCATCGACAAAACGGTCCAGCGTCAGGTAACCGAACGCCTGGCGGTCGACCAGCAATGTATCGTCAACGCCCAGGCGACTGAGCTCACTGGTGAACTCACCGTCTGGTACGACAATGGAAAAGAACTCGAGGAACTCGTCAAAGGGCGAGGACACCATGGAGTAGGCGCGCCATACCGTGCTGCCGTCAGCCTTGGTGACACCCAATCGGGCAAACTGCCCCGCCCGAAACCGAAACCCTGCGTCCCGGGTGGCACGCAAGGTAAACAGGCTCTGGGTCAGGGGATGAACCTCAAGCAAGGTCTGACGGGTAAATTTTTCTTCACTGACGGACATGGAAGGCTCCAATCGAAGATGCCCCAGTGTCCCGCAAAGAAAGCGGCGTAACCACCGACAATTTGTAGTGACGTTAATCCATACCAAAGACTGTTTACCAAATGCGACATACATCAATGATTACAAAATGCCACACGACATCTTATAACGCCTCCATTGTCTAAGAACCTTCAACACACTTTTCCAACAGTCAAAAGAGCAAAATTGTCGGACCATTTCTGTAAGAACTGTCCTACACTCCGTGACGTGCCGCATTTCGGATCCAATACTGCCAACGGACAATACGCACATGGAGAAAATACTATGGAAATTTGGAAGGAGTCACAGCTCAATCATTTGGCGCACACGCAAGAGATCAATACGGCCTATCGAATCGCGCTCAACTTCGTTAGAAACCTTGGATATAAATTTTGTGGATTTTCAGTTACTTCTAACTCAGTCGGAGCCGACGCCAGTACGGTGAACCTGAACAATTTTCCCCATGAGTGGAACGTTCAATATGAAAAAAACAACGTCACGCAAATAGACCCGGTAATAGCGCATTGCAATCACTCAACGCTGCCCATTCTCTGGAGCGAAGAGCTTTTTTCCAGGACGCCATGGCTATGGCAGTTGCTGCAGCAACAAGGTTTGCAGCATGGCTGGTCCCAGGGGATCCACGATGAGGAAACCGGCCTGCGCAGTATTCTCAGCCTGGCCAGAAGCCACTGCCCGATTTCAGCCTATGAGCTGTACGAGCATCTTGGATTCTCGGTATTCATCAGCCGCCATTTGCACGCACTGGCGCTCGCAATGCACCCGGAAAAACCGGCTCGCCCCCAGGCTCCCCCCTTGTCACGGAGGGAACTCGAAGTATTGAAACTCTCAGCCGATGGCAAGACGGCTTATGAAATTGCCAGGATTCTCAGTTTGAGTGAACGCACCGTCAATTTTCATGTGCACAGGGCTATCGAGAAGTTCGGCGTCAATAACAAGATTGCGGCAGTCATCGCCGCGGCCCGGTCCGGAGCCATCTGAAAGCGCCCGCCCGCGAGAAAACCTGCGGGTAATCCAGGCAAAAAAAACGTACCATTTGCGGTCCTTCCTGAGTGATGGCGTGTAGACCGTCACGACGCAGTTCACTCGGACGGCTCCGCCCGTTCCAACGCCTTCGGGCAGCGGGACATCCGTAGATTACCCAGAGCCCCGCCCCATGCCTTTGCTCGAAACACCCTTCGCCAGCCTCGACCTGATCCGCCAGCCCGAACAGCAGAACGAACCGCTGCAA
This sequence comes from Pseudomonas sp. IT-P4, assembly GCF_949767755.1. Lineage (NCBI taxonomy): Bacteria > Pseudomonadati > Pseudomonadota > Gammaproteobacteria > Pseudomonadales > Pseudomonadaceae > Pseudomonas > Pseudomonas sp. IT-P4. Next base: position 246,293 of record NZ_CATKPX010000056.1, on the reverse strand, counting down.
GCTTTCGATGCGGCCGATGAATACCTGCTCAATCACCTGGCCGAACAGCAGCCGGCGTCGGACACCCGGGTATTGGTGCTCAATGACAGTTTCGGCGCGCTGGCGGCCAGCCTGGCGGGCAAGGTGCGAGTGGTCAGCAGCGGTGATTCGTTCCTGGCCACGCAGGGTCTGGAAAAGAACCTGGTGCGCAACGGCCTGGCCTTTGATGCGGTGCCGAGCATACCCGCCAGCGAAGCCATTGCCGGGCCGTTCGACTGCGTTCTGATCCGTGTACCGAAAACCCTGGCCCTGCTGGAAGAACAACTGATTCGCCTGCAAGGCCAACTGGCACCCGGCGCCCAAGTGGTCGCCGCAGCCATGATCAAGCATCTGCCCCGGGCGGCGGGCGACTTGCTGGAGCGTTACATCGGCCCCGTGCAAGCCTCGTTGGCGGTGAAGAAGGCGCGGTTATTGATTGCCACGGCTCAGGACAAAACGCCAGCAGTGTCGCCTTACCCAACGCGATACAGACTCGATGAACCGGCTATCGAACTGCTCAACCACGCCAATGTGTTTTGCCGCGAAGGCCTGGACATCGGCACCCGGGCATTTTTGCCACACCTGCCGAAAAACCTCGGCTCGGCGCAAGTCGCCGATCTCGGTTGCGGTAACGGCGTCCTGGCCATCGCCAGCGCCCTGCAAAACCCCGAGGCCCACTACACGCTGGTGGACGAGTCATTCATGGCGGTGCAATCGGCGTCCGAGAACTGGCGCGCAGCCTTGGGTGAACGGGAAGTGATCGTGCGCGCCGGCGATGGCCTGGCCGGCCAGGAACCGCAATCGCTCGACGTCGTACTGTGCAATCCACCGTTTCACCAGCAACAGGTGGTGGGCGACTTCCTGGCGTGGCGGATGTTCCAGCAGGCCCGCGAAGCGCTGGTCGTGGGCGGCGCGCTGTACATCGTCGGCAATCGTCACCTGGGCTACCACAGCAAGCTGGCGCGATTGTTCCGGGGGGTCGAGCAAGTGGCGGCCAACCCGAAATTCGTGATCCTCAAGGCACGCAAGTAACAGGCAAAAAAAACCCTCCGGTCGGAGGGTCGTAAATCCGTGCCCTTAGGCCACGGGAGAGATGTCAGTGCGTGGTCAGGCCGGCTGCGTTCATGAACATACGCATCAGGCTGGCGACGATGAACAAGGCGCCCACGCTGCCGACCCAGATAAGGGCCAACCAGCCGAGCCGCTGCCACAGCGGCTTTTTTTCGGCTTCTTCAATGTCGTGCAGGGAATGTTTTGCAGCCATAACGTCAATCCTCTTCAAGATTGATGGCGTCGCATCCGACGCCATCGTCGGAACGCCGCCCGGAGTAAGCTCGCTCCCACAGGTTCGTTGTGCAGCAGACTAGTGATAGCCGTCTTCATGGGTGACCTTGCCGCGGAACACGTAATAGCTCCAGAAGGTGTAGCCCAGGATGAACGGGATGATGAACAGCGTGCCCACCAGCATGAAGCCCTGGCTTTGCGGCGGCGCGGCGGCGTCCCAGATCGAGATCGAAGGCGGGATGATGTTCGGCCACAGGCTGATGCCCAGCCCGCTGTAACCGAGGAAGATCAGCACCAGGGTCAGCAGGAACGGCGTGTAGTGCGCGTTGCGGGCCACGGCGCGGATCAGGCCGTACATTGTCACCAGCACCAGGATTGGCACCGGCATGAACCAGAACAGATTCGGCATGGTGAACCAGCGAGCGGCGATATCCGTGTGGGCCAACGGAGTCCAGATACTGACGATGCCGATCACCGCCAGCAGCACGAAGGCCAATGGTCGTGCCAGGTCATGCATCTGTTCCTGCAATTTGCCTTCGGTCTTCATGATCAGCCAGGTACATCCGAGCAAGGCATACGCCACCACCAGCGCCGCACCACAGAACATCGTGAACGGTGTCAGCCAGTCCAGTGAACCACCGGCGAACTGCCGGTTGACCACCGGCAGCCCATCGATGAACGCGCCAAGCGCAACGCCCTGGAAGAACGTCGCGGTGACCGAACCACCGATGAACGCCTTGTCCCACAGGTGACGCTTGTCGTCCCTGGCCTTGAAGCGGAACTCGAAGGCCACGCCGCGGAAGATCAACCCGATCAACATCAGGATCAGCGGCAGGTACAACGCCGAGAGCACCACTGAGTAGGCCAGAGGAAACGCGCCGAACAACGCCGCGCCCCCCAACACCAGCCAGGTCTCGTTGCCGTCCCAGACCGGGGCGACGGTGTTCATCATCACATCGCGATCGGTCTTGCCCGGAATGAACGGGAAGAGAATGCCGATGCCCAGGTCGAAACCGTCCATGACCACGTACATCATGATGCCGAAGATGATGATCACGGCCCAGATCAGCGGAAGATCAATACCCATGATTCAAATCTCCTTGGTCAGGCTTTGGCCGGCATCGGCGTGATCGTCGTCGGCGGCCGACAGCGGACGGGCCGGTGTGCGTTTCTGGCCGGGGCCACCGTCGTTGGTTTCCTTGCCTTCGTCGATCTTCGGCCCCTTGCGCACCAGGCGCATCATGTAGCCAAGACCGGCGCCAAACAGCGCGAAATAAACCACGACGAACAGGATCAGGGTGATGCTCATCTGCATGAAGCTATGGTTGGACGACGCATCCGCCGTACGCATCAGGCCATAGACCACCCATGGTTGACGGCCGATTTCCGTGGTGAACCAGCCGGCGAGGATCGCGATCAGGCCGGACGGCCCCATCCACAATGCCAGGTACAGGAACGGCCGCGAGGTATAGAGGGTGTCGCGCTTGCGCAGCCACAGGCTCCACAAACCGGTGAAGATCATCAGCATGCCCAGGCCTACCATGACCCGGAACGACCAGAACACGATGGTCGAATTCGGCCGGTCTTCAGGCGGGAACTCCTTGAGCGCCGGCACCTGTTTGTCCAGGGAGTGCGTGAGGATCAGGCTGCCCAGGTACGGGATCTCGACGGCGAATCTGGTTTTTTCCTCCTTCATGTCCGGCCAGCCGAACAGGATCAGCGGCGTCGCCTCGTTGCCCTTGTTTTCCCAATGCCCCTCGATCGCGGCGATTTTCGCCGGCTGATGCTTGAGCGTATTGAGACCGTGGAAATCACCGATGACCGCCTGGATCGGCGCGACGATCAATGCCATCCACATGGCCATCGAGAGCATTTTGCGGATCGCCGGGTTGTCCTTGCCGCGCAGCAAATGCCAGGCCGCGGAAGAACCGACGAAGAATGCCGTGGCGACGAAGGCTGCCGTGGCCATGTGCATCAGGCGATACGGGAACGAAGGGTTGAAGATAATCGCCAGCCAGTCGGTGGGGATGACCTGACCGTTGACGATCTCGAAGCCCTGTGGGGTCTGCATCCAGCTGTTGGACGCGAGAATCCAGAACGTGGAGATCAACGTACCGATGGCCACCATCACGGTGGCGAAGAAGTGCAGGCCACGCCCGACCTTGTTCCAGCCAAACAGCATGACGCCCAGGAACCCGGCCTCGAGGAAGAATGCCGTGAGTACTTCATAGGTCAGCAACGGCCCGGTCACGGAACCGGCGAAATCCGAGAAGCGGCTCCAGTTGGTGCCGAACTGATAGGCCATTACCAGGCCCGAAACCACCCCCATGCCGAAGTTGACGGCAAAGATCTTCGACCAGAAATGGTAGAGGTCACGGTAGGTGTCGTTATGGGTTTTCAGCCACAGGCCTTCGAGTACCGCCAGGTAACTCGCCAGGCCGATGGTGATGGCCGGAAACAGGATGTGGAACGAGATGGTGAACGCGAACTGAATTCGGGCGAGATCAAGTGCCTCTAAACCGAACATAAGTCTTCCTCTGTCAGGTAGTACGGCTGCTGGCTGGAAGCCTGCACCCACGGCCCCCACGGATATGGAGTGTGGCGAATCTCTGTTTGTTCTTCTTTTTGCACGCATCACAACGCAGGGAGTCTGGCCTTGCGGCCGCCGGATCAATTCCTTTTGTGGGTCTTGACCTGGATCAATCAACGTTGAAAGAGTAGTCCCAATTTCGGGGATGAACCGCGTGGTCTTTTGCCGCGTGACAAGTTGCCTCACGGCTTTTGTCATCGCCAGCAACACATTCCCTGTGGGAACCTGGAGAAAATCGATGTCTGGCTAACTAATTTTTTGTCACGGCAACTTTTTGTTACAGGTTGGTGATAATCTCGCCGTTCCCCTCTCCCCAGACTTCCCCGCAGATGCCCAGCCAAGAGCCCTTGCTGTTACGTCACCATCGCCCTTTTCTCGCGTTCTGGCTGGCACGGGTATTTACCGCCAGCGGCTTCCAGATGCTCACCGTGGCCATCGGCTGGAACCTGTACCAATTGACCGGCAACGTGCTCGACCTGGGTCTGGTCGGCCTGGTCGAGTTCGCCCCGCGCGTACTGTTCATGCTGCACACCGGGCACGTCGCCGACCGCTATGACAGGCGCAAGGTCGCGGCGATCTGCCAGTCCTTGCAGGCATTGATCGCCCTGTCGCTGGCCATCGGCAGCGCCACCGACCATGTCACCCGGGAAATGATCTTTATCCTGGCCTTCCTGCTCGGTGCGGCTCGCTCCTTTGAAATGCCCACCACCCAGGCCCTGCTGCCCAGTATCGTGCCCAGCGCGCTGTTTCCCCGCGCGGTCGCCGCCGCGCAATCGGCTCAGCAATCGGCCACCATCGTCGCCCCGGCCCTCGGCGGTTTGCTCTACGCCTTCGGCAGCGTCTGGGTGTATGGCCCGACGGTGCTGCTGTATGTCATCGCCTGTTCGCTGATGCTCAACCTGCCGGCCCGGCAAACCCCGCTCAACAAGGGCAAGGCCACTCTGGATTCGCTGCTGGCGGGTATTCGCTTCATCCGCAGTCGTCCGGACATTCTCGGGGCGATCTCCCTCGATCTGTTTGCGGTGCTATTAGGTGGCGCCACGGCGCTGCTGCCGGTGTTCGCCAAGGACATTCTGCTGACCGGCCCGTGGGGGCTGGGCCTGCTGCGCTCGGCACCGGCGGTGGGCGCGCTGCTGATGTCGCTGTTCCTGGCGCGGTTTGCCGTGGAACGCAACGTCGGGCGGGTGATGTTCACTGCCGTAGGCATCTTCGGCGTGGCAACCATCGCCTTCGGCCTGTCGACCTCGTTCTGGTTTTCCCTGGCGGTGTTGGTGGTGCTGGGCGCGGCAGACATGATCAGCATGGTGATCCGCGCCTCGTTCGTTCAACTGGAAACACCGGACGAAATGCGTGGCCGGGTCAGCGCCGTCAATGGTCTGTTCATCGGTGCCTCGAACCAGTTGGGCGAATTCGAATCGGGCCTGACCGCCCACTGGTTCGGCACTGTGCCAGCGGTGGTCATGGGCGGGATCGGTACGCTGGTGGTGACCGGGGTGTGGGTCAAACTGTTCCCGACTCTGGCGAGCCGCGATCGCATGCACGTGGCTAAAGATGAAGAGAAGGAAGAGGCGAAAGTCTGACGCTCTCTAAACGAGCAACTCCCCCTCCACCGCCGTACGTATGGCTTTACCGCAGAGTTGCTCTACCAGCGCCAGGGCAAATGCCAATGCGGCAGCCGAGCCCTGGGCCGTGATGCAATTGCCGTCGACCACCACCGGTTGATCGACAAAGGTACAACCGGACAGTTGATGGCTGGCTGTGGGCAGGCAGGTCATGCGCCGTTGACGCAATACGCCAAAGGCCTGCAGTGCCACGGCGGGCGCTTCGGCGATGCCGGCGAACAGGCGACCGGCCGCCGCCTGATCCTTGATTAATTGCTGCAGGGGCTGGTGTGCTGCCAGGTGCTGCGAACCCACCGCACCACCGGGTAAGGCAATCAGGTCGAAGGGTTGTGCCAGCAAATCCACCAGCATCGCATCGGACGTCAGGCGAGTGCCCCGGGCGCAGGTGAGCATGCGCCGCCCTTCGATACTGGCCACCACCACTTCTATCTTGGCACGGCGCAGTACGTCGATCAGGGTCACGGTTTGCAGGTCGTCGGTGCCCTCGGCGAGGGCAATCAAGGCTCTAAAGGTCATCAGGTGCTGTCCACGGAATGATCATTTAAGCGTAGTCAGCTTTCCCGCCCCGTGTTCGAGACCTGTGGTTACTTGATGTAAAGCTGCGTCGACATCGTGTTTCCGGGCGCGTTGATCGAGGTATCGCTGAAGGTCAGCGTGCCTTCCTGCTTGCCCGCCAGATCGAGGGCATACAAATAGCCGACGGTTTTTTCCCCGGCGGTGCAACTGGTCAGGTTGCCGTTCTTGAACGCGCAAACCGCTGTCCGTGTGCCGTTCACGTCGAAACCGTCGAGGGCGACATGGGCCTCACGCCCGTAACCCACTTCCAGCACGTACACCATGATGTTCGGGCCATTGTGATCGCAGCGCGTCCGGGTTTGCCCTTCGTCGATGTTCTCGACACCACAGGACGGCGACGCGACCTTAAGCACTTTCAATTGCGTCAGCGGTGGCGCCGAGGCCGCCACGGCCATTTGGACCCCAAGAATCAATGCCATCCATGCACCGGAGGCGGCAACCAGACACTTTTTCATGCAGGACCCATCCCCCCAAAAAAACCAGCGCGCAGTATGGCGCACTTGGCCTTGTCGCAAAACATCGACGACGATCACCGCCAAAGCAGCCATATTCCCAAGCTACTGGTATGATGCGCGGCTTTTTCCGGCCCACAGTAATTTCCAGGCGCGTTCTGCTGCCTGTGCTTTGCTGTTGAGGTCGATACATTCACGGCGCCCGGCGCGCCACGGGGAGCAGACATGCTGGAAAGGCTGTTTCAACTCAAGGCACACAACACCAACGTGCGGACCGAGATTCTGGCGGGCGTCACGACCTTTTTGGCCATGGCCTACATTCTGTTCGTCAACCCGAGCATTCTCGGCGAGACCGGTATGGACAAGGGCGCGGTGTTCGTCGCCACCTGCCTGGCCGCCGCCATCGGCTCGACGACCATGGGCCTGATCGCCAACTACCCGATCGCCCTCGCACCGGGTATGGGCCTTAACGCCTTCTTCACCTACACCGTGGTCCTGCACATGGGTCACACCTGGCAAGTGGCGCTGGGTGCGGTGTTCATCTCGGCGGTGTGCTTCTTCCTGCTGTCGATCTTCCGCATCCGTGAATGGATCATCAACAGCATCCCGCTGCCGCTGCGCTCGGCGATTGCCGCCGGTATCGGTCTGTTCCTGGCGTTGATCGCCCTGCACAACGCCGGCATCGTGGTCAGCAACCCGGCGACCATGGTCGGCCTCGGTGACCTGAAACAACCGGCTCCGATCCTCGCTACCCTCGGTTTTGCCCTGATCGTCGCCCTCGAAGCCCTTGCCGTACGCGGCGCGGTGCTGATCGGCATTCTGGTGGTGACCATCATTTCCATCGTGATGGGCTTCACCCCGTTCGGCGGCGTGATGTCGATGCCACCGTCCCTGGCCCCGACCTTCCTGCAACTGGACATCAAGGGTGCGCTGGACATAGGTCTGGTCAGCGTGATCTTCGCCTTCCTGTTCGTCGATCTGTTCGACAACTCCGGCACCCTGATCGGTGTAGCCAAGCGCGCCGGCCTGATGGGCAAGGACGGCCATATGCCTAAAATGGGCCGCGCGCTGATCGCTGACAGCACCGCCGCCATGGCCGGTTCCCTGCTGGGCACCTCGACCACCACCAGCTACATCGAATCCGCCGCGGGCGTAAGTGCCGGCGGCCGCACCGGCCTGACTGCCGTCGTGGTGGCGATCCTGTTCCTGCTGGCGCTGTTCTTCTCGCCACTGGCCGCCAGCGTTCCGGCCTTCGCCACCGCACCGGCACTGCTGTTCGTCGCCGTGCTGATGACATCCGGCCTGGCCGAAATAGACTGGGACGACATTACCGTCGCCGCGCCGGTGGTGATCACCGCGCTGGCAATGCCGTTCACTTACTCCATCGCCAATGGCATCGCCTTCGGTTTCATTTCCTGGACCGCCATCAAGCTGATGTCCGGTCGCGGCCGTGAGCTGAACCCGGCGCTGGTGATCCTGTCGATTCTGTTCGTGATCAAGCTGGGTTGGTTCAACGCATGACTTTTGATTCCCAGGCCTACGCCGTTCAGCTCGAAGAAAAGATCACGCGCTTGCGTGACCTGCTGGCCCCGTTCGATGCACCGGAGCCAGCCGTATTCGATTCGCCGCTGAAAAACTTTCGCCTGCGCGCCGAGTTTCGCCTGTGGCGTGAAGCCGGCGAGCGTCACTACGCGATGTTTTCCCAGGAAGACAAACGCACGCCGATCCTGATCGAAGAGTTCCCGATTGCCAGCCTGCGCATCAATGAATTGATGCCCAAGCTCAAGGCAGCGTGGCAAGCCAGTGCGCCCCTGAGCCACAAGCTGTTCCAGGTGGAGTTCCTGACCACCCTGGCCGGCGACGCGATGATCACCCTGTGCTATCACCGCCCGCTGGACGAGCACTGGCATGCGGCGGCGTCGAAACTGGCGGCGGACCTGAACGTCAGCATCATCGGCCGTTCCAAGGGCAAGCGCGAAGTCATCGGTCACGATTACGTGGTCGAGAAGCTGGAAGTCGGCGGCCGCACCTTCAGCTATCGCCAGCCCGAAGGTGCATTCACCCAGCCCAACGGCACGGTGAACCAGAAGATGCTCAACTGGGCATACGACGCGCTTGGCGATCGCAGCGACGACTTACTGGAACTGTATTGCGGCAACGGCAACTTCACCCTGCCCCTCGCCACCCGCGTGCGCAAAGTGCTGGCCACCGAAATCAGCAAGACCTCGGTCAACGCGGCCTTGAGCAACCTCAGCGAAAACGCGGTGGATAACGTCACCCTGGTGCGCTTGTCCGCCGAAGAGCTGACCGAAGCCCTGAACGAAGTGCGTCCGTTCCGCCGCCTGCACGGCATCGACCTCAAGAGCTACGAGTTCGGCAGCGTGTTCGTCGACCCGCCCCGCGCCGGCATGGACCCGGACACCTGCGAGCTGACCCGGCGCTTCGACAACATCCTGTACATCTCCTGCAACCCGGAGACCCTGGCAGCCAACATCGCCCAACTGCACGACACCCACCGCATCACCCGATGCGCGATGTTCGACCAGTTCCCGTGGACTCATCACATGGAATCCGGGGTGATGCTGACCCGGCGTTGATGCTCCTGCCAGGTACAAAAAAGCCGTCTTCACGACGGCTTTTTTGTGGGTACCTACAAGACAACATCGACCTTGCGCGGGCGCCCGCCCTTCCTGCCATTGGCCCGCGCGGCTTCAGACTTTGCAGCGCTGCTCTGGCGACCATTGCGCGAAGCGACGACCGAGGCCGCCATGGCCATCAGCGGCTTGCTCGCTGAAATCATCCCGGCGATCGATACATGCAGGTCCTTGCCTTCATGGCATAGGGCAGTACCCGCATAGCCGACAGTCAGACTGGCGAAGTCCCCGCCCTCAAAATCATCGAACTCCGGATAGTTGGCCACGGGCAACAATACGCCGCTGCCGTCTTCGAAGCTGACAGCCAGGCAGGGGGGCTGGTAGGTAACCGCTGTCGCCTGCAGGCTATTTTTTCTACGTAATTCGCCACGTTCAATGGCTTTGTCCAGGCTACTTTCCGTTACGGGATTATCGGCCTGAACCTTGGCTTTTATCGTTTTCATAACTCGATCTCCACACCTTCCTGTGTGCCTATCAGGGACAGCAACGTCTTGTCCGATTCGGGTTCGTAGCAAGCCGATCCAATCATGTTGGTGGTACTGACAACCCTTTTCACCACAACGACTTCGTTGCTTTGCCAGTCCCACAATTGATTATCAAGACAGGCCGTTTGTAACTTTCGCCACCAGATGCCCCGGGCGCGCCGCAAATGGGCAGGTTGCTGGAGCGATTGGCGCAATCCCTCAAGCACCGCCAACGGTGGCCGACGCGAAAGCGGAACTACATCCCAGAGCTCGACACCGTTGTGCCAAAAGCAGAACCTGAATCTCGCACTCCACGTACCGGCCTCCACATGCGCATGAGGCGGACAATGCTCGTCTCGCAACATGATCACTACCGACAGTCCTTTGTAATTGCATACCTTCATGCTAACCCATCCGTTAGGTTAATGAATCCGAGGATTCGACATTCTCTGGAAAATCCGACCGTTGGCAATGGCCGTCGAATCACTTCTTCCGTCCTCAGACTAGTGTCCTGCCGTTACCCAGCCCTGCGGAACACCGCGCGCAATGGTAAGAAATCCTTTCATTACGGCGCTGGCACCTGATAAATACTGATCAAGCCCCTTCATCTGATCCCCGGTGTAATCAATCATGCAGCGACAATTCGACGATCTTCAGTTGGGCAGCATTGAGCTGTTTTGCCTGGCCGCCGAGGCCGGCAGTTTTACTGCCGCGGCGCTGGTGGCGGGTGTCACCCCAGCGGCCGTGAGCCGTTCGGTGTCGCGCATGGAGGAACGCCTGGGCGTGCGCCTGTTCGCGCGCACCACCCGCAGCGTGAAGCTGACCGACAGTGGCCGCCGCTATTACGAGGAGTGCCGCCTGGCCCTGGCGCAACTGATCGAGGCCCAGCGCGAGGTGATGGGCCAGCAACAAGTGCCGTCCGGTACCTTGCGCATCAGTATTCCGACCACCTACGCGCATCATCGAATCCTGCCTTTGCTGCCCGAATTTCGGGCGCGTTATCCGGCGGTGAAGGTCGAATCGCACATCAGCAATCGCAACATCGATTTCGTCGGCGAAGGCTACGACATGGCAATTCGCGTGCGAGCCATCCCGGATTCCGGCCTGATCGCCCGCCCGCTGGAAGATGCCGCCCTGGTGATGATCGCCAGCCCTGACTACCTGAAACGGGCCGGCACTCCACAAACCCTCGACGACCTCGAACACCACGAGTGCATTCAATACGAATTGCCCAGCAGCGGTCGGCGCATTGCCTGGTTGTTCAACGATGAGGGCGTGCCCCGGGAGATTCTGGCCGAGGGCAGCCTCAGTTGCTCTGACGATGTATTGGGTGGCGTCACCTTGGCCAAACACGGGGCGGGGTTGTTTCAGACCTATCGTTTTATCGTGGAAAAGGAACTGGCCGACGGCTCGCTGGTGGAGGTACTCAAGCCCTATGGCGGGCGTTCGCGGCCGTTTACCTTGCTGTACCCGCAAAGTCGCCATGTACCGCTGCGCTTGAGGGCGTTCATTGATTTTCTGGTGGAGCATTTGCCGCGCTGAACAGCGAAAGTGTCCGATCACCGCCCACAACCCGCCGGCGTGCCCTCACTCCAATTGACCAAATTAACTAGTTAGTACAATTTATCTCCACAGGCCGAAATTCTCGGCCGATTCCAAAAATAATAAGCGGAGAGATTGCGATGTCCCCTATCGTTCTGGTGCTCAACGGCCCGAACCTGAACCTGCTCGGCACCCGTGAACCGGCGACTTACGGCCACGAAACCCTGGCAGACGTTTCGGCCCTGTGCGCACGTAGCGCCGAAGAGTTCGGCCTGGCAGTGGAGTTTCGCCAAACCAACCATGAAGGCGAATTGCTCGACTGGATTCACGCCGCCCGCGGTCGCTGTGCCGGGATCATCATCAATCCTGCCGCGTGGACCCACACCTCGGTCGCCATCCGCGACGCCCTGGTCGCCAGCGAACTGCCGGTGATCGAAGTCCACCTGTCCAACGTCCACGCCCGCGAACCCTTCCGCCACCACTCGTTCGTATCCGCCATTGCAACGGCGGTGATGGCCGGTTTTGGCAGTCATGGCTATCGCCTGGCGCTGGAACACTTCAGTCATCGTTTGAAGGGGTGATCGCCGTGACTCAGAACCACGTGATACTCGCCGGGCTGATTGGCGCCGGCATCCAGGCTTCCCGCACACCAGCCATGCACGAGCATGAAGGCGATGCCCAGGGGCTGCGCTACCTGTATCGCCTGATTGATCTTGATCAGTTGAAGCTCGACAGCAACGCCCTGCCCGACCTGTTGATGGCTGCCGAGCGCATGAACTACACCGGGCTGAACATCACCTTTCCATGCAAGCAGGCGATCATCCCGCTGCTCGACGAACTCTCGCCGCAGGCCCGCGGTATCGGTGCGGTCAACACGGTAGTGCTCAAGGATGGCAAACGCATTGGCCACAACACCGATTGCCTGGGCTTTGCCGAAGGTTTTCGTCGGGGCTTGAAGGGTGTTGCCGTTGAACGTGTCGTACAGATGGGCGCCGGTGGCGCAGGTGCGGCGGTGGCCCACGCGTTGTTGAGCGAGGGCGTACAACAGCTGAGCATTTTTGACGTGGACATCCGCCGCGCCCAGGATCTGGCTGACAATCTCAATCAGCATTTCGGCGTCGCTCGAGCGGTGGCCGGGTATGACCTGGCCAAGGCCATGGCCCAGGCTGATGGCCTGGTGAACACCACGCCGATGGGCATGAAAAAGCTGCCGGGCATGCCAGTGCCGGTAGAGTTGCTGCGAGCCGAACTGTGGGTAGCGGAGATCGTCTACTTCCCGCTGGAAACCGAACTGCTGCGCAACGCCCGCGCCCTTGGTTGCCGGACGCTGGACGGCGGCAACATGGCGGTGTTTCAGGCAGTGAAGGCGTTCGAGTTGTTCAGCGGCGTGGTGCCGGATGCCCAGCGGATGCTTGAGCATTTCCAGAGCATGAATGACTGAATGAGTGAAGTGAGGGGGCAACCCCCTCACCTCGCCTCAGGCTTGCAGGTACCGCAGAACCGACTCGCAAATCATCTCCCGATGACGCTGCTTGATGTGTTCGTCCGGCAGGTCGATCTGAAAAATCTCACCAAAGGTGTGGCGGTTCGAGACGCGATAGAAGCAGAACGAACTGATCAGCAGATGCACATCCAGCGGATCAAGACCGGTACGGAACACCCCCTGCTCGGCGCCGCGACGCAGAATCTCGCCCAGTGAGTCGAGGATGGTGTTGTTCATCGCCTTGATCGCATCGGAGCGCTTCACATACTCGGCGTTGTGAATGTTCTCGATGCTGACGATGCGCACGAAATCGACGTTGCGATCATGGTGATCGAAGGTGAACTCCACCAGCCGCCGAATGGCTTCGACCGGCGCCAGTTCTGCCAGGTGCAGGCGATTTTCAGTGTTGCGGATATCGCCGTAGAGTTTCTCCAGCACCTCGACGTAGAGCTGCTCCTTACTGCCGAAGTAGTAATAGATCATGCGCTTGGAGGTGTGGATGCGCTCGGCGATGGCATCGACACGAGCCCCGGAAAGCCCCTGCTGGACGAATTCGACAATCGCCTCCTGCAGGATGTTTTCGCGGGTCTTTTCCGGGTTGTTCTTGCGACTCTTGCGCGGCTCGGCACCAGGTTCTACGGAGGCTGCGGGGAGTTCTGAAGTCATTGTCATTGCGGGCTCACGGCCATCACTGCACAGGCTGGCGATTATGGGCCGCGCGGCACGGTGAAGGAAGCCGCGCGGCCCACGTTTAATCCCGCGTTTACGAATTACCTACAACTTCGCCTGGCGCAATGCGCCGCTACGGGATTTGGCCATGGCCGCCAGGCGCACCGCGACGTTGGCCGCGCCGTAGCCGGCATAACCGTTTTTACGCTGGATGATCTCGAAGAAGAAGCGCCCTTCGAACGGCTCGGTGTACACATGAAACAGCTCACCGCCCTGGGCGTCGCGGTCGTACAACACATTGTAGTAGGCCAGTTCGCTGAGGAACTCGTCGTCGAAATCGAACCGCGCCGCCAGATCATCGTAGTAGTTGAGCGGGATATCCAGCAGCGGCACGCCTGCCTCTTTTGCACGGCTGACCTGGGCAAAGATGTCATCACAATCAAACGCGATGTGATGCACGCCAGAGCCGCGATAACTCGACAGCGCGTGTGAGATTGCGGTGTTGCGGTTCTCGGAAATGTTCAGTGGCAGACGGATCGAACTGTCCCGGCTGCGCAAGGCACGGCTCTTCACCAGACCATAAGGATCCGGCAGCACGACTTCATCGTCGGCCTCAAAATCCAGCAGGCTCTTATAGAACAGCACCCAGCTGTCGAGGCTGTCGGCCGGCAGCGCCATGGCCATGTGGTCGATGCGCTTGAGGCCACCACTGACCGGCGCATCCGCCAGCAGATTGAAGTCTGTGCCGTAGACGTCGGCATCCTGGTCCACCAGATAGATCAGGCTGCCATCCGGCGCACGCACCGCCGCCAGTTCCAGTTCATTGGGGCCGACCAGCCCGCGATAGGGCTGGCCCTTGTAGGCCACGGCACGGGCCAGCGCGCTGGCACTGTCCTTGACCCGCACGGCGGTGGCGCACAACGAAGGGCCGTGGGCCTCGAAGAAACTGTGACCGAACGAGTAAGGCTCGGAGTTGAGGATCAGGTTGATATCGCCCTGACGCATCAAGCTAACGCTCTTGGAACGATGCTGTCCGGCCTTGACGAAACCCAGTCGCTCCAGCCAATGGGCGAGCTTGGCGCCGAGGCTTTCGTCCACGGCAAACTCCAGGAACTCAATGCCGTTGTACTCGCTGGCCTTGGGCGTTTCGAACAAAATCCCGGCGTTGGCCGCGGGCTTGGCTTCCTGCGCCAGGCGCTCGCGGGTTTTCTCTTCCAGGTACAGCAACGAACGCAAGCCGTCGGCGGCGTTGGCCCGTGGTGGTGCGGCGCGGAAACCGTCGTTGAAGATTTCCAGCGACAGCGGTCCGGTGTAGCCGCTCTTGATGATCGGCGCGAGGAACCCCGGCAAATCGAATTCACCCTGGCCCGGGAAGCAGCGAAAATGCCGGCTCCACTCCAGCACGTCCATGGCCAGGATCGGCGCGTCAGCCATTTGCACGAAGAAAATCTTGTCGCCGGGAATCTCGGCGATAGCACTTGGATTGCCCTTGAGCGACAGGGTGTGAAAGCTGTCCAGCAACACGCCGAGGCTTGGGTGATCAGCCTGACGCACGATGCTCCACACCTGTTGCCAAGTGTTCACATGCCGGCCCCAGGCCAGCGCTTCGTAACCGATGCGCAGGCCACGTGCCCCGGCGTGCTCAGCCAGCAGTCGCAAGTCATCGACCAGAATCTGCTCATCACCGATGGACTCGGCCGAGGCGTTGCTGCACACCAGCACCAGGTCAGTGCCCAGCTCCTGCATCAGGTCGAACTTGCGCTCGGCGCGTTCCAGGTTGCGCGACAGGCGATCGCGGCGGCAACCTTCGAAATCGCGGAACGGTTGAAACAGGGTGATGGCGATCCCGAGATCGGCGCACATCTGTTTAATTTCCCGCGGACTACCGTCGTAGTAGAGAAGGTCGTTCTCGAAAATCTCGACGCCGTCGAAACCGGCGGCGGCAATGGCTTCGAGTTTTTCCGGCAGGGTACCGCTCAAGGATACGGTGGCAATGGAACGCTGCATGTTTTCGGCTCCCGGTGGAGGCAATCTTGTTAGGGGCGTTGCACGCTTGTGTAGGAGCTGCCGAAGGCTGCGATCTTTTGATGTTGATCGAGGAAAAGATCGCAGCCTTCGGCAGCTCCTACGTGGGTAGCGTTTGTCTTGCGAGAATTATTGGGCCGACAGACTTACACAGCAATTTAAAGTGTACTACCCAGTTAGTTTTGTGTTCGATTATCGAACAAAATGGTGATTGGCGAATTGACGATTTTTTGTCCACTGCCCAACATCGTCCTCACATTAAGTCCGGACACGCAGCACCGGCCGCGATGTCCAAAACACCAAATAACAAATTCAAAAAACGGGTGGTACAGATGATTCCTTCCCAAAGCTCACGCATGGCTCCGGCCATGAACACCACTGCCGGTGGCATCGGCGACAAAATCCGCGGCGCCATGGCGGTCGGCAAAACCCGTTGGGGAATGCTGGCATTGGTATTTTTCGCCACCACCCTGAACTACATCGACCGCGCCGCCCTGGGCGTGATGCAGCCTATCCTGGCCAAGGAAATGAGCTGGACGGCGATGGACTACGCCAACATCAACTTCTGGTTCCAGGTCGGTTACGCCATCGGCTTCGTGCTGCAAGGCCGCCTGATCGACCGGGTTGGCGTCAAGCGTGTGTTCTTCTGCGCGGTACTGCTCTGGAGCCTGGCAACCGGCGCCCACGGCCTGGCCACTTCGGCGGTCGGCTTCATGGTTTGCCGATTTATCCTCGGCCTGACCGAAGCGGCCAACTACCCGGCCTGCGTGAAAACCACGCGCTTGTGGTTCCCGGCCGGCGAGCGCGCCGTGGCCACCGGCATTTTCAACGCCGGCACCAACGTCGGTGCGATGTTCACCCCGATGCTGCTGCCGCTGATCCTGCACGTCTGGGGCTGGCAGGCCGCGTTCCTGTGCATGTCGGCACTGGGCGGGATCTGGTTGCTGTTCTGGGGCCTGAAGTACTTCAACCCGGAAGATCACCCAAGCGTCAAACAGTCGGAGCTGGACTACATCCAGAACGAAGTCGAACCGGAACAAACCCGCGTACCGTTCTCGAAAATCCTGCGCATGCGTGGTACCTGGGCCTTCGCCCTCGCCTACTCGATCACCGCGCCGGTGTTCTGGTTCTACCTGTATTGGCTGCCGCCGTTCCTCAACCAGCAATACAACCTGGGCATCAACGTCACCCAGATGGGTATCCCGCTGATCATCATCTACCTCACTGCCGACTTCGGTAGCGTTGGCGGCGGCATTCTCTCTTCGTTCCTGATCGGTCGCGGCGTCAACCCGATCAAGGCGCGACTGATGTCCATGTTCCTGTTCGCCTGCTGCATCATCGGCGTGATCATGGCGGCCGGTTCCAGCAATCTGTGGGTCGCGGTGGCCGCCATCTCCCTGGCCATCGGCGCGCACCAGGCCTGGACCGCGAACATCTGGAGCCTGGTGATGGACTACACGCCCAAGCACATGATGAGTACGGTGTTCGGCTTCGGCGGCATGTGTGCGGCGATTGGCGGGATGTTCATGACCCAACTGGTCGGCCACATCCTGACCATCACCAACAACAATTACACCGTGCTGTTCACCATGATTCCAGCGATGTACTTCATTGCGCTGACCTGGATGTACTTCATGGCACCGCGCAAGATTCCGAAAGTAGAAGACTGATGTTCCCTCGGCGCAGGCCCGATCTCGGGTCTGCGCTTTTTTTTGCCTGCGTTTTGCCGCCGCTTAGCGGCGGCTTTGCTGCCAGGCCGCCGCCAACCCGCTGCAGCAGATCACGGCAATGCCGAGCACGGTGGTCAGTGTCGGCGTGTGGGAAAACAGCAGCCAGCCCAAGAGGCCGGCGAAGATGATCTGGCAATAGCTGAACGGCGCCAGCAGTGCCGGTGCCGCGAGACGGAAAGCCTGGGTCAGGAACAGGTGAGCCGTCATCCCGCAGGCCCCCAGCGCCAGCATCATCGCGCCATGCACCAGGTTCGGCGTCTGCCAGAAGAACGGCACCAGCGCACTCATCACCAGCGTGTTGCACAGGCCTGCGAAAAAGTTGCTGGTGGTCGGGCTGTCGATCTCGCTGAGCTTGCGCGTCAGCAGTTGATAGAAGCAGAAAAACAGCGCCGAGCAGAACGGCAGCAACACCGCTGGGGTAAACAGATCGCCCCCGGGGTGAACGATGATCAGCACCCCGCTGAAACCGAAAATCACCGCCAGCCATTGTCCCCGCGTCACCCGCTCGCCAAGCAGCGGTACCGACAGCGCGGTGACCAATACCGGAGCCAGGAAGTTGACCGACGTGGCCTCGGCCAACGGGATGTACATCAGCCCCGTGGTGAAAAACAGACTGGTGCCCAACAGGCACAGCGCCCGGATCACCTGCAGTAATGGCCGTTTGGTACGCAGCACCCGCAGCCCGGACTGCGGCAGGAAAATCCCGGCCATCAACAACGTGTGAACCACGTAGCGCGCCCAGACCACCATGACGATGGGATAGAAACCGGAGAGGTATTTGGAAAAGGCATCGTGGCTGGAAAACAGGAAGGTTGCGACAACGATCAGCAGGATCCCTTTGAAGGGCTGATTGACGCCGGAAAGCGGGGTGCTGACGGTCATGGGGTTTCCTTACTTGAAGTCAAAACATCGCAGGCAAGCGACGCTTCCACACAGTCAGCCTAGAGCATGTGGAAGGCGTCGCCTGCCCGCGATCAATACACAGCAGCGCTTACAACCACGCCAACAATTCCCGGGTTTTATCCAGCGCCATCTGCGCCCGGTCCAATCCACTCACGCCCTGCTCCAGCAACTGTACGGTGGGAATCTCCAGGCTCAATGGAATGTCAGCCGGCAAACCGCGCAACAACCCTTGCAGGTCACAATCGCCGTCACCAGGGAAACGCCGTTCGTTACGCGCCTGACGCAAGATCTCCGCCATGTCGGCTGGTCGCGGTCCTGCGACGTCACACAACTGTGCATACCGTAACCGTGAGGGGGCAACTTTGACCAGTTCTTCCAGCCGCGATCCAGAGCGGTCGAAGTGAAAGGCGTCGACCAATACGCCGCCGTTTTCACGCCCGGCGTTTTCCACGATCCGCGTGGCTTGTTGAAGATTGCGCGCATCGGTCCAGGGCATGAACTCCAGATGCGGGTGCAGCCCATAGGTTGCCGCCAGATCACAGAGCTCGGCAAAACGCTCCGTCAGCCGCTGTTCGTCAGGATCGTTGCCGGCTACCAACAACTCACTGGCGCCGAACTCGGCACCCACCGCGAGGATTTTTTCGAAATCGGCGACGACTGTTTCCGGCTTGAGCCGCAGGATTTCGACGTCCAGCACCCGAATACCGGTATCGCGCAGACGCGCCAGGGTCTGGCGCCGCAATTCGTGGTCGGCCACCAGGGCAAAATGGTGCTCCTCCGGGGTCGCCGGTACCAGACGCAAGCCGACATGGCTGTAGCCGGCCCGCGCGGCGACCTCGACCATGTCGGGCGGTGACAACTCCAGCACGGTCAGGCTGGCCAGGGAGAAGATGCGCTCGCTCATGCTCAACCCTCGATCAAGGATGGCGCGCAGGCACGCCCGGTTTCGGCGGCTTCGCGGATAGCCTCGATCAGCGCCAATGTTCGCGCGGCATCGGCGGCACTCACCAGCGGCTCGACCTCCCGCCGCGCAACGCGCACGAAGTGCTGCAACTGCAAACGCAGGGCTTCATCGGCACTGAAGCTTTCCTGGGTTGCCAGCAACGGTTGATGCCAGCCGCCGTCTACTTCGCTGTAGTGCCAGCGTTTAAGCTGCGGAATGCTCAGCGCCCCACCCGTTCCGGCCAGCAAGTAGCACGGTTGATCAGGATGACGCGGATACACCGGGTTCTCCCCCGAATCCAGCTCCCAGTTCCAGGGCGAAGCCACCGCATCGGAGCCGGTCAGGCTGCCCAGTGCGCCGCTGTCGAATTGCAGCAACACCGCCGCGCAATCCTCGTTGGCAAACCCGCGAATGGCATTGCTGGTGATGGCCTGAACCTGACGCACTTCACCGCACAAGTGCCGCAGCAGATCGAGGTCGTGGATCAGGTTGGTCAACAACATCCCCGCACCCGCCTCGCGGCGCCAGGGTGTTTCAAAATAGCTGTCGGGCTTGCGCAACTGCCAGAGCGCTGTGACCGTGGTCAACCGACCCAGTGCGCCGCTGTGGACTAGTTCGTGGGCGCGGACGATCAGCGGATTGTGCCGGCGGTGATGTCCGACCAGTACCGGAACACCACTGGCCTTCGAGGCAGCCACCAGTTCCCTGGCTTCATCCAGGTGCACGCCCACCGGTTTTTCCAGCAATACCGGCACGCCGGCCGCGAGGCAATCGAGGGCCGTGATGACGTGTTGCGTGTTCGGATTGGCGACGATGGCAGCGTCTGGCTTCGCCTGCTCCAGCATCTGACGATGATCGGCGAAACAGGCTACGCCCCATTGCGCCGCAAGACTGGCCGCCTGCGGTCCGGGATCCGCCATGGCGCACAACGTCGCTTCAGTCAGGGATTGCAGATGCTGGTAGTGCTGCTGGCCCATGTTGCCAGCACCGATCAGGGCGATACGAAGTGGCGAATTCAAGATACGGTCCTCTTGTGAGTGTTATTGGAGCGATGAATTCCAATAATTTAGAACCTGGTTCCAGATTCTTACACAGACCTGTCCTGAAAGTGTTCGAACAGCGCACAGCTTCTCAGGCTGAACACTGTTCAAAATGTGGGAGCGGGCTTGCTCGCGAATGCGGTGTGTCAGTCGCCATCCAGATCGCATGACCCACTGCATTCGCGAGCAAGCCTCCCACAGTCGATTTGCGCAGGCCTTAGCTGAACAACTCCGACGCCAGACTCGCCGCCGACAACTCCTCGGTGTAAGCCAGCAACAACGGCGCCAGCTCATGCAACCGCGCTCCCGGCATCCGCGCGCTCGGCCCGGCGATGCTGAGCACCCCGATCACCCGCCCATCGGCGGGATGGCGCACCACTGCCGCAATCGCCGAAGTGCCCACCGCCGAACTCTCCTCGACCCAGGCATAGCCCTGCTCCCGCGCCAGACGCAGGCGTTCGAGCAATTCGATGTTCGAGCGCGGCGCGTTCGGCCCCACATGTTCCGGCACCTGCGCGCCCTGCCGCTCCACCAGCGACAAGGCTTCGGCATCGCTCATGCACGCCAGCCACGCATGCCCCGAGGCGGTGTAGAACAACGGCGCGTCGCGGCCCATGTCCGGGTCGTAACGCAGACCGGAGCGCGCGCCCTGGGATTTGGCGATCCAGGTCTGACGCTCGCCGTCGATCACGCCCAGGCGCACCAGTTCGCCGGTTTCCTGCGCCAGGCGGTCAAGCACCGGCTGCACAATGTCGGCACCGCTGCTCGACAGGTAACGGAAGCCCATCGCCACCAGTTTGGTCGAAAGGTGATAACGCAAATTATCCGGATTCTGCCGCACATAACCGAGGCGGATCAGCTCGGCCAGCAGGCGATGGGTCGCGCTCTTGGGGATGTCCAGTTGCTCCGCCAGGGTCTGCATCGGCAGGCCACGGGGATCGCTGGTGAGGCTTTCGAGCACACTGAAAACACGTTCGATCTGACTGCCAGCCATGGTCGCTTCCACGCAAAATTTGCTCGATTCTAGAAGACAACCACACGAATGCGAAATCTGGAACTGAGCGTTCGATAACCGCCCGCTTTACACCCTCCAGACTTGTTCGACCTCACCCGATTCTTATATTTTCTGGAACCAGATTCCAAAATAATAGAACACCGGAGCTCAAACAATGCCTGCCGAAGCGCACTTTCTTCCCGACATCGACTGCGATGTGCTGATTGTTGGCTCCGGTGCGGCGGGACTGTCGACGGCCGTGACCGCCGCGTGGCATGGGCTGAAAGTCATAGTGGTGGAAAAAGACCCGGTGTTCGGCGGTGCCACGGCCTGGTCCGGTGGCTGGGCCTGGGTCCCTTGCAACCCGCTGGCCCGGCGCGCGGGCATTGTCGAAGACGTTGAACTGCCGCGCACTTACCTGAAACACGAACTGGGCGAGCGCTTTGATCCGGCGATGATCGACGCTTTCCTGGAAGCCGGCCCGCGGATGGTGTCGTTCTTCGAGCAGCACACCTCGCTGCAGTTCGCCGACGGCAACGCCATCGCCGACATTCATGGCGACACGCCCGGGGCCGGCACCGGAGGACGATCGGTGATCGCCGCCCCTTACGACGCACGAAAAGTCGGCGCGCTACTCAAGCGCCTGCGCAAAACCATGCGGGAAACATCGTTCATGGGCATGCCGATCATGGCGGGGGCGGACCTCACGGCATTCCTCAACCTGACCCGTTCGCTGTCGGCGGCCTGGCACGTTACGCGGCGTTTCAGCCGGCACCTGTTCGATCTCGCCATGCATGGCCGGGCGATGCAGTTGGTCAACGGCGTGGCCTTGGTGGCACGCCTGGCGAAATCCGCCGATGACCTCGGCGTGTTGCTCTGGGAATCAGCGCCCGTGAGCCGATTGCTGCGCGAGAATGATCAGGTACGAGGTGCAGTGGTCATCACCGCCAAAGGCTCGGTGCGCATCCATGCACGCAAGGCCGTGGTGCTCGCCGCGGGTGGTTTCGCCAATGACATCCAACGCCGCAAGGCACTGTTCCCCCGCACACCGACCGGGCATGAACATCTGGCCTTGCCGCCCCTCGGCGTTTGCGGCGATGGCCTGCGCCTGGGCGAAAGTGCCGGTGCCCGGGTCAATAGCGACATGGCGTCCGCCGTCGCTTGGGCGCCGGTTTCGCAAGTGCCGCACAGCGACGGCAGCACGGGACACTTCCCGCACATCATCGAGCGGGGCAAACCCGGCATCATCGGTGTGCTGAGCAACGGCCAGCGCTTCGTCAATGAAGCCAACGGCTACTACGACTACGTCACGGCCATGGTCGCCGCCGCCCCGCCGGGTGAAGAAGTGGCGTCGTGGCTGATCTGCACCCATGGCTTTCAGCGTCGATATGGCCTGGGCATCTCTCGGCCATTTCCGGTGCCGCTGTCATCCTTCATCCGCAGCGGCTATCTGAAAACCGGCAACACCCTTGAGGAATTGGCTGCAGCCTGCGGCATCGACCCGGTTGGCTTGCGCAGCACCGTGTCGGACTACAACCGCCACGCGCGCAACGGTGAGGACCCGCAGTTCGGTCGTGGCTCCACGCCCTACAACCGCAAGCAGGGTGACGCACTGCAACGACCCAACCCATGCGTCGCGCCGATCGAACAAGGCCCCTTCTATGCCGTGAAAGTCCAGCCGGGCTGCTTCGGCACCTTCGCCGGGCTCAAGGTCAACCAACATGCCCAGGTCCTGGATAGCGCGGCACAACCCATCGCCGGCCTGTACGCGGCGGGCGGCGACATGGCCAGCATCATGGGCGGTCACTACCCCGCTGGCGGCATCAATCTCGGCCCGGCGCTGACGTTCGGCTACATCGCCGCGCGCCACATCGCAGGCGTCACGGCTTATGAAAAGGAGATCGACCATGCAGCACATCGTTAACGCACAGGGTTTGAACATGCCGAAACTCGGCCTCGGCACCTGGCCAATGCTCGGCGAGGAATGCACCCGTGCCGTGGAGCAGGCTCTGGCTCTGGGTTACCGGCACATCGACACGGCAGCGGTCTACAACAACGAAGACCTGCCTCAAAGCCTGCGCAGCGAATACGTCGACCTGTTCATGCTCCATTAGCCATCCACCGATTGGGATTTGCCGCGCACCATAGAAACCCTGGTGTCGTTCAGGGAGCAAGGCCTGGCGCCCAAGGCCAGCAGCGAGTCCAATCAATTGGCCAATCTCGCGGCGATGGATGTGCGACTGGATGATGAAGACCGTGCCTTGATCGCCAGCCTGTCCAAACGCGAGCGTCAGGTCAGCCCCGACTTTGCGCCGGGATGGGATGCGTTCGACGAATAATCCGCAAGACCGGCGATCGCCCTCACGATAAAAAACCATCGTCCTACGGAATTCGATGGGTTATCCGTGTTCAATACAAGCCTGAAACCTTCTCGGCAGCCCTTCACGGGTAGCCGGGAATTGACCTGTGCGCGGAAAAAAGACGGACGGCCGGACTGGCGCCCCTCCCACTTGGCAGCAACACTCATCGCACAGAGTTTTACCCGGAACAGAAGAGGATTCCCACATGCTATGGAAAAAAGGCCGACGCAGCGACAACGTGGTCGACGCCCGGGGCGATGATGTTGGCGGCGGTGGCGGTGGCGGTGGCATGCGTTTTGGCGGTGGCAAGGGCCTGAGCCTGACGGCGATCCTCTTGATTGTCGGCATCGGCTGGATCACCGGCCAGGATCCGTTGCAAATCCTCGGACAACTGACCGGGCAAATGGAGCAGCAATCGGCGCCCGCCACCAACCAGAGTCGCCAGGCACCGCCGGCCAATGATGAGAGCGCTGAATTCGTGCGCTCGATCCTCGGCGACACCGAAGACACCTGGGGCGCGATATTCCAGCAGGCCGGCCGCCAATATAAGGACCCGACCCTGGTGTTGTTCAGCAACCGCGTGAATTCGGCCTGCGGTCTGGCCACCTCGGCGACCGGCCCCTTCTATTGCCCGGCCGACCAGAAGGTCTACCTGGACATGGCGTTCTTCCAGGAAATGTCCCAACGCTTTTCCGCTGCGGGCGACTTCGCCCAGGCCTACGTGATCGCTCACGAAGTCGGACACCATGTGCAGACCTTGCTCGGGGTGTCCGCGAAAATTCAGGCCGCACGCCAGCAAGGCCGGCAGATGGAGGGCGACGGTGGTTTGCTGGTTCGCCAGGAACTTCAGGCCGATTGCCTGGCCGGCGTCTGGGCCAACAATGCGCAGAAGCGCCTGAACTGGCTGGAGCCGGGCGACATCGAAGAAGCACTGAATGCCGCGAACGCCATTGGTGACGATCGTTTGCAGCAGCAGGGTCAGGGCCGTGTAGTCCCGGACTCGTTCACCCACGGTACGTCAGCGCAACGGGTGCGCTGGTTCAAAACCGGTTTCGCCCAAGGCCAGGTTGGCCAGTGCGATACCTTTGCGGCGAAAAATCTGTAAATGAAGAAGTGGTTGCTGGTTGTTCTGTTTACTTGCGCAACGTCCCAGGCCGCCGAGCCTGGGGTCAAGGAACTCAGCTCAGGGCGCCTGCTGTTGAAGTCAGGTGAAATCGCGGTGGGCATCAGCCCCGCCCCGGCAAAAATCGAACGGGTGCTGATCATCCTCCATGGTCGCTTGCGCAACGCGCAAACCTACCTGCAGAGCGGTGAGCACGCCGCCGAACTGGCCGGGCAAAGCGCAACGACCCTGGTGATCGCCCCGCAATTCCTCAATGAAACTGACGTTGCGGTCCATCCGGTGGCCGACACCGTTTTGCGCTGGCAAGGCAATGAATGGATGGCCGGCGGCGAATCCACGGCACCGTTTCGGCTGAGCTCCTACGCGGCGCTCGACGAAATCATCGCCCGCTTGGGTGACCATCAGCAGTTTCCGGATGTGAAGCAAATCGTCATCGCCGGGCACTCCGGTGGCGCGCAAGTGGTTCAGCGCTATGCATTGCTCGGCCACGCGCAATCCGAGCTCGATGCGGCCGGCGTGCAGGTGCGCTACGTGATCGCCAATCCGTCCTCCTACGCTTATTTCGATGAGCGTCGACCGGTGGCGTTCAGCCACGCCGGTTGCCCGAATTTCAATCGCTGGAAGTACGGGCTGGCGGATTTACCGGCCTACGCCGAAGGACAAACCGCCGCGCAGTTGCAGGAAAGTTACCTCAAGCGTGAAGTCGTTTATCTGCTGGGGCAGCAGGACATCGATCCGAACCATCCGGCGCTGGACAAGAGTTGTGAGGCCAAAGCGCAAGGGCCGTCTCGATTGGCCCGCGGGCGTTACTACTTCGATTATCTGAAGCGGTTGCAACCGCAAGGGTTGAAGCAGCAACTGATTGAAGTGCCCGGGGTTGGACATGATGGGGATGGGATGTTTACATCGCCGGAGGGGCAGAAGGCGTTGTTTGGGCAATGACTCTTGTAGTGCCTGGGCTTGCTCGCGAAAGCGGTTGACCAGGCAACGAAGCACTCAAGCCAACAGCATCTGCCGCAACTCGACACAATCCGCCGCATGCCAATCAGTCAATTCCGGCCATGGATTATCCGGCAGATTCACCAATACAGTCCGCGCTCCCGCCGCCCGCCCACAATCGAGATCGAAGCGGTAGTCGCCAACCATCACCATCTCGCTCGCCGGGACCTTCCACGCTTCGGCCAGTTTCAGCAACCCGCCCGGATGCGGCTTGGGCGGCGCATCATCGCGGCCCAATACATCCTCCAGCGCAAAGCAGTCGGCCAGGCCAATGGCCTCCAGCGTGACATGTGCCAGCTCCCGGGCATTGCGCGTGAGAATGCCCAGGCGATAACCGCGCCCGGCCAGTTCGCGCACCAATTCCACCGCACCCGGTGCCGGTTGCGAACCGAGGGCCAGGTCCCGCTCATGCTCCAGCAGCCACGCATGTTTGGCTGCGGCTTCATCGGCCGGCAGTGCGGAGAGGTGGGTCAGGATGTCGCGTTCGGCAGGGATCGCCAATGCCACGCGAATCGCCGCGAAGTCGTGCACGGCCACGGTCAGGGTGCCGTCCATGTCGAACACCCAGTGACGCACGTCGGCCAGGCTCATGCCCAATCCTTGCGATGACGGATCAAGCCTTCCTGGGTGACCGAGGCCACCAATTGTCCGGCACGGTTGAACACGCTGCCACGGGAGAATCCACGGGAGTTGCCGGCCCATGGACTGTCCATTGCGTAAAGCAACCAGTCATCGGCACGCAGATCCTGGTGGAACCACAACGCGTGATCGAGGCTGGCCACCTGCATGTCCTTGTTCCAGACCGTTTTGCCATGGGGCTGCATCGAGGTGACCAGCAGACCGAAGTCCGAGGCATAGGCCAGCAGGTATTTATGCAGCGCCGGCGAATCGGCCAACGCCCCGTCGGCGCGGAACCAGACGTACTTGACCGGATCGGAGGGCAGCGGGTTGTAGGGATCTTTCTCGGTCACCGGGCGAAATTCGATCGGCTTAGGGCACAGCAATTTTTCGCGCATTTTCTCGGGGATCAGGTGCGCGCGCTGCTGGGTGATCTCCAGCTCCGATGGCAGGTTTTCCGGACCGACCACTTGCGGCATTTCGGACTGGTGCTGGAAGCCTTCTTCGTCGTACTGGAACGACGCACTACAGGTGAAGATCGGGTGGCCCTTCTGGATCGCCGTCACCCGGCGCGTGCTGAAACTGCCACCGTCACGCACCCGGTCAACCTGATACACCACCGGCAACCCGGCATCGCCCGGTCGCAGGAAATAGCCGTGCATCGAATGCACATGGCGCGCCTCTTCCACCGTCTGACTGGCCGCCGACAGCGACTGACCGAGTACCTGACCACCGAACAGCTGACGAAAGCCCAGATCCTGGCTACGGCCACGGAACAGGTTTTCTTCGATCGGTTCCAGGGTCAGCAGGTCGACCAGATCATCCAACACTTGGCTCATTCAGATGCTCCTCACGCAAAACATTGCCGCGCAGCCTTGGCTGCAACGCTCGATTCAGTTTCTGGACTCTACCCATGGGGCCATTGTAAACGTCCGTGTCAGGTTATCCATGCAAGGTTTGCAGCCATTGCTCCCGGCTGATGCGATACAGCACATGCCGACGCAACGGATGATCGACGTCGAGTCGCGGGTGATCGAAGTCATTTTCCGGATCATGGTGCATGCCGATGGCCTGCATGACTTTCTCTGACGGCAGGTTGGTTTGCGTAGTGAAGGCCACGACCTCTTTCAGCGGCAAGCGGTCGAACCCGCAGCGCAGAGCGGTCCACGCCGCTTCACTGGCGTAACCCAACCCCCAGTGCTCGCGGGCCAGGCGCCAGCCGATTTCCGTGGCCGGGGTAAAGGGTGCATCGAAACCGACTACGCCAAGCCCGGTAAACCCGATGAACTGGCCAGAGTCCTTGCGCTGCAAAGCCCAGAGACCATAACCGTGCTCGGCGAAATGACCACGGATTCGCCCGATCAATGATGCGCTTTCCAGTCGGCTCAAGGTTGCCGGGAAATAGCGCATCACCTGCGGATCGGCACACATCGCCGCAAAGTCAGGTAAATCTTCATCGCGCCACTGGCGCAACAGCAGCCGGGCGCTTTCAAGTTCCAGTATTGGCTCCATTGCTCCCCGCCCTCCGTTTGCATGCCGCAAGTCTACAACGCTGGTAGGATTCTTCTCTCATTCCTGAATGAAATCATCATGCCGCTCCCGCTGATTTATCACGAAGACTACAGCCCCGAGTTTCCGGCGGATCACCGCTTCCCCATGGACAAGTTCCGCCTGTTGCGCGATCACCTGGTGGACAGCGGCCTGACCCGCGATGCCGACCTGTTGCGCCCGGAACTGTGTCCCGCAGAGATTCTCGCCCTCGCCCATGACCCTTCATACATCGAGCGCTACATGAGTGGCGAATTATCCCGCGAAGACCAGCGCCGCCTCGGCCTGCCCTGGAACGAAGCCCTGGCCCGGCGTACGGTGCGGGCGGTGGGCGGCTCGTTGCTGGCAGCCGAGCAGGCGCTGGAGCATGGCCTGGCCTGCCACCTGGCGGGCGGCACCCACCATGCGCACTACGACTACCCGGCCGGGTTCTGCATCTTCAATGACCTGGCGGTGATCAGCCATTACCTGCTGGAAAGTGGTCGGGTGAATCGGGTGCTGATCTTCGATTGCGATGTGCATCAGGGCGACGGGACCGCGCGAATACTGCACAACACTCCGGAAGCGGTGACCGTTTCCCTGCACTGCGAGAAGAACTTTCCCGCACGCAAGGCCGAAAGTGACTGGGACATTCCGCTGCCCAACGGCATGGGCGATGTCGACTACCTGAAGGTGGTGGACGATGCACTCAACTACCTGTTGCCGCTCTACCAGCCGGACTTGGTGTTGTATGACGCCGGAGTCGATGTGCACAAGGACGACGCCCTGGGTTATCTGAATCTGACAGACGAAGGCGTCGCCGCCCGCGATGAAAGCGTGATGCGCCATTGCCTGGGCCGCGACATTCCGCTGGTCGGGGTGATCGGCGGCGGCTACAGCAAGGATCGCCAGGCCCTGGCCCGCCGTCACGGCATCCTCCATCACAGCGCGCAGCGCGTCTGGCAGTCATCAGGTTGTCACTGAGTTGTGGATGCTTTACCCACAATGCCTGTGGAACTGCCTGTGGATAACCTGAGTGAAAGGGCCTGTAGCCCATGCTGCGTATAGGCTACAGAACGGTGGTTGTTTTTTAACCAGCCCTCCAATACACCGATCATCCCTGTGGGGACGGGGCTGGTAGAATGCCCGGCTTATCCCGCCAGACCGCAGCGCATCCCATGACCCAATCCTCGTCACCCCTTCCCCCTCACGTCGCCATCATCGGCGGCGGCCCCGCCGGTCTGATGGCGGCCGAAGTGTTGAGCCAGGCCGGGATCAAGGTCGACCTGTACGACGGCATGCCCTCGGTCGGACGAAAATTCCTGCTGGCCGGCGTCGGCGGCATGAACATCACGCACTCCGAAGCCTACCCGGCGTTTCTCTCGCGCTACGCCGAACGCGCCCCGCAGATTGCCCCGCTGCTGCGTGGCTTCGGCGCCGAAGCGCTGTGCCAGTGGATTCATGACCTGGGCATCGAGACCTTCGTCGGCAGTTCCGGCCGGGTATTCCCCACCGACATGAAGGCCGCGCCACTACTGCGCGCCTGGCTCAAGCGCCTGCGCGACAGCGGCGTAGTTATCCACACCCGCCACCGCTGGCTCGGCTGGGACGAGCGTGGCGGATTGCGCATCGACAGCCCGGAAGGCGAAAAAACCGTGCAAGCCGATGCCACCCTGCTCGCCCTCGGTGGCGGCAGTTGGTCGCGCCTGGGTTCGGACGGCGCATGGATGCTGGCACTGGAGCAACTGGCTGTAGGATTGGCGCCATTGCAACCGAGCAATTGCGGCTTCGAGGTGCAGGCCTGGAGCGAATTGATGGTCAGCAAATTCGCCGGTGCGCCGCTGAAAAACATCGCCATCGGCCTTAACGATGACGTGCCGCGACTTGGCGAATGTGTGATTACCGCCACCGGAATCGAAGGCAGTCTGATCTACGCCCTGTCGGCACCGATCCGCGAGGCAATCAACCGGCACGGCTCGGCAACCATTCATCTGGACCTGTTGCCCGGCCGGCCTGTGGATAAAGTTCAAGCGGCGTTGAGCAAGCCGCGGGGATCGCGTTCCATGGCCAAGCACTTGCACAGTCAGTTGGGCATCGATGGCGTAAAAGCGGCGCTATTGCGTGAACTGGCCAGCGCCGATTGCTTTGCCGACATGGCCTTGCTGGCCAAATCGATCAAGGCATTGCCACTGACGCTGGTGAAAACCCGACCACTGGATGAGGCCATCAGCAGTGCTGGCGGTGTGTTGTTCGAGTCGATGGATGAGCGATTGATGCTCAAGCAACTGCCTGGCGTGTTTTGCGCCGGGGAAATGCTCGATTGGGAAGCGCCGACCGGCGGCTATCTGCTGACCGCGTGTTTCGCCAGCGGGCGAGCGGCGGGGTTGGGGATGGTGGAATGGTTGCAGCGCAAGGGCTGAAGACCGAGGCGCGCCCTTCGCGAGCAAGCCCGCTCCCACAGGGGATTTGTGAACAACACAGATCCAGTGTGGGAGCGGGCTTGCTCGCGAAGGCGGCCTAACAGACGCAGAGGTAAATCAAGGCTTACGCTTGCGCGGCCCGGTATTGAACACCGGCACTTTGCGCACAGGCTTGATCGAAGGTTCCGCCGGCGCAACCTCTCCGCTATCAACCCACCGCCCCAGATTGCGTTTACCACCGCCACCACCGGAAGCCTTGGGCTTCTTCGGTTTTTTCGGCTTCTTGACGACCTGGCCACTGGCATCGGTGTCCGGCACGCGGTGTTCAGGTTCGAAGTCCGGCTCGTTCTGCCGCTTCAAGGTCTGGCGGGTCAGCATCTCGATGGCCGACAGCAGATTCACTTCATCGGCGCAGACCAGGGAAATCGCCTCGCCGGTCGAGCCCGCGCGGCCGGTACGACCGATACGGTGGATGTAGTCCTCAGCGACAATCGGCAAATCGAAGTTGACCACCAACGGCAGGTCTTCGATGTCCAGGCCACGGGCCGCCACGTCGGTAGCGACCAGGATCTGCACTTCACTGGCCTTGAAACGATCCAGTGCGCGCTGACGAGTCGCCTGGGGTTTGTCGCCGTGGATGCCGTCTGCGTTGATGCCCAGGCCCTGGAGTTTATCCACCAGCGCATCCACGCCGTTGCGGGTCTTGGCGAACACCAGCACCTGCTTCCACTTGCCCTTGCGCATCAGGTGCACGAACAGTTCCGGCTTGCGCTTCTTGTCCACCGTCACGATCCATTGCTTGACCGTATTGGCCGCAACGTTGCGCGGGCTGACCTCGATGGTCAGCGGATCGTTGAGCATTTGCCCGGCCAGCAGGCGGATGTCGTCGGAGAAGGTCGCGGAGAACAGCAGCGTCTGACGTTTCTTTGGAAGAGCGCGGTAAATGTTCGCCAACTCCTCGGAAAAGCCCAGGTCGAGCATGCGGTCGGCTTCGTCCAGCACCAGGGTCTGCAGCTGGTTGAACTTCAGCGCGTTCTGGCGGAACAGGTCGAGCAAGCGGCCCGGGGTCGCCACCAACAGGTCGACACCGCTGCGCAGTTTCATCATCTGTGGGTTGATGCTGACGCCGCCGTATACCGCGTAGGTGCGCAGCGGCAGGTTTTCGGCGTACTGGCGCACGGCTTCGTGAACCTGCTCGGCCAGCTCGCGGGTCGGTACCAGGATCAGCGCGCGAACCGAGTTGGCGGTGACTTTCGGCCCTTCCATGGCCAGCAGTTGCAACAGCGGCAGGGCGAAACCGGCGGTCTTGCCGGTACCGGTCTGGGCGGCGGCCATCAGGTCGCGACCGGCCAGCACTGCCGGAATGGCTTGCGCCTGAACCGGCGTCGGTGTCTGGTAGCCGAGCGTCTCGAGGGAGCGCAGCAAGGGTTCGATCAGGCCAAGGGTGGCGAAAGTCATGGGAGTACCGTAGGAAAATTCAGCGCGGGTTGTTCAAAACAAGTGTGCAAAACAAGATGCAATACCGCGCAGTTTACCCTAATTCACACGGGATTCTGTCGGTACTGCCGTCACCACCACTGGCCGTTCTGGCGTGCGGCGCCATTGTGGCAAGCCGATCAACACCACGGCACTGATGATCACCGCCATCGCCAGGGCTTCTTCGATGCCGATGGTCTCGCCAACGAACACGATCCCCAGCAACACCGCCACCGCCGGGTTGACGTAGGCATAACTGGTGGCCGCCGCCGGACGCACATGCTTCAACAGATACATGTAGGCGTTGAAGGCGATGATCGAACCGAACACGGTCAGATACGCCAACGCGGCCCAGCCTTCGATCGGCGGCACCTTTTCCAGCTGCTCACCACTGACTGCGCTGGCAATCAGCAACACCACACCGCCCACCAGCATTTCCACAGCACTGGCCATCGCGCCCTGAGGCAATGGCAAATGTTTGCTCCACACCGAGCCAAAGGCCCAGGTCGCCGCCGCAAAAATCAGCAACGCCGCACCCAGCGGGCTTGATTGCAGGTTGGAACCGAGGTTGAGCATGCCGATGCCGATCAGCCCGAGCACAATCCCGGCCCATTCGAGACGGGTATTACGTGCGCCCCAGAAATATCCGCAGAGCAAGGTAAACAGCGGCACCGTCGCCACTGCCAGTGCCGCGACACCGGAAGCAACGCCGGTGTGTTCGGCCACGCTCACAGCGCCATTGCCGCACGCCAGCAACAAGATCCCGATGATCCCGGCAGCTTTCCACTGCGCCCAGGTCGGTGCCGGCGCCCCACGCCAGCGCAGGAAGGCATACATCAAGGTCCCGGCGATGACGAAACGGATGCCGGCGAGCAGCAGTGGCGGCCAATACTCCACGCCGATGCGGATCACCAGGTAAGTCGAGCCCCAAATCACATACAAGGCGAAGAAGGCAGCGATCAAGGGTAAGGGAAAGCGACGAAGGCCGGACATGGGGGCAGCTCACAGGCAAGGACAAGTGAACGGCTATTCTAGAAAGGCCAGCGTCGGAAAATAAGTTACAAAACCTGTTTAAAGCGCCAGTACACTTTTCAAAACACGGAGTTCAGCGCTATAAACCATGTTTTCGAAAGCTGGCCATTTTCAGGAGTCACCCCGATGGATAAGTACGACCGCATGCTGCTCAGCGCCCTGCTGGAAAACGGTCGTGCGTCCTACGCGGACCTGGCGCGCAAGGTCAACCTGTCTGCCCCGGCCGTGGCCGAGCGCGTGGCCAAGCTCGAAGCCAGCGGCGTGATCACCGGTTATCAGGCGAAGGTCGACATGGCCAAGCTCGGCCTGCCGATCCAGTGCGTGATCGAACTGCGCCTGAACCAGCACGGTAACCAGAAAGCCTACGACGACCTGATCAAAATCCCGCAATTGACCGAGTGCCATCGGGTGACCGGCGACCCGTGCGTGATCATGCAAGCGGCGGTGGGCTCAATGCCGGAGCTGGAAGAACTGATCAACCGGATCGCCACGTTTGGCTTCAGCAAGACGTCGATTGTGTTGTCGAGTGCGATAGAGAAGCGGGTGCCATTGGGGCACATCGAAGGCAATGGCAAATAGCTTTCTTTGGGACCGTAGGAGCTGCCGAGTGAAACGAGGCTGCGATCTTTTGACTTTGATTTTAAAGATCAAGATCAAGAGATCGCAGCCTCGTTTCACTCGGCAGCTCCTACAGGGGTTATGCGGTGTTTTCGGGATCAGCGATAACGCTTTAGGTGCTCGCCCACTTTCGCCGCCGGCACTTTCTGCAACTTGCACAGCAAATCATGGGACAGCTCGCGCAAGCCATGCTTGTGCCGCAGTTCGTCCGCCAGGTGCGCCGTCAGGTTGGCCGCCATCTCGGCATCGGCCATCGCCCGGTGGGCCTTGCCGGTGTGGGGCAAGTTGGCGAACGTGGTGAGGGTGCCGAGTTTGTGGTTCGGCGCGGCGGGCATCAGGCGTCGGGCCAATAGCAGCGAGCAGGCAAAGTTCTGCAAGCGGGTGCGTTTGATTCGTCCGAGCTCGAAGTCCCAGAACTTCTGGTCGAACGCGGCGTTGTGCGCCAGCAATGGCGTGGTACCGACGAATTCATTCACTTCATTCATCACCTGCTCCGCCGACGGCGCGGTGCGCAGCATGGCGTTGCTGATGCCGGTGAGTTGTTCGATGAAGGCCGGGACGCGCACGCCGGCATTCATCAGGCTTTGGTAACGCTCGACGATGCGCCCCTGTTCAAGGATCACCACGGCGATTTCCGTAGCCCGGCAGCTGCTGCTCGGGGAGATCCCGGTGGTTTCAAAGTCGATGACTGCTATGCGTTCCAAACCTGTTTCAACTCCGTAAAAATCAATTCTTGAGCAGCAACGCGCCTTCGATCGGCACGTAGCGGCTGGCGGCGCGGATCAGCGAGTTGGCCGTCAGGCCCGGTACCCCGTAGGCCACCGCTTGCACCCCATGTTTGCTGATGATGCGTTCGAGCAGCATGTCGAAATCACCGTCGCCGGAGGCCAGGACGATTTCATCGACATGGTCGGCGGCATCCATGATGTCGAGGGTGATGCCCACGTCCCAGTCGCCCTTGGCCGAACCATCGCTGCGCTGGATGTACGGCTTGAGCTTCACGGTGAAACCGAGGTTGCGCAGGATCTGCTGGAACTGCTGCTGTTTGCTGTCGCCACGGTCGATGGCGTAGGCGTAGGCTTCGACGATCTCGCCCTGTTTGCTGATGTCAGCCCACAGTGCGGCGTAGTTGAAGTGGCAACCATAGGCCTGACGCACGGTGTAGTAGAGGTTCTGGACATCGGCGAACACTGCGATTTTTTTCACCGGCTTTCCTCGAGGCTGAATCAGGCACCAGGCCCGAAAAGTCGCCCAGTATGCCAGCCCGAAGGATTGTTCCGCGAATAATCAGCTATGTGGCGAGGGAGCAAGCTCCCTCGCCACAGGTCAGACGAAGGAATCGTCGTCGCCGCCGAAGAACGATGAGCTGTCATCGCTGTAGTCGGCGTCGCTGAATCCGCCCTGATCGTTGCTCCTGGAATCGTTACCGGCCATGCGCTGGTCATCGCCCCAGCCACTGTTGCCCTGGTCGTTGACCTGGGCCGGCTCTTCCTTGATGACTTCGACGACTTCCGGTTGCTGATTGTGATGGAACAGGCTGCTGATGCCTTGTGCCAGCATCACGCCACCCGCCACGCCGGCGGCGGTTTTCAGCGCGCCACCGAGGAAACTGCTGCCGGCCGCTGCCGGAGCCTGCTGCTGGGGTGCGTAGCCCTGTTGTGGAATGTTCTGCTGTGGCGGCTGCGAACCGAACGACGAGCGTCCCGGCTCACGCCAGCCACCGTTCGACAGCGGTGCGCTCTGGGTTGATGCGGGCTGTGGCTCGCGGGAGTTGCCGCCAAAGATGCTCGACAAAAAGCCACCGCCACTCGGCGCAGGAGCCGGGGTCGCCTGGGCCTTGGCCTGTTGCAGTTCGGCCTGCAATTGCTGGACTTGCCGGGTCAGTTGTGTGTTCTGCTCATCGAGGCTCTTGATCGCCGCCTCTTGCACCAGAATCGCCTGGGTCATGAAATAACCTGCCGCGGGCTGGCGCGTCAGGTGTTCCTTGATCCGCGCCTCGGCCTGGGCGTCGCGCGGGGCTGAGTCCGTTTCGGCCTGTTGCAGCCGGGAAAACAGTCCATCGATCAGGGTTTGTTCTTCGCTGTTCATGGCGACCTCGTAGATTGCCGGGGAAATCGTTGCCTTTATCCAATGAGGATAAGGTGCTCGACCTTAATGGAGGCTGAAACAAGATGTTTCAATGTCCTTTACCGAACGTTTACGTTTGCTTCCCCCTGCGCTTGATCGGTTAAAGTGGGCCACTGCTTCCAACCTGCGATACCAACTGATGAATCCGTTAGATGTGCTGCGTGACTCCCTGTATTTCTTCAAGCGCAATCTGGGCCAGATCGTGCAACTGTGCCTGCCGCTGGTGATGCTTGAGGCACTGCTGCAACAAGTGGTCGACCATTCCACCGAGCCGGACAGTTTCCCCGGCATCAGCGTGATTGTCGGCTTGCTGGTGTATCCGCTGTACACCGCCGCGCTGATTCTGTTTCTCGACGCCCGCAGCCGAGGCGAATCGCCGAGCAACCGCGAGCTGCTGTCCAGGTCCGCCTACCTGTGGCCGCGCTTCGCCCTGCTGACGGCGCTCAATACCGTGCTGATTCTGCTGGGCCTGTCGCTGTACTTCCTGCCCGGTATCTACTTGATGGTGACCCTGGCGTTTGGCGAATACCTGCTGGTGTTGCGCGGCCTGGCGCCGCTGGCGGCCATGAAGGAAAGCCTGCGCATGACCCATGGGCATTTCTTGCGCATCCTGCTGTGCATTCTGTGTGTGATGGGGCCGTTGTGGCTGCTCAAGGGCGTGACGCTGGCGGCGTACCCGGAACCGCAGAACCCGGTGATCTCACTATTGATCGACAGTGCCCACAGCTTCCTGCAACTGTTTACCAGCGTGGTGCTGTTCCGGTTGTTCATGCTGATCAACCCGTTGCCTGAGAGAAATGACAACTCGCTCTGACCTTGGGCGCGACCATCGCTCTCGGGTATGCTCGGGAACAACTCTGTAACGCTATTAAGCCGAGCCATGACCCGTCTACTGCGCTACACCCTGCTGGGCCTGCTGATCATGACCGTCCTGATCAGCGCGATGATCTACAGCCTGACCTGGCGCCCCGACGCCAAAGAAGTGTTGCCAGTCAGTTGCAGTACCCAGGCCCCTTCCCTGGTCCCCGGGCAGGCGTTGAAGGTGATGACCTGGAACGTCCAGTACCTGGCCGGCAAGCGCTACGTATTCTGGAATGACCTGGCCGCCGGTGCCGACGAACGTCCCACAGCGGAAGATATGGCCTTCAGCCTCGACGAAGTGGCGCGGGTGATTCGCGACGAACAACCGGACATCGTGCTGTTGCAGGAACTGGACGACGGCGCCAAGGCCAGCGATTACCAGCAGCAGTTCAAACTGCTGCAGGAACGGCTTGCCGACTTGTATCCCTGTGGCGCCAGCGCGTTCGACTGGAAGGCCGACTTCGTACCGAACCCGCACATCTTCGGCAGTGTCGGCCGGCAACTGGCGACCCTGAGCCGTTACCGGATCGAACATGCCGAACGCCTGCAACTACCCGTCGCCTCGGGCAATCCGCTCAGCCGCCAATTCAAACCCAAAGACGCCTTGCTGGTGAGCTACTTGCCCTTGAGTGATGGCGGGCAAATAGCGGTGCTCAATACCCATTTGGACCGCGCCAATCGAGCCGACAACACCTTGCAAAACCAGGTGAACGCCGTGGCCAGGGCCCTCGATAAACTCGAAAGCCGTGGCACGCCGTGGCTGATCGGTGGGGATTTCAACCTGTTGCCGCTGGGCCAGTATCGACGCCTGTCCGACGCACAACGCGCGCCCTACTCCGCCGACAGCCCGTTGCACCTGCTGTGGGACAAGTACCCGATGATCCCGAGCAACAACGAAGCCAGTGGTATCGACCGCGAACGCTGGCTGACCCATTACCCGAACGATCCCCGGCTGAACGGCCCGGACCGGACCGTCGACTACCTGTTCTACAGCCCGCGGATCAAACGGGTGGAGGCGATGGTGCGGCAGGATGATACGTTGCGCATCTCCGATCACCTGCCGGTGATTGCGCGGTTTTTGTTGCCGGTTGCGCCCTGATACCGAGGCAACACAATACCTGTGGGAGCGGGCTTGCTCGCGAAGAGGCCAGTACATCCGAGATCAATGTTGTCTGATACACCGCTTTCGCGAGCAAGCCCGCTCCCACAGGGTCTGTGTATGCTCGACTTAATGCACCTCCTCCAGATCATCATGCAGCAGCCCGAAGATCTCGCGCTTCATCTCGATGAACGAGCGCTCCATGACCATATCGAGGTTGCGTGGACGTTCGATCGGCACATCCAGAATCTGCTTGATCCGCCCTGGCCTGGCGCCCATCACATACACCCGGTCACCCAGCAGAATCGCCTCGTCGATGTCGTGGGTCACGAACAACACGGTCTTTTTGCTGTTGCCCCACACCCGCAGCAACAACTGCTGCATTTGCAGGCGCGTCTGGCTGTCGAGGGCGCCGAAGGGTTCGTCCATCAGCAGGATCTGCGGATCATTGGCCAGCGCGCGGGCAATGGCGACGCGCTGCATCATGCCGCCGGACAACTGCTTGGCGTAGTTGTCGGCAAAGCCGCTCAAGCCCACTTCATTGACGTAGTAGTCGACGATGTCCTTGCGTTGCGCCGCCGGCATGCCGCGGCGCTTGAGGCCGAACTCGACGTTCTGCCGCACCGTCAGCCACGGGAACAGCGTGTAGCTCTGGAACACCATGCCACGGTCCGCACCGGGGCCTTCCACCTGTTGGCCGCCGACGTAGATCTCGCCCGAGGTCGGTTCGGCCAGGCCGGCGGTGAGGTACAGCAGGCTCGACTTGCCGCAACCCGAAGGTCCGACCAGTACCGCAAATTGCTGGTCCGGCACCTCGAACGACACTTCCTCCAAGGCGGTAAAGGTACCGCCATCGGGTTTCTTGTAACTCAGGCTGACCTTGTCCACCTTCAGCCGAGGCGCGTTCACTGGGGCAGCATGAGGCGCGGTAAAACGATGAGTGGCGGCGGTTACTGAGCCCATGCGGTGATCCTCAGGCGTAGGAAACGGAACAGTTGATCGGTGACCAGGCCCAGCAGGCCGATGATCGCGATGGCGAGGAAAATCACATCCACCTGGAAGCCACGCATGGCCTTGAGGCTCAGGTAACCCAGGCCACTGGAAGCGGCGACCAGTTCAGCCACTACCAGGTAAGTCCAGGCCCAGCCCATGGTCACGCGCAAGGTGTCGAGCACACCTGGCAGGGAAGCCGGAGCGATCACATGCAGCACTGCATCGCGGCGATTGGAACCGAGGGTGTAGGAGGCGTTGATCAGGTCCTTGGAGATGCCTTTGGACACGTCCGCGATCATCACCAGTTGCTGGAAGAACACGCCGAAGATGATCACCGACACCCGCTGCTCCAGACCGATGCCGATCCACAGGATGAACAGCGGCACGAAGGAGGTCACCGGCAGATAGCGAATGAAGTTCACCAGTGGCTCAAGAAAGGCCTGGACGATGCGGAAGCTGCCCATCAACAGTCCCAGCGGCACCGCCACCA
This sequence comes from Pseudomonas sp. IT-P4, assembly GCF_949767755.1. Classification (NCBI taxonomy): domain Bacteria; kingdom Pseudomonadati; phylum Pseudomonadota; class Gammaproteobacteria; order Pseudomonadales; family Pseudomonadaceae; genus Pseudomonas; species Pseudomonas sp. IT-P4. The sequence goes on along the minus strand of NZ_CATKPX010000056.1, from coordinate 207,561 downwards.
GGGACGACACGATGAAACCGACCATCACCACTTCAACGCTGGCCCACACATGTTGGCCAAGGGTGCCGTCGCGGCCTAACCGCACGGCGGCCTCGACCACCGCGCCCGGCGTCGGCAGGAACATGCCTGGCACCACGCCACCGTAGGACAAGCCGGCCCACAGACCGACCAGCAGCACCCAGGCCAGGCCGCTCGCGCTCCAGATCACCGAGACCGGCAAACCGGTCTTGGGCGTAATGCAACGGCTCAGCCATGAATTGCGCTTGAACATGCAGCCTCCTAGAGCGGGGTGACGAAACGGTTGTCGATCAGGTCGTCATTGCTGACGTTGTAGGGCTTGCCCTGCAGCTCGCTGGCGGTCTCGTTGGCCAGTTTGATCAGCGGTGCGCTGTCACCCGGCTTGCCCGGCGAGCCCAGCAGTTTTTCGCTCATGGCCTGATCGTAGAAACGCACGCCTTGCGCTGCGGCTTCCAGCTCCTTCGGATCGGCCAGGTAACCGCCGACACCCTTGGCCATGATTTTGTAGGCTTCCTGCGGATGATCCTTGGTGTACTGCACGGCTTTGTACAAACCGGCCACCAGGGCCTTGACGTCTTCCGGCTGTTTTTCGATCACGCTGCAATTCAGTGCGACCACATCGACGATCACCCCCGGTGTGCTGCTGCTGTCGATCAGCACCTTGCCCTGCTGCTTGTCGCGAACCATCGACAGGTGCGGCTCCCAGGTCACGGCGGCGGGTACGCGACCGGCGATGAACGCGGTGGCGGCGTCGTCGGCCGTCATGTTCTGCACGGTGATGTCGCTCATGCTCATGCCGTGTTTTTTCAGCAGATAGGACAGCCAGAACTGCGAGGTCGAACCTTCGTTGACCGCAACGGCCTTGCCCTTGAGTTCCTGCAGGCTCTTGATGTCCTTGCCTACCAGCACGCCGTCGCCACCATGGCTGTCGTCCAGCGCGGCCACGGCCTTGAAGCAGAATTGCGGACGGTACTTGAGCACCTCGTCGATGGTCGACGCCGAGCCCGACAACTCGCCGGACGCTTGTGCAGCCATGTACATCGCCGCTTCCTCGACCACCGGCAATTCGACGGTCAAACCGTTTTCCTTGAAGTAGCCAAGGTCCTGGGCCAGGTACAGGGTGCCGTAGCCGACCCAGGTGGTATGACCGATGGACAGAGTGCCGGCCTGGACGCTGGTGGCAACCGTCGCGGCGATGGCGGTGACCGCCAGCGGATAAGTGAAGCGGGTGAGCAAGGACTTGGTCATGGAGCACTCCCAAAGCTGTTGATTTAGTTTTGTCATGGGCAGTACGGCGAGCCCTGAATCGGCTGCGACCTGTGGTCTCTGTGGGACCCTTCGGCGGGCAGCATTCGGCGGGCTGGCGAGATCGATGTTGGCCCATGGGAGGGCTTAGGAAAACGAGGAAATATGTGGATGCGAGTGATGAAAAAACTGGTTAGCGCGCACCGCGAAAGGGCGCTGTGGGCGGGGATGCCCGAGGTGGGTGCAAAGCTTGAGAACAGCAAAAGATCGCAGCCTTCGGCAGCTCCTACATTGGAATGCGATCCCCTGTAGGAGCTGCCGAAGGCTGCGATCTTTTATGTCTGTCGCAATCGCGAGCAGGCTCGCTCCTACAGGGGTCTATGTCGCCCTCGTTTCCGATGATCGACACAAATCCAATGTAGGAGCGAGCCTGCTCGCGATAAGGTCCGCAGGACCTTCCAGCAAGATCAGAGCCGGCCGTATTCCTGCGCCGTACGATCCACCGCTTTCAGGGTCTTGGCGATCAGCTCATCAATCTCTTCACGACTGGCAATCAACGCCGGCGCCATGATCATCCGGCCAAGGGTAGAGCGAATGATCACCCCCTCCTCGAAACCGATCGTGCGGCAGCGCCAGGCGATGTCGTTCTCGTTGGCAAAACGCTTGCGAGTGGATTTGTCTTCGGCCAGTTGCAACGCCGCGACCATGCCGGTGCCCTGGATGTCACCCACCAACGGGTGCTTGCCGAACACTTCGCGCAGGCACTGTTGCAGGTACGGGCCGATGTCGTCCTTGACCCGCGTCACCACGCCTTCGTCACGCAATGCCTTGAGGTTGGCAATCGCCACCGCCGCCGCCACCGGGTGCCCGGAATAGGTCAGGCCGTGGGCGAACACGCCGCCCTGCTCCACCAGCACCGAAGCCATTTTCTTCGACAGGATCAAACCGCCCATGGGGATGTAGCCCGAGGTCAGGCCCTTGGCGATGGACAGGGTGTCCGGCTCGAAACCGAAGTACTCGTGGGCGAACCATTCGCCGGTGCGACCGAAGCCGCCGATCACTTCATCGGCGCACAGCAGCACGTCGTACTTGCGGCAGATGCGCTGGATTTCCGGCCAGTAGCTTTCTGGCGGGAAGATCATGCCGCCGGCGCCCTGGAACGGTTCGGCGATAAAGCCCGCGACCTTGTCCGCACCCAGTTCGAGGATCTTCGCTTCCAGTTGCTGGGCCGCGCGCAGACCGAATTCCGCCGGTGTCAGGTTGCCTTCGTGGGCGAAGAAGTACGGCTCGTCGATGTGCTCGATGTCCGGAATCATGCCGCCCATTTCGTGCATGAATTTCATGCCGCCCAGCGCCGTCGCGGCCAGGGTCGAACCGTGGTAACCGTTCCAGCGACCGATCATGATTTTCTTCTCGGGCTTGCCGAGCACCTGCCAGTAACGACGCACCGTGCGGATCAACACCTCGTTGGCCTCGGAGCCGGAGTTGGTGTAGATCGCGTGGCTGTAGTGAGCCGGCAGCAGGCTGAACAGCAGCTCGGACAGCTCGATCACCTGCGGGTGGGTGGTGTGGAAAAACATGTTGTAGTACGGCAGTTGCTCCAGCTGCTGGCTCGCAGCAAAGGCCAGGTCCTTGCGCCCGTAACCGAGGTTGGTGCACCACAGCCCGGACATGCCGTCGAGGTAACGCCGGCCATCGTTGTCCCACAGGTGCAGGCGTTCGCCACGGACCATCACCCGTGGCCCCTCGTCGTTGAGGGCTTTTTGATCGACGAATGCATGGATGTGGTGCGCAGCGTCGGCGGCCTGGTAGTCGCGGGTGTCACGTGGTGTGGTCATCGCCAGTTCTCCGTTTTGTTATCAGCGCAATTGAAACCAGGTGGTCTTCAACTGGGTGTATTTATCGAATGAATGCAGGGACAGGTCGCGGCCGAAACCCGACTGCTTGCCGCCGCCAAAAGGCACGGTCACGTCCAGCGCATCGACGCTGTTGACCGACACCGTACCGGCCCGCAATTGTCGCGCCACACGGTGGGCGCGGTTGAGGTCGTCGGTCCACAGCGAAGCCGCCAGACCGTAGACGCTGTCGTTGGCCAGTTGCAAGGCGTGGGCCTCGTCGTCGAATGGCGTAATCGCCAGCACCGGGCCGAACACTTCATCGCGAAACAGCGGCATGTCCGGGGTCACACCGGTGAAAATCGTCGGCTGGATGAAGTTGTCCGAGCCGTTGAAGATCGACTGCCGACCGCCACAAACCTTAGTCGCGCCTTGCTGTTCGGCCTGCTGGATGAACTTCATGATCCGCGCGGTCTGCCGGCTGTCGACGATGGCCCCGGCGGCGCTCGACGGGTCCAGAGGATCGCCCGGCAACCAGCGTTCGGCCTGGGCCTTGAGGCGCTCGACGAACTCGTCATGGATCGAGCGCTGCACCAGCAACCGCGAGTTGGCCGAGCAGACTTCGCCCTGATTGAAGAAGATGCCGAACGCGGCTTTTTCCGCGGCCAGATCCAGGTCCTGACAATCGGCGAACACCAGGTTGGCACTCTTTCCGCCGCACTCCAGCCACACCTGCTTGAGGTTCGACTGGGCCGAGTACTGCATGAAATATTTGCCGACTTCGGTGGAGCCGGTGAACACCAGGCAATCGACGTCCGGGTGCAGGCCGAGGGCTTTGCCGGTCTGCTCGCCGAGGCCCGGCAGTACGTTGAGGACGCCTGCCGGAATCCCCGCCTCCAGCGCCAGCTCAGCCAGGCGCAGGGCGGAAAACGGCGACTGCTCGGCCGGTTTGAGGATTACCGAGTTACCGGCGGCCAGGGCCGGGGCGAGTTTCCACGCCGCCATGTCCAGAGGGAAATTCCACGGCACCACGGCAGCCACCACGCCGAGGGCTTCGCGAGTAATGGTTGCCAGCACGTTCTGCGCGCTGGGGGCGATCTGGTCGTAGAGTTTGTCGAGGCTTTCGGCGTACCAGCGGAACACGCCTGCGGCACCCGGCACGTCGATGTTGTAGGCATCGGTGACGGGCTTGCCCATGTTCAGCGAATCGAGCAGCGCCAATTCTTCACGGTTTTCCAGGATCAAGTCGGCCAGGCGCAACAGCACTTGCTTGCGTTCGGTCGGCGAGCGCGCAGCCCAGGTGCCAGCCTCGAAGACCTGCCGCGCATTGTGCACCGCCGCGTTCACATCTTCTTCACCACAGGCGGCAACGTTGGCCAGGCATTGCCCGGTGGCGGGGTTGATCGCGGCGAAGGTCTGCCCCGACTGCGCCGCGCGGCGCTGGCCGCCGATCACGGCCTGGTCGGGAAACCGCAGGGAAGCGGCCTTGCGTTGCCAATACTCAAGCTCGAACACGTTCAGATGCTCCAGAGGACATTCTTGTGTATTGGATAGTCGCTCAGGCCCGAGCGGTGGAAAACCAGTAAAAATGTGTTCGCAGGCCAAGAAAAAACTACGTAGCCAATCTCCCTTCTGGCGCAGCATGTGGTTATTGTTCAAACACAACAAATCGCCACCCGAGCGGATAGGGGTGGCGCGCAAATTGCCAGGATGCCTGATCCGTTCTCCCCCGAGGTTTGCTGTGGCTGCCTACAATCTGCGTCAACTGAAATACTTCATCACAACAGTCGAGTGCGGCAGCGTTGCCGAGGCCTCGCGCAAGCTGTACATCGCCCAGCCTTCGATCTCCACGGCCATCAAAGGGCTGGAAGACAGTTTCGGCGTGCAACTGCTGATCCGCCATCATGCACAGGGCGTGTCATTGACCCCCAGCGGTGCACGCTTCTACCGCAAGGCACAGGAACTGCTGCGCATGGCCAAGGAGTTCGAGCAGAACGCCCTGGCCGACAACGACGTGGTCTCCGGGCAGATTGATATCGGCTGTTTCGAAACCGTCGCGCCGCTGTACCTGCCGCAATTGATCGCAGGATTTTCGGCGTTGTACCCGGGGGTAGAAATCCGCATCCGCGATGGCGAGCAACAAGAGCTGGTGCAGGGCCTGACCTCCGGGGCCTTCGATCTGGCGATCCTCTACGAACACGACCTGGACGGCACCATCGCGACCGAACCGCTGATGCCGGCGCAACGACCTTATGCGTTGTTGCCGGCGGATCACCGCTTTGCCCATCAGGCGCAGGTGTCATTGCGGGACCTGTGCCTGGAACCGATGATTCTTTTGGACGTGCAGCCGAGCCGGACCTACTTCGTCAGCCTGTTCGAAGAGCTGGACCTGACCCCGCGCATCGCCTTCAGCTCGCCATCGATCGAGATGGTGCGGGGCATGGTTGGCCAGGGATTCGGGTTCTCGATCCTGGTGACCAAGCCGCATTCGGAGTGCACCTACGACGGACAGAAAGTAGTGTGCGTGGACATCGCCGAGGACGTCACCGGTTCCGGGCTGGTGGCGGCATGGCTCAAGCGTGGGCAACTGACCAAGCCGGCGCAGTTGTTCGCCGACTACTGCCGCGAACAACTGACCGCCAAATCCGAAAGCTCAACGCCGTCCGTGTAGGAGCTGCTTTACTTGCGCGGTTTTATCCGCGCAGTCGCCTCCGCCACCAGCGGATCATCCGGCCAGTAGTGTCCGCCATCGCAATTGGGTTCTATAGATTGACACCTCACACCCCTCTGAATCCGTGGTCTGTACGAAATCCAGGTTGACACCCATTGAATGTCAATTCACACCCACCCGATTGACACCCAAGGGTGGGACGTCAGCTTAGGATTGACACCCTTGAAGCGTCCTCACCTGAGACCAGCCAACGAGGATTGACACCCGCCTCATTCAGCAACTGGCAAAGCAGCCTTTAATCCGTGATTCTGAAAGCATCAGAAGTTCTACTAGAACCAACACCAATAATATTTAAACAATTGCGGAAGAGTGCACTTACAGCAACTACCAAATTTGGCACATGCCCGCTCTCTACCCCCCACTTAGTCGTTACGCCCATCGCTCCAAAACTGCTCCCCCCGAGCTTATGAACATGCTACTGCTTCGCCAACCTAGAAACCTGTACTTCACAACAATCAAGGGCCTTTTAGACGTCTTAAGTCCATAAAGAAATCCACCTTACATTACAGAAGCCCTAGAAAATTTACAAACTAGTATAGAAACGACGCGCATCCATAAAGGAGTTTGGCGACGTGACTCTGCTCGACATGATGGAACAATGGTCGACAAACTTTACCTCAACCGCAGGCATGGACGTATTTGGAGGTATACATAACTAAGACATGAAAGTTCTTTAGCGATAGTTTGCTGACCAGGTAATCCCTCCCCAAGACGTCCAAATGACCAAGAACAACCTCAAAGCCTGATACTGTGAGCCGAGCCAACTAATACTGCTTCGATGAGATGCAAGCGATATAAAACCCTCGAGCCTCCAAGAGCGACAGCGATACTAACAAAGGTCAAAACAATCAGCGACCTCCAATACCACGATACGCACCTAATACGTGAATGTTCTTGATCGCGAGGTGAAGCAACACAAGACCGCCACCGGATTCACTGTAACAACGTAGCCGACGCGCGGAGATAGAAATAATGTTTCCCAACGTATACGAAAGCCCTATGCTAGCCTGCATCGACTCCAAGGCCAACCGACTACAAGACCCCCTCATGCCTAACTACCCTTCACCGCGACTATTGTGGAACCTGAACCCGCTAGAATTTAATGAGTGGCGAGCGACGAACGACCTTCCCCTATTATTTAGAAATCTCATAGAGCTTCTACCATCGTTCAGCGACTGGCTTAACACCCTTCCATTCGATATGGAGACGGTGCTCAGAGTCACCCCAACCGGCCACCTGTTCGAGGGAGACACAGTCAGAACCCTGGTGCGCCGAAGGTCTTTTGGATGGAATGGGGAAATCTTCACCAGCGTAACAGGGCCTGCAGACCTATTAAACGCACGTCCAAGCTATATCAGCCAGACCATAATCGGAGAGTTTCTACCCTATTTTTTATGGTCTAAGTTGAACCTAGGAAAGAAAAGAATATTCACGTACGACAAAGTCAACAAACAACGAGCGGACAATTTCAAATTTACAAGCTGGGCAGGCCTTAATGTCGCCGATTGTTCCACCAGAGCATTTCTTCTAAACGGTTTTGAAGTTTTGAAGCTGGGACAACACATACTCGACCGAAATGTATCCTTCATAGAGCGCAACCTAGACTTCACAAATCTCGACTTCCTGCAGATAACGGGAGAGTACCGAGGCACCGCCAACACCTCGATCCATTACAGCTCATGCAGAGGTTTAGAATTTTTAGACTCAAGCGAGGCTTTTTTCAAATTCCATCGCTGCGCAATGGGAGATTTCATTTGCTCTAATTCACGCCTACAGGACATATACTTTGAACACTGCGACATGAGTAGACTCATTCTCAAAAATTCATTCATCATGAAAATGGGGTTCAAAGAAACGAATATTAGCCCCATGATCGAAAATTGCGAACTTCACGAAATAGACTACGCTCCACCTAAAGACGTCGATCCTGCTCGCATATCAACAACATACAGGCTGTTACGGAACGCGTACCAGTCGCGTGGTTTTCGACAAGAGGCATCCTATTCTTATTACAGAGAACGAGTTTACGAAAGAAAGTCATTATTCAACCCGCAGCTGTACGACAGCGCAACTTATCCGGGGCTAGCCTACGGTGCTAGCATCTCCCGAGTCCTTCAAATGTACAGAACGGGGTTTTGGGACAAAAGCAAAATACGCCGCCCTTTAATTGATGCTCTCAAAAGCAAGTTCAAGCTCTACACGCGCCCGAAGCACTTCATACCTTTAATCATTTCAAGGTTTAGGTGGTGCATGTCGATGGTTGATTCTTTGTTATGGGGCTATGGAGAAAAGCCCGGACGTATCCTAATAGCAGCAGCGGCACTAATCGCCGCCTACGCGGGGGTGTACGATACTGTTGCGTGGGTCGATGAAAAAGGAGTCCCCTACAATCCCCGGCTAGGCGACTGCTTGTACTTTTCTGTCGTAACTTTCACGACTCTTGGATATGGCGACATCACCCCCAAAACCGATCTGCTCAAGGCATTAGCCGCCTCACAGGCAGCCTTAGGCGCGTTCACCATGGGTCTAATCGTCGCTGGTTTTTCCAACCGGAGCAGATACTGAACACCCTGCATAGGGACTCAAAGCTCAATACGCAGGCCTGATAACGCTCCGACCAAGACACCCGGCTTCCCGGCCACACCGCCTCAGCACAGCTAAGCGTTGCTCACACGACCTGCAAACGATTGTGCTAAATTGCTGGCCACATGTCATCACCGGCCATCGTCAGATAGCCTGTGCAGGGCAAGGATTTTGACCCACAGGGAGTGTTTCATGTCTGGCTCCAGCGGCGGTACTTTCAGTGGCCTCCCCTCCCGGGAGACTTCGTGCGAATCATTGGCTCTCGAGACTCACCTATCCTCACCCCGCGAGGATGTGGTCGACCGTATCCAAGTTGGTGATAGCCTCTTCCTCAGCGTCGTGGCCCATGGATCAGTGAGCACCGTCCAGGTTTATTGGAATGGTGAATTAGCTGGGGGCATCGCATCTCCGAGCGTACAACAGTTGCAGAACTGCATTGGCGAAGGGTTCAACTATATCGCCACGGTTACTGCAAAGAACGGTGGCGAAGTACGGATTCGCATCACGCCAACTCAGAACTGAGGTTGAGCAAGGAGGCAATATGATTACAGTTGTCGGCGGTGTTTATCACGAACATTGTATGTCGCCCAGATGGCGCGAAATTTACGGCTCTGCAGGCCGGGCAGCAACAGCTTTAGCCCGAATGACAGCCGAGGTAGAGCTTCACACTTACGCTGATGAGGCAGTATCAACTGTGCTCGCTCAGCGCGGTGCTCTCGAAAACTTCAAGACAGTCGTGACTGAAGCTTCTCAGAGCGCAGGCTTTTCATATGTCCACGGTTTATCCTCGCCGGTCATTTACCAGCCACTGGCTTCGTTACAGGCAATAAATGTCTCTGCCGAAAAGGTTGTTCGCTTTGGGATGATAGAGGGCGATGCGATTGTTCACGCCACCCATGCAGTCTACGATCCGCAACACTCCACCAAACCTCAATCCTTTTCGGCTAATGGATCAACCGCAGACCACCTGGCGATCATCCTCAACCGATACGAGGCTGAGTTGTATCTCGGCGTAAGCTGCCAAACTGTTGAAGAGCTCGCAACCGATGTAGCAAAGGCTGAAGGTGCTGAGGTTGTTGTCATAAAGATGGGCCCTATGGGCGCCTTGGTCTTCGATCAAGGCCATATCACTCGCGTGCCAGCCTTCTACACCGAAAGGGTTTACAAAATTGGCTCCGGTGACAATTTCGTTGCTCATTTTGCATACGGTTGGTTGGAAGCCGGTTTGTCACCACACGATGCTGCTGAAGCTGCTTCTCGTGCTACTGCGTACTTCTGCCAGAACCAGGGCTTTGCATCTCCACGCCGACTCCGAGAGTTTCAACCGTCGCCTCTAGTGGTTTCCACCCGTTTTCAAGATGGTTTCCGCCCGAAGGTTTACCTAGCCGGGCCTTTCTTCTCCCTCGCTCAGCTCTGGCTGGTTGAAGAGGTACGCAACACGCTACTCGCTATGGGTCTACGAGTGTTCTCTCCCTACCATGACGTAGGCCACGGCTTGGCTGCAGATGTTGTGCACAAGGATGTGGAGGCCATTCACGAATGTGAGCTTATGTTTGCTATTGGGGACGGCTTGGACTCAGGCACCGTTTTTGAAATCGGATATGCCAAAGCTCTCCGAAAACCCGTGGTCATGTATACCGAGAATGAATCGGAAGAAAACAAGAAAATGATGGAGGGCACGGATTGCGTTCTCTGTGATGACTTCGTGACCGCAATTTACCGACTGGTGTGGGAGGCAGCCGCACTATGAAAGACGGACTAAAACGCGGACTGCTCCTCTCGGGAGGAATGGATTCGCTCGCTCTCGCGTGGTGGATCAAACCAGATCTAGGCATCACTCTGGATTACGGCCAGCTAGCAGCAGAAGCTGAGATTTCAGCATCTAAGGTTATTTGCAAACGGCTGGGAATAGACCACCACATTATCTCCATTGACTGCAGGTCGGTTGGATCGGGAGACATGGCAGGTGGACAAGCTGATACTCACGCCCCCGCCACTGACTGGTGGCCTTATCGAAACCAAATGCTCGTCACACTCGGCGCCATGAAAGCGATCAGCCTGGGTGTGAATACGCTTTACTTGGGCACAGTAAAATCTGACTGCGTTCACCGCGACGGTTCGCAGGAATTTATTGACGCCATTAGCAAACTAATGGCGATTCAAGAAGGCGAGATGACCGTTGAGGCACCCGCCATCAACCTGAGCACTCTTGAGTTAGTAAGAGTTTCCGGTGTACCTCGTGACATGCTGGCGTGGGCGCACAGCTGCCACAAGTCTACTGTCGCATGTGGCAACTGCAGGGGATGCAATAAATACTTCGAGGTCTGGAACGAACTTGAACATGGCGTGGATCAAACTGAGTAGTCCGACCGTCAGGGAAACACCTGAGACCTATGCCCCTTTCGCCTGGCCGGATGGGAGGTTTCAGGCGTTCCCTGCCATCTGGGATGCTCCGCCCGCCCGCGAAGATATTGATGTCTTGACGGTAATTGAGCGTCGAAGATCGCGACGTAGCTTTGTCTCCCTAAATCATGACCAGCTTGGGCAATTGTTTTGGCATTGTGCCCGCACGCAAGGAATCGCCACATCTGACCTCGGTTTTGATCTAGAGCAGAGGCCAACTCCATCCGCTGGCGCCATTCATCCCATTCACATATTGGTGAAACCTGCCCAGACCCATAAATGGTTTCGCTATGACGCCCGCCGACATGGCCTTTTAGAGGTTGAAGGTTCAGAGAGTGAGCTAAAACCACTTGAAGAATGCAGCAAAGGTGTTCTGCCCTCTGAGGACGCAACCCAGTTGTTGCTCGTTGCAGAGCCGGGCAAAACCTCTGCCAAATATGAATGTGGGGAGAGCCTCATTTGGCGAGATGCAGGTGCACTTCTCGCAATAATGGCCGTGACAGCGGAAGCCCTAAACCTTGCTTTCTGCCCTTTAGGTATCACGGGAGAGCCATGGGCGAGCGAGCTAGCAGCACCCGGCATTTTGATGGGCGTTGGGATGGCACTAGTTGGTGGTAACCCAGATAGACCCCCAGAAAGAGCTCCAAGTAAGCCAAACAGATAGACCAACCAGATAGGCCATCCAAAGAGAATCAAGTAGCCTCAGGCTGCCTTGAGTCCTGCTTGGCTCAGCAGACCGTGAACGATGGTAGGTGCCGACATCATCTGATACCACATCAGCGCGTCGAGCTTGGATGGCTGAACATCCAGACCGCGACTCAGCATCAAAAACTCTTCTTCCAGTTCCAAATAATGGCGCTGTACGGTTAGTCCCGGCGAGAAGAACCCTGCCAGTGCCCCGGCCCTTAGTATGTGGATATCCAAAATGGCTACGTCATCAGCATCGAGCCAGTTTCGAGCGATCCAGGACGCGGTTTTGTAACCGACGCCAGGAATGGTGAGCAGCCAGTCACGAAGAGCTCGTCCGGAACACAGTGGAGGTTCGGCATCAACCAATTGCGACAAAGCTGCATGAAGATACCGGGCTTTCTGCTTGGCGAACCTATAGCGCACTTGTTTGCCCGAGACGTTCAAAGGAGCCGAGAGCCACTCAAGCAGTTGCTGCTCTGTGGGCACTTCCTCTTTGAATGCTCCAAGCTCACACAGGTGTGCGAATGCAGCTAACCCGACGTTAGCTGGAATACCGTGTCCACCGAGCAAGCACGCCCCAACCTCTTCTTTCAAAGAAGCGCCGAGCTTGTAATTGATTGGGTCGGGATCCTGATCGTTAGCCCAAACCTGATAGGCCCAATATGCGGGGCTCGGAAACGCTTCTATCAATCCCCAGGCCACTCCAGGAAGCACCTCACTTGTAGCTTCAGGGAATTCACGACGATAGACCTGAGAATCAACGTACACGACACCTTTCTGCATCACACGGCCTCCTGAGCATGACCATATGTCTCAGCAACCCAACGAACGAAATCATTACGCTCCACCGGATCCATTGCGTGAATGCGATCCTGCAGCCTCGCTTGACGACGAGCAATCGTTTGACGGGCCCGAAAGGTATCGCCTAAATATCGGCTGTCGTGGAGTTCCTCAGGGGCAGCGTAGTTCATCCAGACACACTCCTCCCTGACGTCTGCGTGGGTTTTTGCTAAGAACGTAACCTTTCTCCATCCGTAGAGAGTGTCGTTGTACAGAGTGCTGTCGTAGCCGGAGATCATCACTTTGCAGGGAACATCGCGCAACGTACTAAGCAGTTGTTCATGCATTTCGAAGTCATATTCGAAGCGATATATCTTAGATCGGCGACGAGTCTCGGTCAGGTACGGAGGATCAGCATAGATGAGCACATCACCTTCGTAGGCGAAGCCACTTATATAGGACGCGGCATCGTCTTGGACGAGCTCGACGTTTCCTCGGCCATCAAACTCAGACCACAGTTTATGTACGCTTGGATCAATGTCGATGCCAATATTCCGAGCCGCAGTTTTTTTGTTGCGCATGACCGCGCCCGCACCTAGATGCGTTTCGATGTACGTCTGATGCGGTGGCATCAGATTTATCAAGCGCTGATAGCACTTGCCCTTTCCACCTGGATATCTCATACCTCATCATCGTCAAAAGTGACGATGATGTCAATCAAGCAGCCGATCCAACGGAAGCGGCAGGCCAACCCACCTTCCGAACTCAAGCAGTAGAGGCGGCGTTAGCCTGTAAGCAAAAGCTCATTACCGTTGCCGACTCAAAGCAATGGAGACCACGCTTGAGAAAGCCTCCTACGTAAATCATGATCGAAGAATGGGATGTGACGGGGCGATTCGAATTCCTGATGATTCGCTGCAGGAGCTCGATGTAGGCGACTCGGTTTATCTGATCGAGTAGTTTATCGTCAACACGCGCTCTTTTTCCTATCGAAAAATCTTCAAATTGCGGATTGAATAGGCAAACTCACTGAGACCTGAATAGCGGAAAATAATGATGATTGACACGAATCGTCTCTGGCAGCGCGAACACAAACGCCGCTACGCACTTTGGGATTTGGAAAGGCTGCAGCCTGGATCTGACCGAGCGATTCAGTGCCTTGCGATTCTTGATGAAGTTGAGCGCGAAGATCGAGATGACCCCATTGGTGATGCAGTCGCCATGTCGGTTGATGAGCTACGAGAATGCGTTCCAGAAACCGAAATCGAGGGAGTCAGCGGATCCCACTTTGTAGTCGTGCTTGACGAGCACATACCAGAACCTTGGAAAACTCGTTTCGAAGAAGCGAGTACTGGATCTACCCGTTTGCAGCAGGGCTGCTATGCGAGAGATTGGCGCCGTTTTTTAAGACTATGGACAGCCGAGATGCAGCACCTCGCGGCGCATAAGGAGATGCGCTAGAACCTGCTGGGGGATTCGTAAGTCTCAGGATTGTCAGAGGATGCCAGTGCCTGACGAATCCCACACAAGCACTCCCCCTCTAAAGTCGACCGATGAGGTCGAAGATAGTTACTGACCGTACTAATGACCCATCTCACTCGCCTTCCGACCTAGCTCGCTTGCTGGCGTGACGTCATTTCGGCTTGCGGAAGTCGCTCCATCGAGCGGAAGGAGGAGTCGCTTGGAAAGCTTGATACACAGCCATCTTCCCCCTCGGCTTCTTTAGCTCAGGCAAAAAAAGCCCCATTTAAGGGGCTCTGGCTTCACTGCATTACGATCATCGCTGACGCCCATAACATCTGGCAGCTAATCAGGAGAGGCACGTCAACGCAGCAATAACACTGTATACTTATACACATGTCTCATGTCAAACATTTTTTTCAGACACCTGGCCCTCACACGTCGAGCCGGGCTCACGCCCGAAGGAGCGATAGCAAAAATAGCTCCAGCCCACTAGACCATCTGGTGAGTCTCACAAAAGTACTCCCCTCTCCAGTTGGCAGATAAGATCGAAGACAGCTTTCGTTTCCACCCTCGTCCCCACCATGTCTATTGGACGCTTCGATCCGAGCCCTCGCACCGGCGAGCTCAGCCATTCCGTTGCTGCGGCCTTATCGTTTTCAAAGAGGAAAAGGGCTTCCTCAAAGACAGCTACCAATGCAACCAGGCGGTCGCTTTCTGTGGTGTTGAACCGCCCTGCTTTTGCCCTACGGGCCACCGTTGTAGGTGACATGCAAATGGCCTTGGAGATAACCCCGGGCTGCACCTGCAGGAGGTTCGCTATCCGCTCGAGGTATTCGGAAGGCAGTCCTTCGTGAACTAGGTCATGAAGCCTGGTACCGCGTGACGGCAGCCCGATGACCATCCAAATACTCGGTGGGATCTGGGGCCCTGGTTGGTATTCCTTGATCGATGACTGCACTTTCACCTCCATCTGAAAACCTACCACCAAGCCGGGCCAGGTGGCCCGAAGTAGCGACATCCCCATTGCCCACTGTGTAGGCCTCAGACACGGAACAATATGATTTAGATGGGTAGCCTAGTCATCCTAGCTAGGCGTCTTCGTGACTCCCACGAACTGATATGCACCGCTTTGCTCCTTCAGCCTTTCCATCTCGCGAGCCTCCTCCCGAGTCAAGGTTACGGTTACCAACAGATGGCACCGCTGCTCGAGAAAGGCTTGCCTACCTGCTTCCGTTTTCAAATCGTAGCCAGTGACAGGAGAGTGAAAGTACAAGTGCTTCGCGAGTATCGACTGCTTGCTCAGGACGTCATTAGGGTTGCTCCATTCTCCTCCGTCCTTAAGCTTGAGACGAGATTGCTTGGATTGCCTGTGCTGAATTAGCCGCCGACGTAGATTTCCGCTGATTCCTACCTTCAGCAGCTTTCCTTCTTCAGTTACGATCTCATAGAGACCTGGAGCCTGTGGCACTGCGGTTTCGATCTCGGAAAATCTAATTTTAAAACTCTGTTCAATCACGTCGACACGTCCATTCAAGCCTACTGCCTGAATCAAAGCACTATTGAAGATGGACGGCCACCTTCGTATAAGAACGCCAGCTGCAGCGGCATTCGGATTGCCTTTCAACCCAGGCGCGAATAATGTCAGCGGCATGAATGTCTCAAACCCGGCCCTCCCCGATTCGATTCCTCAGCCAATTCTGGCGAGCGCAGACTCGCTTGTAACGAAGACAGCTTTTCTAGCCGGCTTGATCGCACCTGAAACTGCAGCATGCTTGAGCAGACAGTTGAAGGTCTCTGACGCTGAGTACTCGAGAATCATCGACGGGCACGACACTGACCTGGAGATGCTGGAAGACGCAACCAACTTGGCTAGCACGCAGTCCACGTTAGGGGAAATCACCGTGCTTCGTCGACGTCTCATTGCGGCGCTAGCCCACCACTATCACCTTGTACAAACTCAACCGCTATCTGAAGGTAATGGGGCCGTGGCGAGGCTGATCGTTCATATGCATTTCGCTCAGATCGGATTGCATCCGCAGCTGTGGTCGTTATCTCGCGGTATAGCTCGTAGACAGGAGGAGTATCACGCTGCGCTGGGCATAACTGGTGGCACGCAAGAGAGACAACTTGCTGGTGGTTTCCAGCGAACAGACAAAGCCTCTCTTACCTTCATCGAGTTCATGCTTGATGTCTGCCATGAAGAGGTGGACTACATGACTGCTGCCCTGAATCGCCGCAAGCTTTGTGAAGCTGTTACGAATGCGTTCAACACAAACTCACGCTTAATAGAGGCCGGGATCAGAGCAGAAATTGCACCAGCTTTCCTGGTGCTGCTGATTCAGGGCGCGCTTCCTCGCTCTGAGTTCAAGACCTTTACCGGACTTCAGCCTGATAACGCAAAGGATCAACTCAACAGGTTGATTGATGTCGGTGTCGTAGTGAGCTCGCCATCTGACCTCCTCACAATTTCGGTTGCCTTACCAAACTGGTTTGTAAGGGACATCCTTCCGGATTTGCACAAGAGTTGGTAGCTCTGATCGCCAAGATGCAGCCTGGCAGATACGACGGATGCTTCAGGCAACATTGCCGTCCAGGGTTTACGTCGAGCCGGGCCATGAGGCCCGAAGCAGCGACATTTAGAAATGCCTCGACACTCCCCCCACCGCTAAGTTCTCCCGCAATGACGAGCGCATTGCACTGTCATAAATTGTCTCAGCTGAAGCCCTCCCTGTTCTTGAAATTGTCTCCTTTTGCCGGTACTTGTAGGACACCAATCTCATGCACGGAAAGCAACCATGCACACAAGATTCAGAGTGATTGAGACCACCGCACTGGACGATGGCAGCAAGCGATACAGGGTCGTTGATCTTGTAGAAGGAGGCTCAGCCAGCAAGCATGGTGTGTTCAAAGCCAGGACAGAGGCGGAGGCGGTTTGCTCGACATTGAATGCTGAGAATCCGAGGCAGTCGGCGGTGCGTAATGTTGCACCGCATAGCACCTACTGAGCCGGTGCGGTAACTCACTCGCTACTATGCGGAGCTGCTTGAGGAGCTGGTTTCTACTAGGGAAGCGGTGACATCAGACGCCAGGCAGCTTGAATCGGAATAGCACTCGCCTGCTACGCTGTCGTCTTTCCACGGAGGAATCACGATGTCGAACGCAGATCTACTCCCTTCCCTGCTCTTCAAGATCAATCAGAACCAGCTCGCACTTGAGGCTGCCATTATGGAGCTGACGCTGTGGGTCGAGCAGCGCGGATCAGCAGAGGTAGCCGGCAACGTGCGCGGCGCGTTGGACACAATCAGCAAGAACGAAGAGTTCATCAATATGACGCTCGCTTTGCTGATGGCACCAGAGTGAACAGCCGTGAGCTTAATGGCGGCTCACAGCAGATTATTCTCTTTTTCCCTTTGAGGAGGTCGTCCTTCCGTGGCTCCTGCAGTACTCTCCGTTTTGATCGACATCTCGTAATCGAATTTCTTACTTCTATGATGAGGTGGTTGAGGCGGGCATGACGCCCCTCCATCTAGATAGAAGGCATTCCAATTGCATTAGCGTTATGACCAATCAGACTCTGGTTCCGTACCCAAATGAATCGACATAACCAGTGCACGGCGGTAATGCAGAGGGGTAGCGTTTAGTTCGAGGGAAAGAAGTCGGTCAGCCACGCCGGCCAAGGTATCCATCCGCTCGCGAGGGACGGCTATGTACGCAACCAGTCGTGTCCCGCTTGCTGTCATAGACCCTATTCCTTTCGGAGGCTCAATGTCTTGCGTCAAACGCGCGTCTGCATACAGCTGGCACTCGACGTCTGGGTATTTGAAGTTCTCCGGGTAGAGCACTTCGCCTCTTAGCGTGAGAATCATGTGTTCATTATAATGACCCTCATTTGCCCACGAATTGCGCAGGGCCAGGCTGAACGACCATGTAAAGTCCCACCCGGACAACTTGATTTGATAAAGCGTCCGTTGCGATTCGAGACGGGGGCGGCCTTTAGCTTTTGATTTCGGCCTAGGGGTACGGGGCATCGAAACCTCCACCTGACAGGAGAGCGGCGCTGTGGACAGGATTCCGACTGACCTGAAAACCTACAATTATAGTCATGAGGTTAGAATCTCTGCTTTCACCTGGACGCCGCATGGCGGTTGCGCCAGGTCTCTCACATCACGACAATGCAAGATATCACCGAGCGCGCGGAAGGCAGCATGGAGCAGCATCAGCTAGGACATGGCCTACCTCGGTCACAAGAACGAGGTACTCAAGGATTTGCCCGCGTCTACATACAGGTCGCAGAGCGGCGCTTTCATCACGAGCTGCAATCCAGTATTGCAGCCAGCCCTCAAGTCTCCCTGGTTAATAGTGCGTATTTCGAATCAGACACGCAGCCACTGCAGACCGTCCAAGCTACCGATCCGGTGCAACACCCAGTCGATATCCTCACCTCATTCCTACCCCATTTGCTCAGGCAGTAACGCACCCCATGGCCATCAAAAAATCTGAACTCTATTCTTCCCTGTGGAAGTCCTGCGACGAGCTGCGGGGTGGTATGGATGCTTCGCAGTACAAGGACTATGTCCTAGTGCTGTTGTTCGTAAAGTATGTATCCGACAAGTACGCCGGCAACCACAGCGCCATGCTTGAGGTGCCGGTCGGCGGTGGCTTTGCCGACATGATCGCGCTCAAAGGCGACAAGGAGATCGGCGACAAGCTCAACATCATCATTCGCACCCTTGCCGAGGCCAACAGCCTGACCGGAGTGATTGATGTGGCCGACTTTAACGATGCCGAGAAACTTGGCAAAGGCAAAGAGATGGTGGATCGGCTGTCCAACCTGGTCAGCATCTTCGACTCACCCGGCCTGAACTTCAAAGGTAACCGCGCCCAGGGTGACGACATCCTCGGAGATGCTTACGAATACCTGATGCGCCACTTCGCAACTGAGTCGGGCAAGAGCAAGGGGCAGTTCTACACCCCGGCAGAAGTCTCACGGATTATGGCTAAGGTCATCGGCATTAGCGCCGCCACGGATAGCACCCAGACTATTTATGACCCGGCCTGCGGTTCTGGCTCGCTGTTGCTGAAAGCCCACGACGAAGCCAAGCACGCCACTAACCTAGACCTAAGCATCTACGGTCAGGAAATGGACAACGCCACCAGCGCTTTGGCCAAGATGAACATGATCTTGCACAGCTGCGAGACGGCCACCATCTGGAAAGACAACAGCCTCTCCGCACCGTATTTCACCGAGGCCCACGGCCCATTCAAAGGCCAGCTCAAGCGTTTTGACTTCGTCGTCGCCAACCCACCTTTCTCAACCAAAGCCTGGAGCAACGGCTTCAATCCTGCTGAAGATGAGTTTGAGCGCTTCGGCTTTGGCATCCCGCCCGAGAAGAATGGTGACTACGCGTTCTTGCTGCATATCCTTACCTCGCTCAAGCACTCTGGTAAAGGCGCGGTGATTCTGCCCCACGGCGTACTGTTCCGTGGCGGTGCCGAAGGCACTATTCGCCAGCGCATCCTTCAGCAGGGTTTTATCAAGGGCATCATCGGCCTACCGGCTAACCTGTTTTACGGCACCAGCATCCCGGCCTGCATCATCGTGCTGGATAAAGAACACGCCCACAGCCGCAAAGGCATCTTTATGCTGGATGCCAGCAAAGGCTTCATCAAAGATGGCAACAAAAACCGCCTGCGCGAGCAAGACATTCACAAAATCGTCGACACCTTTACCCAGCAGCACGAAGTGGCCAAATACGCCCGCCTGGTGCCACTGGCCGAGATTGCTGACAACGACTACAACCTCAACATCCCGCGCTATATCGACGCCAGCGCCGCCGAAGACCTGCAAGACATTGCCGCCCACCTTCAAGGTGGCATTCCCAACCGCGACATCGATGCGTTGGCCGCCTATTGGCAGGTTATCCCAGCGGTACGCGCCAGCCTGTTTACCTCGGCACGAGCGGGCTACAGCCAGCTGCAAGTGGCCATTGGCGAGATCAAGCCGACCATCTTTGCCAACCCAGAATTCACCGCTTTCAACCAGACAATCACCGAGATGTTTGAAGGCTGGAAAACCCGCAATCGTCCTCATCTACACGCCATCGCGATTGGTGACAAACCCAAGGCTTTGATCGACAACCTGGCCGAAGATTTGCTCGCCAGCTTCGCCCAAGCCCCATTGCTGGATGCCTACGACGTGTACCAGCACCTGCTGGATTACTGGGCGACCACCATGCAGGACGATCTCTATCAGCTGGTCAGTGACGGCTGGCAGTCGCTAATTGTTGATGGTGCCAACCAAGGCCAACCGAACACCGACTTGCTGCCGCCAGAGCTGCTTATCAAGCGCTACTTTGCAACTGACTCCACGGTAATCGAACAGCTGGAAGCCGCCCGCGACACCTTTAGCCGCCAGCTGGAAGAGCTGGATGAAGAGCAAGGCGGCGAAGACGGTTTGCTTGTGGAGGGTAAAACCGACAAAGGCAAACTTACAGCCAAAAGCGTGAAAGACCGCATCAAGGCGATCAAAAACGACCTGGCTGCCGCCGATGAACGCACCGCCCTTGAGCAATACCTCGCCGTGCTGGAGCAAGAAGTCGCCGCAGGAAAAAAAATCAAAGATGCGCAAAAGGCTCTGGATGTAAAAGTCGCCAAGCAATATGCACAACTCAGCGAAGCGGATATCAAAGCCCTAGTGATTGAAGACAAATGGCTCGCGATCTTGGCCTTGGATGTACAGAGCGAACTGGATCGTGTGTCCCAAGCCTTAACTTCGCGCATCCGCCAACTCGCCGAACGCTATGCCACGCCGTTGCCGCAACTGACTGCCGAAGTGGAAGCACTGGCATCCAAAGTCAATCAGCATCTGGTGAATATGGGGTTTGCGTTATGAGTACGGAGGTTACGTCAGGATATAAGGTAACGGAGGTTGGGGTGATTCCCAAGGATTGGGAGGTTGTAACTCTTGGAGACGTGATTGATTACACCAAAGGTTTTCCTTTCAGGTCAGCCGACTACACCACTGGCGGGGTGCGCATTATTAGGGTGAGTGATACCACGCATGATTCCATCTCAGAAAGTGCCCCGATATTTATCTCTCCTATAACGTCAGAGGCTTATTCAAAGTGGAGCTTGAATGAATTCGATATTATTGTGTCTACAGTGGGGTCGAAACCTCCCATGTATGATTCAATGGTTGGCAAAGCTATTTTGGTTGAGAAGAAGTTTGCAGGCGCACTACTAAATCAAAACGCGGTTATTATCCGCAACAAAAAAAATGAAAAATCAATTCAAGTGCTAGTCGCTAGTCACTTAAGAACCAAAAGATATTTTTCTTTTGTTGAGGGGATATTTCGCGGCAATGCCAACCAAGCCAGTATAACTCTGAAGGATTTGTTCGAATTTGTTGTGCCCATGCCGGTTAATCATGATGAGCGCCAAGCCATAGCTGCCGCCCTATTTGACATGGACGCCCTGATCAGCGGCCTTGATCAGCTGATCGCCAAAAAGCGCGACATCAAACAAGCCGCCATGCAACAACTCTTCACCGCTCAACAACGCGTGTCGGGGTTTAGCGGGGAGTGGGAGGTGAAACCTATGCGTGCACTAGGTTGTACCTACGGAGGGCTCGCAGGAAAGACAAAGAGCAATTTCGGACACGGCGATGCTCGCTATATCCCGTTCATGAACGTGATGACCGATACGGTGATCGACCCGAGTTGGCTTGAGCCTGTCGATGTTGCGCCCGATGAAGTACAAAACCTCGCCAAAAAAGGAGACCTTTTCTTCAATGGCTCATCGGAAACACCTGAAGAAGTAGGTTTCTGCTCAGTCCTGCTTGAGGATATTCCGAACCTCTACCTGAATAGCTTTTGCTTTGGCTTCCGCTTCAAATCGAGCGCAAAAGTAAATGGACTGTTCTTTGCGTACTGGTTCAGAAGCAAGCCAGGACGGACTGCTATGTCCGTCCTAGCACAAGGCGCAACCCGCTACAACATTGCCAAGAGCGCCTTCATGCAACTCGAAATACCTCAGCCTTCTGAAGAAGAGCAAACCGCCATCGCCTCCATTCTCTCCGATATGGATGGCGAACTCGCGACGCTTAAAGCCCGCTGCGACAAGGCCCGCCAGATCAAGTTGGGCATGATGCAAGAGCTTTTAACAGGAAGGATTCGACTGAAATGAGCAGCAGTGATTGGATAGCATTAGCTGGGGCCGTGGTCTCGGCCCTCAGCCTCGCCGTGGCTGGCTGGAGCCTGTGGTTTGCTCATATTCAATGGAAAAAAGTCAGCAGTAAGGTTGCCATGATTGGAGACTCCGGCATGGCCTCAGAAATACTGCCTGCCTGGTATACCTCTCGAATGATGGATGATTGGTGGCTTTTCGGCTTATTGACCACAGATGGCCACATGATTGCAATTCGGCGCATTACCGCAATTTCTGATGACGGCAAATGGATGGATGTTGAGCTTGCCGAGGCTGATGATATCGAACACTTGAAGCAAAACCATCGGTTTGTAACTGCGGTGGCAGCTGACCGTCTGGGGGCCTCTGTGCAGATTTCTAATATCGTTTCCGCCTTCGAATTGCAGTCAAGCTAAGAGTCGGAATGCAGGACAGAAGAATACCTTTTGCAATCGGCCAGAGTTTCAAATGATCATCGAAGACAAGCCTGCTTAAAAATATCGCCTCACGTTCACGAATCGAAGGTTGTACGAAGCAATAAGGGAAGAAGACTGATGAGCAGCGTCGGGCAGATCGAACGCAAGACCCAAGACCGCGTGGTTGCGCTGTTCCAGCACACCCTCGGCTACGAGTATCTGGGTGACTGGGCGGATCGCGCCGGCAACGCCAACATCGAGCAAGAGCTGCTGCGCAGCTGGTTGACCGAGCAAGATGTAGACGCCGCGCTGATTCCCCGCGCCTTGTTCGAGCTGACCAAGGTTGCCGCCGATGCCAGCAAAAGCCTGTATGACCGTAACAAAGCTGTGTATGAGTTGCTGCGCTATGGGGTACGAGTTAAGAGCGAGGTAGGCGAGAACACCCAGACCGTATGGTTCATCGATTGGAAAAACGCCGAGAACAACCACTTCGCGCTAGCCGAGGAAGTGACGGTTAAGGGTGCAGATGCCAAGGCCAGCACCAAGCGCCCGGATGTAGTGCTGTACATCAACGGTATTGCCCTGGCCGTGCTGGAATTGAAGCGCTCACGGGTAGCAGTCAATGAAGGTATTCGCCAGAACCTGGATAACCAAAAACCTGAGTTCATCCAGCCGTTCTTTTCCACCATGCAGTTGGTGATGGCGGGCAACGATACCCAAGGCATGCGCTACGGCACCATCCAGACCGGGGAGAAGTATTTTCTGACCTGGAAGGAAGACAGCCCGGTCGAGAACCTGCTGGATCGTCACTTGCAACAGGTGTGCAGCAAGCGCCGCTTGCTGGAGCTTATGCATGACTACGTAGCGTACGACAGCGGGGTGAAAAAGCTCTGCCGGCAGAATCAGTATTTTGGTGTGCGTGCCGCGCAGGATTACTTGCGCCGCCGTGAGGGCGGGATCATCTGGCACACGCAAGGCAGTGGTAAGTCACTGACCATGGTCTGGCTGGCCAAGTGGATTCGTGAAAACATCCAGGACTCTCGGGTACTGATCATCACCGACCGTACCGAACTGGACGAGCAAATCGAGAAGGTCTTTACCGGGGTCAATGAGCAAATTTACCGCAGCCAGAGCGGCGCTGACCTGATCGCCAAGCTGAACCAGCCGGCACCCTGGCTGTTGTGTTCACTGGTGCATAAGTTCGGCAGCCGCGAAGAAGACGATTCGGATAACCCGGATATCAAAGGCTTCCTTGAGGAGCTGCGTAAGAACCTGCCGCCTGATTTTCGCGCCAAGGGCGATATCTATGTGTTCGTCGATGAGTGCCACCGCACCCAGTCTGGCGAACTGCACAAAGCCATGAAAACGATTCTGCCCAATGCGCTGTTTGTTGGCTTCACCGGCACACCGCTGCTCAAGGCGGACAAACTAAAGAGCATCGAGGTGTTTGGAAGCTACATCCACACCTACAAGTTTGACGAGGCCGTTAAAGATGGCGTGGTACTGGACTTGCGCTACGAAGCACGCGACATCGACCAGAACATCACTTCGCAGAAAAAGATCGACCAGTGGTTTGAGGCCAAAACCAAGGGCCTGAATGACTTGGCTAAGGCCCAGCTGAAGCAGCGCTGGGGAAGTATGCAAAAGGTGCTGTCGAGCCAGTCGCGACTGGAAAAAATCGTCGCCGACATCATGCTCGACTTAGCCACCCGTGACCGCCTGGCCAATGGCCGGGGTAATGCCATGCTGGTCACCAGCAGCATCTTCGAGGCCTGCAAATGCTATGAGCTATTCGCCAAGGCCGGCATGGCCGATACCTGCGCCATAGTCACCAGCTACAAGCCATCACCAGCCGACATTAAGGGCGAGGCTACCGGTGAAGGGCTGACCGAGAAGCTGCGCAAATACAACATCTACAATCAGATGCTGAATGGCAAAGATCCGGAAGTGTTCGAGAAAGATGCCAAGAAGAAGTTCATCAAGGAACCAGGGCAGATGCGCCTGCTCATTGTGGTCGATAAGCTGCTGACTGGTTTTGATGCGCCTTCAGCCACCTACCTGTATATCGACAAACAAATGCGCGACCACGGCCTGTTTCAGGCCATCTGCCGGGTCAACCGCCTCGACGGTGAAGACAAGCAATACGGATACATCGTCGACTACAAAGATCTGTTCAAACAGCTAGAAAACTCCATCGGCGACTACACCAGCGGCGCTCTGGATGGCTTCGATAAAGCCGATGTTGCTGGCCTGCTGGAAGACCGTCTCGGTAACGCCCGCGATGACCTTGAGGATGCGCGGGAGACCATCAAGGCGCTATGCGAGCCAGTTGATCGGCCACGAGATACGCCGGCTTACCTGCGTTATTTCTGCGGATCTGAATCGGGCAATGCCGAACAGCTCAAGGCCAACGAGCCGCGCCGGTTGAATCTGTACAAGATGACCTCTGCTTTGATCCGCTGCTTTGCCAGCGTGGCCAATGAGCTTGAAGAGGCAGGCTACAGCGTCAAGCAAATTGCCGAGATCAAAGACGAGGTCGATCACTACAACAAAGTGCGTGACGAGGTGAAGATTGCCAGCGGCGACTACATCGACCTCAAGGCATATGAGCCTGACATGCGCTTTTTGATCGACACCTACATCCGTGCTGAAGAGAGCGAAAAAATCTCGGCGTTCGATGATATGTCGCTGATTCAGCTTATCGTCGAGCGCGGCGTTGATGCGGTAGAGGCCTTGCCCAAGGGCATTCGCGGCAGTCAGGAGGCTGTGGCAGAAACCATCGAGAACAACGTGCGCAAGCTGATCATCGATGAATCACCAATCAACCCGAAGTATTACGAGACCATGTCGTCCTTGTTGGATGCCTTGATTGCCAAACGCAAAGAAGACGCCATCAGCTATCAGGAGTATTTGCAGGAAGTTGTTGAGCTGGCCATACAGGCCAAGAACCCCAGCAGCAACAATAGCTATCCCTCGACCATGAACACCGGGGCGCGCCAGGCGCTGTTCGACAACTTGGATAAAAATGCCGGGTTGGCGTTGGCAGTCGATAACGCGGTAATGGCTAACCGTCAGGATGATTGGCGCAACAACGCCTTCAAGGTACGCAAGGTGCGCCTGGCGCTTAAAGAGGTGCTTGATGCAGCCAGCCACGACGCGGCGGAACTTGCTGGCGAGTACCACTCAGGCTCTGCCCAAAAGGCCTTGGATAAACTACTAGAACTGGTAACGAGCCAACGTGACTACTGACAACCACAACATCACGGTCAGCGGCCTGAGCGTTGAAGTGGTGCGCAAGAACATCAAAAACTTGCACCTGGGCGTTTATCCGCCCTTGGGTCGGGTGCGCGTGGCGGCACCATTGGCCGTCAGCGACGATGCTGTGCGCTTGGCGGTGGTTGGTAAACTCGGCTGGATCAAACGCCAGCGCGCCAAGTTTCAAGCTCAGCCTCGACAGTCCCAGCGGCGCATGGTCAGTGGTGAAAGCCACTACTTTATGGGGCGGCGTTATCGCCTGCGTATAGTCGAAGGCAGCACACCAATGCGAGTCGCGTTACGGGGGAATGCCGCGATGGATTTGTTCGTGCGCCCAGAGACCAGTACTGATCGGCGTGAAGAACTGCTGCAAGCCTTCTACCGGGCCGAGCTGAAAAAACTAATCCCCACGCTGCTAGATAAATGGCAGCCGATCTTGGGGGTTGAGGCGAACGCTTGGGGCATCAAGAAGATGAAAACTAAGTGGGGCACCTGCAACATCGCCGCCCGCCGCGTCTGGCTCAACCTGGAATTGGCCAAAAAGCCGATCCAGTGCCTGGAATACATTCTCGTCCACGAACTGCTACACCTAATCGAACGCCACCACAACGACCACTTTCGCGGCCTGATGGATAAGTACTTACCGCAATGGCAGGCGCATCGAGATGAGTTGAATAGGTCGTTGTTGGCTGAAGAACGCTGGGATTATTAAAATCAGCTGCCTTTCCGCCCTCTGAATCTGACACTGCAGCTCTTAGCGTAGACAGGCCTCGGAAAGTAGGACAACCCTTTGTCGAGCATTGGCGCAAGCCTCCGCTTAAACGCGTAAACGTAACGCCGCCTGCCATACCACTGGAGGAGGCTTGATCACGGGGAACACAGTGAAAATCGATTTCGGAAGAGTTGAAAGATACATTGAAGATAGAGGCTTCGGATTTGTCTCTCATACCTTCATTGGGTCGCCTTCTAGGGAGGTGTTTTTTCACATAAAGAGTGTAAAACGAACCCGCCCAGAGTTAGCTCAGGCACTAAACAGCCATAATTCACATGAACCTCTGTATTTTTGGTATGAATTTGAAATATCAGAGAAAGGCCAAAAAGTTATCGCGATTCTAGACCCGACAAAAATGAGGCAAAATCACCCTGATAACGCATCAAAATTTATAGAAACTATCGAGAAATCCTGGCTGAATGCGGAGATATCGCTACCAGAAACGATCAGAAAAGCAACTCTTGATCTGTTGTCGCTAGATGAGGCTCGTCAATTAGAAGCAAGAAGGTATATTTTAGAGGAAGAGAAAAAGAAAGAGCACGAAGAACTGCGAAGAGCTGAAACTACTAGGCTTCAAGAGATAGCAGATCAGATGAGGGTCAATGTAAAAGCGGAAGAAGAGGAGTTTCGCCAACTTGTTACAGAGTTGTTAGTGCTAGGGTTCACCCAGAGCAAGCAGGTGTCCGCATATATTGTCCGCCAAAAGCTTGGATACAAGTACCAACATATTTCCGGAGTCTTACAGATGGGGATGGGTGGCGATGTGTGGAACTTCAATGGTGGGTTTCCGCCGAGAATCTATGCAAGGTTGTGCTACGAGCTGGGGTTAGGAAACCAAGGCTCAGGGGCAAGGCCGCTTTCATTCACAGCCTACAAAGACATCAATGAGCGCTAATCTCCTTTAGCTCAAAATCCAAGCGCCACAACCGTGACCATCAAGTGTTGGCTGAAGAACGCTGGGATTATTAAAATCTACCTGCCTTTCCGCCCACCTGAACCTAACACTTCAGCTTTTAGCTTAGTCAGGCCTTGCTGAGGTAGGACGTAGCCATGCTTTGAGAGATCTCGCAGCACGTGACGTCAGCCGGGCGTAGGCCTGAAAGAGCGATAGCAAAATGAGCTTCAGCTATCCTGTCCAGTAGACAGCCTGATGAATCTCAAACAAGCACTCCCATCTCCAGTCGACCGATAAGATCGAGCACGGCTTTTGTTTCCACCCTCGTCCTCACCATGTCCAGTGGACGCCTCGAACCAAGCCCTCGAACCGGCGAGTTTATCCATTCTAATGCAGCGGCGACATTGTTTTCGAACAGGGAAAGGGCTTCCTCAAAGACAGCTATCAGTGCTACCAAGCGGTCGCTTTCTAGGGGGTTGAACCGTCCTGCTTTCGCTCTACGCGCAAGCGTTGTGGTGGATAAGCAAATAGCCTTAGCGATATCCCCTGGAGGCACCTGCAGAAGACTCGCTATCCGGTCGAGGAAAACGAAAGACAGTCCTTCGCGAACTAGGTCATGAAGCCTGCTACCCCGTGACGGCAGCCCGAGGGTCATCCAAATACTCGGTGGGATCTGGGGCCCTGGTTGGTATTCCTTGATCGATGACTGCACTTTCACCTCCATCTGAAAACCTACCACCAAGCCGGGCCAGGTGGCCCGAACCAGCGACATCTCCATTGCCCACTGCTTAGGCCTATTAGACACGGGACAATGTAATTTCGATGGGTAGCCGGGCCTCGTGGCTCGAAGGAGCGCGCTTCTCATTGATGTCACAGCACCTGCAATTAAACTAGCAAAAAAAATGGAGGCCGAAGCCTCCCAAGTATCGCCGACACATCAAAAAGCCTTAAAAGCCACGAACTTTTTTAAGGGCTGTCGACATCCTCTTACGCTATCGGATAGGCCCCAATTTCGACCGTTCCAACGTTCTTTCAGTTGTGGTCAAAAAGGAGAAAAATGTACGCTCAACTAGGTGAGCTAATGAGTGAACAATTTAGTAGCGATCTCGAGTAAAAATTCATCTTTCCCGAGCGGGGCAATCAGTTGAAGCCCTATTGGCAGCCCCTCCACCAATCCGCAAGGAATGCTGATCGCTGGAAGCCCTAACAAATTCCAAGGACTGGTTAAGCTCAGGAGCGCGTCTCGAACATGAACACTGCTTCCACCAATCTCAAGTGCTCGCTCATATAGTTTTGGAGCTAGAATTGGAACCGTCGGCATGACCAACAGATCAAATTCCTTGAATATTTTTAACATCGACTGTTGAAGCGTCTGCCGAATATGCATCGCTTGAACATACTCCCAGCCTTTCACGCTTTGCGCCGCCAGCAGGCGCTCTAGAACTTCTATCTGGTACAGCTCTGAGTGATACAGTACTCGCTCCGAGTGAACTTCATATGCCTCGCTCTTTTGGATCAATCCAAATGCGCGGCGAAGTTCTCCAGCCAGCTTTGAAACATCACTGGCGCCGGAGATACTTCCACCAGATAGTGCATCTGCGCACTGAAATACACTGTCTATAACTAAAGGATCAGTCAGCGTGAACGTTTCTGGAGAGACCCAGCCCAGCTTGAGTTCTTCTGGTTCTACATAGATATCCGAATCTAAGGTTTTTTTCTCTGGCGAAATCTCTCTTAGCACCAGGGCAACATCTTCTACGCTGTTCGCCAAAATCCCTACATGATCCAAGGTCTTCGAAAGTGGGAAGACGCCTTCTGTAGAAATCCTGCCAATACTCGGTTTGAAACCGACTACGCCAGTGAGCGCCGCTGGTATCCGTATTGAACCACCCGTGTCAGTTCCAATAGCAATTGGCACAATTCCAGATGCTACTGCAACGGCACTTCCGCAACTTGAGCCACCAGCCATGCGAGAAGTATCCCACGGATTGAGCGTAGGGCCTTGAGCTGCGCAGTCTCCGGTCGGGCCAAAGGCAAACTCATGGGTGGTTGTTTTACCCAGGATGACCGCCCCGGCAGATTTCAGGAGTTGCACACACTTTGCATCATGCTCTGGAACATACCCTTTGTAATGTGCTGACCCCATTGTTGTTGGAATCTGCGCAGTAAAAATGTTGTCCTTAACTGCGACGGGTATCCCATGGAGTGTCCCTCGATCAATACCCTCTGCCAGCTCTCTATCTGCCATTGAGGCTGCCTCATAAGCCATATCTGTAGCCACAAAGGTAAAAGCATTAACGAGAGGATTAATTAACTCATATGCTTCGAGGCTTTTGCGCACCAACTCCACTGAAGTGAGCTCACCTATTCGCAGACGCCTCCCCAGTTCTTGCAGAGAGACTCCCGAATAAAAACCTAACAACGGAGGATTCATTTTCATTTTACTTCCGACCAAACGAGAACCATTAATCACGAACCAGCCGCACACATCGATGTGTATTTCAACAGCGACTGGTTCGCACCTCAATATAATTAATGAGTAGGACTGGTCTAATGTGTGGCCACACCAGGCAACATGCCGATAACTGGCAAAACCACCAATGTGCAAATCGCCATTGATATCACGTTGCCAAGGTATGGATGAAAGCTCTTTGGCAGACGGTCAGAGATGGCAGCGGCTAGCGGTGGCCCAATCAGCGCGCCTAACAACGCACTGATGGCAATCACTACCGGCGTACCACCATAGGTCAGTATTGCGGCAGGTGTCACAGAGACCACCGGTATATAGGTCGGATACCAACCTCTTACCATCCATTGTCTGCGCCACAGCAGTACACCAATAGCGGAGGCCAGTACTTGCCCCACCAATACCTGTGCAGCAAGACCAGTGCCATACACTGGACTCAGCGGGTTCAAGCTGATGGCAAACAGCAGACCTAAGATCAAGCCGATACTGGCCAGTTCGTTGCCCACGAATGGTGACTCAGTGAAATCAGCAAGAATTCGCCTGACCGTCCAGCTCGGGCCGTACACAAGGGGAGTGGTGGCTCCAGGGCTGGGCGCCTCCACCGGCGCCAGCTTATTACGTACCAATGCTGGAACCAGGCGACAAATTACGAATGCCACCGCACTGCCTAGCGCCATTGCACTGACGTTGCCGATGATGCTTGGCAGCTTTAGAGGGTTGCAAACGTAATTCACCAGAACCAGCGCTATTGGAGTCACCAGAAGTGCTCCCATCACGGCACCCACTATCGCGACTTTCCATCCCCTCCCGAACATCAGCACCATGGCAGCTGGTAACGATACGAAGGTCACAAAAGTGGGCTGCCACGCGCTGCTTTGCACGATTGTCCAGCTCCAAAGGAGATTGCTCAGAATCAAGCCCAGAGACGAGCTAAACAATATCCAAGGCAATAACCCAGTTCCATAGGAAACAGAGAAACCTTGCCAGCGCGCCCCTCGTTTGCACGCCCAGTGCGCTAGCAAAGCGCCGAGCAGCATTCCTATCGAAGCGAACTCGTGCTTATAGAACGTCGCCTCACTCATATCACCCAAGAACCATCGCAACCACGCGAGCGGCTCTGGCAGGCTTTTCATGAGCTCAACAAATCCCGGCCATTGCGACGTAGTCGAAGCGCCTATTAATGTGGCCAGATGACCAACTCCAGCCACTATAAGCACTAGCGCAGCAGCAGCGATTGCATTCAATACGATGGAAACTTCAGAAGACTTGAGTTTGCTGGCCGCAGTTGAGTTTTCCATGTTGGCAGGCCCTCAACGTGGAAAAGCGCTGTGGCCGGTATAACCCAGCATGGAATCGTAGAGGTCAGTCCGACGGTCACGCGGCAGATCATTGAGACTGTTCCAGATCGGTGCGCTGCGAGCGGAGACTAAATCAATGTCAGCACACACGATGGTCTCCCCCTCTGACGGCGCGACCTCGCCAATCGGCCATCCGTTGGTTCCGGCAATTAGCGAACAGCCCAGGAACCGCTCACCACGATCAGTCCCCACTCTGTTGGCCGCAGCAATGAAAACGTTGTTCACATGGGCGGCAGTCATCGTCAGGTACGAGGCCATGCATTTGCCGGTCTCGTCGAACAGGGGCGGTGGAGTCCATACCCAATTGTTAACACTGCAGATGATGTCGGCGCCCTGCTGAGCCAAAATCCGGGGCACCTCTGGGAACCAGATATCCCAGCAAATTAACAGACCAATTCTCCCGATAGGGGTGTCAAACACCGGGAAGCCCAAGTTTCCAGGGGTAAACCAGAGCTTCTCCAAATTCCACAAGTGGGCCTTGCGGTACTTGCCAATAAAGCCTTCAGGCCCCAACAGAACTGCCGTGTCGAACAATTGCATTCCATCTCGCTCGGCAACACCAGCGACTAGATAAACGTCGTGTTTCTTCGCGAAGTCCATCCAGACCTGGACGCTAGGGCCATTCGGCACACCTTCCGCATGCTCGAAAGCTTCCTGCCGACTGGTAAAGAGATAGCCCGTGTTTGCAAGCTCCGGCAACACAATGAGGTTCGCACCACCTTCGACTGCCTGTAGCGCCATGCTCAGGCCGTGCCTCAAGTTGCGCTCACGGTTTTCCATGCCGACCTGAGGATCGAACTGCACCACAGCCACTCGAACCGGACTCACTCTCTCTTTCGTACTTTCGTTCATCGCTGAAACCTCGTCTTATTGTTTTAACCCAAACGTTTGGGTTTAGCGACGGATCGCTACCCAAACGTTTGGGTAGGCAAACTATGCTCTCAAATTTAGGAAAGTCAATATGGTAGGATTGGCCATTCGTCGGCGCAGAATGGAGCCTAAAAGATGATTTTTTCTGGAAAAAGCGCCGAAACTCGTCAGATGTGTTCAATATTTGTTGCGAAGCCCGCACACTCAGACGTTTGACAATCTCGGGCTTTCGCACCCTATTGGCTGAAATAATCGTATTGGTGAGAAGGAATGTATGAGCACACCAGGAAAACCGATCACACTGAGAGCACTCTCGCAGCAGCTCGGCGTTTCTGTCTCTACCGTTTCCCGCGTCTTGAATGGCTCGCAAGATGACGCCGCTTTGGCGGCATCCCCTGAGACAGTGCTGCGAATTAGGAAACTGGCTGCCGAGCTGCAATATCGCCCAAACCCACACGCTACCAGCCTGAAAACACAACGTAGTCAGGCAGTCGGCGTACTCGTACCGAGGCTGTCCGACCTTGTACTGGCAACGATCTACGAGGGCATTGACGAAGCTGCCTATAAGAATCGGGTCTTCACTTTCGTTTCCAATACCCAGGACTCACCAGCCATCCAGCGAGAGCTGGGTGAAATGGCGCTGGCACGCCGAGTCGATGGACTCATCATTGGTGATGCCCATGTAGACTCGGCCAATGAGTTCCTAGAGGACATCGCAGGACGAGGCATACCGTTTGTACTGGTTAGCCGTCGCGCTGGCGATTACTGCTCTGTCACCTGCGATGACTACCGGGGTGGGGCTCTAGCAGCTGAGCACTTCATTTCTCAAGGGCATACGCAACTCGCAGTGATTGCAGGGGAGTCCTTTGCCAGTACCGGCGTAGAGCGTGCAGCGGGCTTTGTTGGTTATTGTCGAACTGTTGGCATCGATATCTCATCTGACTGGATTGTCCCAAGCCATTTTGATACCGCCGCAGGTTATGAAGCTGGGATGAAGCTTCTCTCGCGATCAATACGCCCTACTGCCGTATTCGCCGTAAATGACTTCATCGCGATTGGCGTCATGGGTGCGGCGCGTGCGCTCGGCCTAACACCTGGGCACGACATAGCAATTGTGGGCTTCAACGATACCCCTCTGGCTGCGCAGCTTCCGATTCCACTCAGCAGCATTCGGTCGCCGATGCATGAAATGGGGTATCGAGCTATGGAATTGCTACTTCAAAAAATCAAAGGAAGGACGGTTAGCTCAATCAGGCTCGAGCCCGAACTTGTCGCCAGAGACAGTTCACTTCTACAGCTGAATTAACTTTATGAACTAACGCGGTGGATAGCATAAATTTTCGGGCATCAAGATGATGTTGGGCCTCGCTTACATAGACTCTTGCAGATCGGCTCCTAGTTCACAGCCGCAATCATGATGTGCCCATGCTGAGCGGTGAGCCGGATGGACTGGAGGTCATCCTCAAGCTGGCAGAAAATGGTGTAGGTACAGCGCTAATGCCGCAGACAGCGCCCCATCTGGAATGGCCTGCGGGTGTTCGAGCGCTCGGCCTCAGAGAGCACACCTTCCACAGTGATATCGGACTTGTGAATAGCTCTCGACTGACCCTTACCGGCGCGGATTCCTGCCCAGCTCACAAGTGTTCAATTAATGATCGGTTCTGAAAAAATTCCGGGCAATAAAAAGGGCCCTCGAAGGGCCCTTTTGTACTCAAACCAAAATCACTTGGTCAGCCAAGATTCAACGGTCGCGGAGCCGTGTTCTGCTTTCCATTCTTTCAACGTTTTGTGATTGCCGCCTTTGGTTTCGACGACTTCACCAGTGTTCGGATTTTTGTAGATCTTCACCTGGCGTGGCTTACGGCTGCCGGCCTTGGACTCGACGGCTGGAGCTCGACGACCGGACTTCGGATCAAGCAGGTTGATCACGTTCGGCAGGCTGTAGCCGTACTCGGCAAGCAGAGCGCGCAGCTTGGTTTCAAATTCGATTTCTTTCTTGAGGCCAGCGTCGCCTTTCAGGGCTTCGAGAGCTTCAAGCTGTTCGGCAAGGTGTTTTTCGAGTTGGCGGAATTCAGCGAGTTTGGACATGAAACACATCCTCCAATTAAATAAAATTTAATTATCTAGGTGAATAAATATACGGACTACCAAGACCGCGATCTTGGTGCCACTGAACTACTTCAGTAAAAATTTTAGATCTGGCAAAGTCTTCATCATTCAAAGACTGGCGCAAGATAGGCTCAATAGCTGGAATGCCAACTGATCGACCGTCACCAAACAACGATTTAAGCCCCCCGCAAAGAATGTCAATAGCGTCATGTCCTCGAATATAATACCAATCGCTGACTGAAGGAAGATCTCGGATTTTCTCACGAAGAATTTCAGCATTTGGAGCAACACCTAGCTGCACTGCTCTTTCTAACGCCGACTCCTCATCATAACTCCAATCTTCTTTGAAAAACTGCAGCGGCTTAAACTTTTTGAGACATACCTTTTCATTTAAGTTATTGACCGCCCGGATTTTCCCAAACAACAGTGATCGCTGAATCACCGCCTCAACTATCGATACCCCACCGCGCTCAAACCTTACAACCGCTTCTGCATTACCATATTCAGCCAACACACACGCAACGCTATTAGCCCTCAACATAACACCTTCAAGATCTCGGGGCTCGGTTGAAATAATATTTTCCGGCAACCGATACTCCGTCAGCCAGTCATAATCATTATCTACAATACCTAAAAGCTTTATTTCTGCGAGCCTTCTATCAGCATTGATTCTCTGCATTGTAGAAATAACTTTATATTTTCCTGTTGAGTCGACTAAGCAAATACCTGACTTTAAGCGCGACCTGAAAAACTTAACATCCGAGATACCCTCAAGCAACCAAAAAATTGTTTCGGGATCGGCTGCCAATGTCATCAGGACTTCTGAAATAATATCGCCGGGTTCTCTTTCAGTAATCATCACTATCTCCGATTTCGTCCAGCGATTCCATCAGATGATGGTTGTCGCCCACGATGAACGGAGAGTGCGTTGCGATAAGTGTTTCAAACCCAACTACTTTTGCTATTCTTGACAAATCACCAATAAAACTGCGCTGCCACTTAACATGCAACGAAATCTCAGGCTCATCTATTAACAGTAGGCAATTTTCCGGCGTCTTAAACAACAACTCATAATTAATAACAATTTCATGTTGCTCACCCGAGGAGAGGGATGTCAAAGGAATCTCTGATCCGGCCTCATCAACAACTGACAACCCTTTTTCTTTACTGATCATTAAGTGCTTGTGCTTGAATTTCTCCCTTAATAACTCAAGCAGAATATAGCAACGCTCAGCCAACTCACTAAACGCATCCAACTTCTTCTCGCTATCTTGCACAAATAAACTTATCGTCTCCAACTTACCTCGAGACAGCGCCCTCACATCCGATGGAAATGCTGGCCCATCAAAAGTAGCCAACAGCCCCATAGAACTCAACCAAGCTTGATAACTCTCTAAGTGTTTAAGGCGAGTTTCAACAACATTAGACTCTAGTGCGTCGTGCTGCCCCATAATAAGGCGATGAGGGAACGACTGATCGAGTTTTTGAGACCGTTTTGCATACTCAGAACTAACCTGCTCAATTTTTTCCAACATATCAGCTGCACAACTTTCAACATTTAACTCTCGCCGCCCTTCATCACGCCGCGCAAGACGATTAGTGTCGATCATCTTAACATTTACTGCTTTCCTGATCTTATCAAAAAAAGCAGATCTGGTTCTTTTTTTCTTGTGACGTGGCGGAAGGTATTTTTCTGCCACGTCCCATATATCAACAGCCTTACCAGTAGATTCATCGACCCAAAGACCACGTTGAATTTTTTTCAACCATGGTTGATTATCAGCTACTGCCTCAGCAACCTTATACAATTCCGGATCAACTGGAAGCACCGTCTCTACATGTCCATTGGCACCTTTAAAAAAGGAAATCTCCAAAGGGCCAATTAGGCCGTTATTAGAACGAGATAATAACTTATTATCGTCTAGAGACCTGGCAATTGAGATTTTAGTATCATCACTTAGCCCAACATGCATTGTGCGAAATGGAATACCTGATAATGCATCCATATCCCAATCAAATAAATACTTCAAACTCTTTAAAACTGCTGTTTTCCCGACACCATTAGCACCATGAATTATGGTAATCCCCTCATCCTTAAGAGTTACCTTATGGTTATATATTCCGTAGAGTTTTGAAATGTAAATTTCTTTGATGCGCAAAGGTGTGCTCATGACTATTCCCTTAGCAATTTTTCCTGATCATGGCATATGGACACCGAGAGGGCTACTACAGGTAGCGTCAAAATGAGGCATTCGTGATGGGTCAGATGAAAATCCAATTGAGTTGAGCTAGACAGACACCTAAAAAACCATGTGCGTAACTGCAATTTTAGGAAAAAACAGGATGCATCCTTTGCTATTTTGACTGCTTGAAATGAGATCTGCCTAGTCCGATGCCTATCTAGAATGCTATGCAATGCAAATCGCGTATCTCAATTCACTTGCAGAAGACCGTCCAAAGCTGATCTACCCTCGTCGTGAAACTCTGACTCATCATCTCCCGGCGCATTCCCCAATCGGGATTGGTTGGCACACTCGCTAAGCGCAATGTTCCCCTACCCCATCGCTCATTAATGGAGTCCAGCACGCTCATGACCTTTTCAGTAGCGACCGGTTGTGAGATGGAAAAAAGGTCATCGGTGTACTCACCTTTCTGGCATAGGCTGAGCAAGAGCACCTCTGCTTTGCTGTACTTGAACCCTGGTCGGAACGCACAATCAACAGCCTCCACCGCCGCCTTCGTCATCAATCGCACATCATCAGTTGGGTAAGGCAATTCAACCAGCACACCATTGGCGTACTTTGCTTCCTCTGGATTGAACATGCCGGTGCGGACACTGACCCTGATTTTCTTGCACAACGATTGCTGCGCACGGAGCTTTTCGGTGGCTCGCATCATGTAGGAAGCGACCGCCTCCTTGATTGGTGCGATCTCGGTGAGGCGTTTGCCAAACATGCGAGAACAGCAAATTTCCTGCTTGGGCGGATCAGGCTCATCAAGCTCAAGGCATGGCGTACCCGCCAACTCACGCGAAGTCTTTTCGATGACCACATTGAATCTTTTGCGAAGCATCCAGGGGTCGGTTTTGGAGAGATCCCACGCGGACTTGATGCCCATGCCTTCCAAGTGAAGAGTCATCTTCCGACCTACACCCCAGACATCTGAGACCGAGCATTTCTTAAGCACCCAGTCGCGCTTAACCTGGTCACGTAGATCAATGACACCGCCACTCTGCGCCTGCCATTTTTTGGCTGCGTGATTTGCGAGTTTGCTCAAGGTTTTGGTACCGGCAATACCGACGCCGACCGGAATACCGGTGCTTCGATACACCTGTGCCCGAATCCGACGCCCTAGCGCTTCAAGATCACCCGGTACACCTGCTAAATCCGCGAAGGCCTCATCGATGCTGTACACCTCGACAGCAGGCACCAACGACTCGATGACGCTCATCACACGTTCGCTCATGTCACCGTATAACGCATAGTTCGAGGAGAACGCGACGATGCCGTGCTGCTTGAGTTTGTGCTTGATCTGAAAGTAAGGCTCGCCCATTTTCACGAACGGTTTGCTGTCTGCGCTACGTGCAATCACGCAGCCGTCGTTGTTCGACAACACCACGATGGGTGTCTTGGCCAGGTCAGGGCGGAACACCCGCTCACAGCTCGCGTAGAAGCTGTTGCAGTCGATCAGCGCGAAGACAGGCTCAGGCTTTTGGATCATGAGCACGCACGCTGAATGTCACCACCCCCCAGATAATCAGCTCATCGCCTTCGAGGATGTATCGCGGCGGATAACCTACGTTTTCGGACATGAGAATGATGTTAGGCCCACGCTTGCACAGGCGCTTGCAGACCGGCTCGCAATTCACCGCCGCAATCACGATGTGCCCATGCTCAGCGGTAATCGAGCGATCCACCACGGCCATGTCTCCATCAAAGATGCCCGCACCTTCCATGCTGTGGCCTTCAATGCGCACCAAGTAGATATGTGGTGCTCGGATGTCCAGAAGCTCGTCGATGGAGATGTGCTGCTCGAGATGATCTGCCGCTGGTGACGGAAAGCCCGCAGGGACTTTGAACGAGTAAAACGGGAGCTGGACTCCCCCTTCTGCCAGTGGCCCGAGGATGGTGACGCTCATGAGACATGCCTTAACCAAGCTGTATATACATACAGTTAACGTTGAAGCGTGCTTGCGGTCAATCTTGGGTGATAAAAATTGCGACCAATGGGTTCGCTTGGGCAACATCGGGAGGTCGGCCAGGCGATCATGAGTACCGAACCATGAGCGTTTTTTTGTCCCAACGCCGCCATGAAATAGGTCGCTTCTTCGCGAAGCGGCTAGCTGTTCAAGAAGGGATGAGTCCAATCAGAAAGGGGCTTTAGTAATCTTCCAGTTAGCGTCCGGCAATATTGTGTGCGCATGTTAGCCTCCTCTCAGATGCCAACTTCGTGAGAGCCCATCTTGAGAACCAGCAGCGCACCTAAGGATTTCGATGCACTGATCAGCGCACCGAAGTTTTCGGACGACCCTATCGGGCACCGGCAAAAGAAGCGGTGGCAACTGATCGCTAGCGACATCTACAAAAGCACCTCCATCGAGGCATTGCTCGAGGCAAGGGGCAAAGCTGAAGGCTACGTCCATGGCTTAGTGGATGCCGGGCACCTGTCCACAAGGGATACCGACCGGGATTATTTGATTCTCTGCATCGTTCAAAGGCGGCGCGATTTTTTGCAGAGATTGCTGGACGAGTTCGGCTACTGAGCCAGGTACCACTCTCGTGAAAACAGCCCACGGATGAGAAGAGTCACGGGATGGAGCCGACCAAGTTAAGAGCTCAGAATTGCGGTTTCGGAGCTCTTTAATTGACGCATCAGATGCGCTCGCCAGTGCGCAGAAACCTCAGAAAACTCTGCCGTCCAACATCTCGCATGAAGCTGCCGATGACGTAGTTGCCGTCTTGCGTTTCAAGCAGCCAGAAACGCCCTTCCTTCCGTACGGTGTGAATTTTTCCTGTGCGAAGGATGGTGCCATCTGCTTTGCGATATCCCTCGTGTTTCTCTGCGTGGTCAAAAGAAACACCTGCGCAAGTATCCTCAACGATGAAAGCATCACTGATGAAAGCGGTGATAGGCACGGAGTATTTTCGATGGCTCGCTCGCACCAAGCGACTCAGCTGAAAGTCACTCACATCCTTACCGTATAGCTCCACTTCAATTTCTTCTGGCATCCGGCAGAGCCTCCAAAACGATTCAATATGTGGTTATGACGTCACAGGTTACCCGGTGGACATCGAAAACGCGGCATCCACGGTTGCTTCTTTCTTTTGCCCTCCTCCTAAAAGCAGGTACACGGTATTTTTGGTTTCAAACATGCAACCGTAAATGAAAGAAACTCCGAAATTGCTGCGCACCCACATCTTGGGTTGAAAGCGGCCCCTGCTGTCCAAGACAACTTCGCGAGCGAACAAGGTCGCGGGTAGCAGTCCAAGCCTCGTCAGTTTGTCCTTTTCATCAGGCTTCACGGTGAGGTCAATCAAAATCCATTGCCGCACGACGCAGAACGCTTTACCTGGGAACACCTTTGAGGCCAAGAAAATCAAGTCCTGCTGAGAGCCCTGCCAGCCGGCCAATCCATCCCCAGCTCCGTAGAGAAGCCGGGAGATTTCTTCTAACGTTGCCATCTCCGTTCCTCAAATTTACTGAGTGGTGGGAAATCGCCATTCAAACCTCGATAATTAAATCGGGATCGAAGCCGGTGTTCTGGCCTGGATAACCGCGCGGATTTGAGACCACGCGGCATCCATTTTTGGTGAAGCTTGCAGCCACATGAGTGTGGCCATACACCCACAGATCAGCCTTCCCCAACAGATCCGACCAGTTGTTCGCATAGGACGCCGCCAAGTGGCCCTCAACGTCTTCAGAAAGATTGTCCGGCGTTGGCGCATGATGGGTGATCACCACGGTTTTGCCGTCGAAGGGCGTGCCTAATTCCTGAGCCAACCAATTGTAGGCCGTCTTTGATTTGGCGATCAGATCAGCCGGATGCAGACGTCGATAGCTCGCGGCAGCTCTGATCACACGGAAATCACTCATCCACTCCCGCGCTGTACGGGCTGCTGCCTCAACATCTCCAGTCGAGGTGAAATCCGTCCACCCCGTGGTAACTAGAAAACGAGTTTGATCTACGATCAGTGCTTCATTCTCCAGCACATGCACATGGGGTAACGCCGCCTCTTTCATCTTGCGCAACGTGTGATCAATGTGGCCACCGTAGTGCTCGTGATTTCCGCACACGTAGATTACTGGGCACTGGAATGTATCGTTTGCCCACTTCACTCCTCGTGATTTCAAATCGATGTCACCCGCGAGAATGACTACGTCCGCATCGCTTGAGGCGGAATCGAATCGAGCAAATTCAAGGTGCAGATCTGAATAGATTTGAAGCTTCATCGGAGCCACCGTGTAGTTCAGTGCTACGCACATCCCTGAGCTGCTGGATGAGCAGCCTGCATATCCTCGTAGATCATGCGAATGTCGATGACTGAACGAGCGTCGAGAATATCTGCAGCACTGCTGTAAACAGCTCCGCTCGCAACTTTGTGAAGCAATAAGACGCGCTTACCGTTTTGGTCGTATCCGACGAACAGGCTAATTAGCTTTTCCATACGTACTGAATTGCTTCCGTTCAGTCGAGGTGAGGTCACGACCTGAACCTCCTCCACTGAGAATGTTGAATCTTGTGCCTCGAGCACATCGGACAGCATGGACACGTTCGCTGGCATCACCTTCTTGGTGCGGTGCTTGCTCCCTTCATAGAAGCGGACGGTTACGTAATAAAAAGGATCCACAGATTCAAACTGCACCATTCTCCAAGCAGTACGGTTAGGGCCATGAGAGCCTTGGCCGCTGTCCAAATCAAACTCATGAGTAATAAACATTTCGCGACTTTTTCCTCGTTGTGCGGTGCTGTAGCTCGAAATACAACGGGCCGGTAACCCATCCGAAGATAGGAGGTCTCACGCTGACTCCTAGTGGCAAGGTGTTGGCGCACGAGCAAGACACAAGACCGTTGTCAGCCCGACCTGCGCAGGTTCGGAAGCAACGTACTTCAGCGATTTAGCCTATAAATTGACAAACCGGCGCTACACCGCTGATATCAAAGGGAGCCGTAATCTGCCCCTCAGCTCATGTATGGTGCGGTCGTAGTCATCATACCGGAAATCCTCAATCGCGCACTATATTGCATGGATAGGAATTGATCAATGTGGCCTTATCCTTCCCTTTGCGGGAAGCACTCATGCCTTCGCGATCAACGCTGGCAGCAATCCTACGCTCGACTAGGACAGCTCGCGGTCTGTCTCAAGAGCAACTAGGCGGCGCAGTGGAAGCCCGGCACTTGCACAATGTTGAGCACGCGAAATCCAACATCACACTGGATATGCTCGAGCGCATCAGCGCACGACTGGATGTCGATCCCATTGCTTTGTTGGCGATGGCATCCAGTTACGAGCGTCGAGAATCTCTCGCTGCGTTCATTACCCATCTGCAGACAGAGATGAAAAAGCTTGAAGCCTTGGGGGTGCTCTCCAGCTTACCGAGCCATTTTGAAGGCGATAATCTAATAACTGGTAGATCCGGCAAGCGACCGATACCTACCGAGAGAATTCAAGCTGTGCTTGCCTGCAAAGCCGAAGGCATGACGCAAAAGCAGACATCTTTGAAACTCGGGATGGCTGCTTCAACCGTCCATAAAATCTGGCATTCAGACGCTGAGTCCGCCGTTAGTCATTGAGTCTATGTACCTCGCGGCTTAGCCCTAGCGGTGGCTTCTGCGATCAAGGGATCGTCTGGCCAAAAATGCTTAGGATATCTGCCCTTGAGGTCTTTCTTAACCTCGGCATACGTCGACTGCCAGAAGTTAGCTAAGTCCTGGGTGACTTGCACAGGACGCCTCGCTGGCGATAACAAGTGAAGCTTGAGCACCTGACGTCCGTTGGCGATGCGCGGTGTGTCCGCAAGGCCAAACAACTCCTGGAGCTTCACTGCCAGTACGGGAGGCCGTTCGCTGTAGTCGATTCGAATATTCGATCCTGAGGGCACCGAGATTGTTTGGGGGGCCTGCGCATCGAGTTGCTGCGGCAGTGGCCAGGAAAGCAGGTTGCGCAAAATTGATGACAGATCGAGCTGACCAAAGTGGCTGAGCCTGGTTACTTTTGCGATGTATGGGGCAAGCCACTCCCCTAGAGATTCCAGAAGCACCTGGTCACGAAGATCTGGCCAATCACTTGTGCTCCCCTTCTCCAAATCCAGATCACGCAGAAGTGCTACACGCGCTTGCCACTGGCGCAATTCTGGAGTCCAAGGTAAGAGTTCAATTCCCTTGCGCCGGATGTAATTGATCAGCGCCTGGACGCGAGCTCCGTCATCAAGATTTGCCAGAGGTGCGGAGGAAAGCACCAACTCCCCCACCTTCAACTGCCGCTCTGCTCTAAGCACGCCTTCTCGCTCATCCCACTCCAGCTCATCCACCTGACGGACTTGCTCCCTTAGAACTGAGTTGAACAGCTCCTCATCGAAGTCCGCCGCCAAATAAATGCGCTCTTCACGCTGGCCTTGGCGACTACCCAGATCAGCGATCACCAACCATGAATGCTTCATCAACACATCGCTTTCGGTAAACATGGCTGCGCGGCCATTGGCGAGACGGTACTCAGCACCACCAGCGCGACGTTGTTGAGCGACACGGTCGGGGTATGCGAGGGCTAATAGAGCTCCCACCCACCGTGGATGCTCAGGATCTGTCACCGGGTTGGCAATGGGGCCGCGCAGATAAGAACGGTATTGCTTGGCAAGCTGCCTAGC
Source organism: Pseudomonas sp. IT-P4 (assembly GCF_949767755.1). Taxonomy (NCBI): domain Bacteria; kingdom Pseudomonadati; phylum Pseudomonadota; class Gammaproteobacteria; order Pseudomonadales; family Pseudomonadaceae; genus Pseudomonas; species Pseudomonas sp. IT-P4. The sequence goes on along the minus strand of NZ_CATKPX010000056.1, from coordinate 164,624 downwards.
ACGTTGCGCACCGCTTTGCTCGGAACGCTCGGCACGCTGTTCTCCAGAGACGATTGCGAGGCGATTGTGGATATCTGCACCGGCGCCACGCTGAATATCACGTTCCCCCAGTAGAGCGGCAATATCACATGCAAGATGCCCAAGGCCAAACGCATGACCTCGCAGTAGCAGATGGGCTATGCGCGGATGCGCCGGCAACTCCGCCATGTCTTGGCCATGCTTTGTGAGCTTCCGATCCTCACCCAGAGCCCCCAAGCGAACGAGAAGGTCAGAGGCCTGGGAATAGGCAGCTGCAGGCGGGACATCCAACCATTTCAGATCAGTAGGAAGGACACCCCATCTGGACAGTTGCAGAGCTAGCCCAGCAAGGTCAGCCTGCTGTAATTCAGGATTACCGTAGGCTGGCAGTTGATCGTGCTGAGCCTCTGACCAAAGCCGGTAACAAACACCTGGCTCGAGACGACCCGCACGTCCCGCTCGTTGAGTCGCGCTCGCCTTCGATATCCGCTGCGTGTCCAATCTGGTCATTCCGCTGCGCGGGTCGAATCGAGGCACGCGTTCAAGTCCCGAGTCGATAACTACTCGAACACCCTCGATAGTCACGCTGGTCTCAGCGATGTTGGTAGCCAGCACAACCTTTCGCTTCCCTGCAGGAGGTGGATCAATCGCAGCTCGTTGTGCAGCTAGCTCGAGCTCTCCATGCAAAGGACACAGCAAAACTTCTACTAGATCCCCTAGGCGATCTTTCAGAGACAGGTGTACTCGTCGTATTTCGGCCTGCCCAGGTAGAAACACCAAGAGACTTCCACCTTGTTCCTCCAAAGCATCCAAGCATGTCGAGACTACACGCTGATCAAGATAATCGCCTGATTGATACGGAGCTCCCCAGATCGTCGTAACCGGGTACATACGACCTTCACTGGTGACGATAGGGGCATCGTCGAGCAATCGAGAGAGTCGCTCTCCGTCAAGCGTTGCGGACATTAGCAACACCTTAAGGGGGACATCGTCTCGCAGCATCTCGCGGCCATTGAGCGTGAGTGCCAAGGCCAAATCCGCATCAAGATTGCGAAGATGGAATTCATCAAAGATGACCAGACCCACACCTTCAAGTGACGGATCCTCTTGCAGTCTGCGAGCAAGTATTCCTTCGGTCACGACCTCGATACGCGTTTTCGGCCCAACTTTGCTATCTAGGCGGATGCGGTAGCCTACGGTCTCACCGACTTTTTCGCCAAGCTCACTCGCCATACGTTCCGCTGCAGCACGGGCAGCGAGACGTCGTGGTTCTAGCATCACGATTGTCTGCCCTTTCAGCCACTCCTCGCCAAGAAGGGCAAGCGGCACTCGCGTGGTTTTACCGGCTCCGGGAGGCGCCTGTAAGACGACCTCATGACGATTACTCAACGCGTCTAGAAGGGCCGGCAGGGCGGCCTCGATTGGCAACGTACTCATGCTGACTCCGAATAATAGAACGCGAGTATAAGGTGGTCAGTGAATACGCTGCATGTCTGAACAGCTATCTGATCTCGCGCAAATGCAGCGCCCAAGACTGGCCCTTAAGTGGTTTCCCGAGTTTCCCGATGTTTAGAGCCAGACTTGATCTCGGTAACGTTGTTAAATTGCTTCACTTGGACTTCCAAGAATCGAACCCTTTCGACGAGTTGGACGTTCTGTGTCATGACCTGATAAAGCTGCTCTTGGACAATTTCAAGCTCGCTACGAGCCTTGTCCACCTTTTCATTTGCACGCTTAATCTGCTGCGACTTAGAGGCACTCACAGTTCCAAAACTGATGCGGTAAGCTTCTATTTGCGCAATCAGCGGCTGATGACTGGGGCGCTTTTTCTTCAAATAGCCTCGATCAAAACCCGCTTCAAAGCTGACGATTCCTGCAGTGATCTTGGAGGGATCTAGCCCCACATGAACCGCGAGGTTTGGTTTGCCCACTTTCAGACGCTCGAAAGCGTCCTCACAAGCTTTAATTCCACTACCTGCCATTTCAATAGACCTCATGTACGGGAATGAATTGCTGGTGGAACTTCTTCAAGCTGAGCAACTCCGTCTCAATCACTTGATATTCGCCAGAACCAGGCTCGTACAGAGCCAGATCTGCTTCATCATCGGCAATCGCACTCTCCAGTTTGTCCTTCTCAAGGATCCCGTCCTTGCAACTCAAGCAGGGGGTGATTTCGCCTAGAAGATAAGTCTCGCACTTACCGGTTTTGGTACACGCACCCAAAAAGGTTGGCCGATAGGAGATCTTTCCATCTTCAGCTTGCTTCTCAGTTTCTTCTCTCAGATCCACGAGATGAATGTCACCCTTAGCCATTTTTCCACGCTGGTTCGAGATGTAGCTACCAACGCCTCCAAATAGCGGAGTCTCATCACCGAATGCGTGAGATAGCAGGTCATAGGCAATATTCATGGGCACACCTGTCTGATATTCAAACAGGACATGGTTCTTTGGCAAAACAAAATCGCCCAATTTTTCATCGTAATAGCCAAAAATAGTTTTTAGCCTTTCAAAATTATTCGCATAGTATCGGGTCATCTGAGTGGTCAAATGTTTAAACTGTTTGCGAAGGCTCGGAAGGGAAATGAAGCCGCTGCTGCTTCCGTAAAAAGCCAGTGAACGGCGAAACTGGTGGCTGGTAAGCCGCCAAGGCATTCCAACTTTGAAACGATCATCGCTTGCAAAGTCACGAGTGGGATCGCTGGCCTGCAACTCTTCCAGGTCATTTGCCTGAATGATGTAACTGGTCAGCAAACACTGAGGTTTGGATACATCGTTCCAAATCGGAACACCGATCTTCGTATCAGCCCTATTGATAATCGCAGGATTGAGGAATAGCGGCATATCCTCGTGATTTACCCCGAACAGATGGGAGATTGCGCGACAAATGGCGCGGGCGATTTCCACAGCCCGGACGACCTCATCTGTCGCCAACCAGGCCGCGGACTTGCGGTATCCCGTGAATTTTGTTGTGCTAGAAATCACGTTAACAATCATAGGTTTATCACGAATGGAGCCTTCGTCATCTTCAGTAGCGGCAACGACCTCCTCCTGTGCGAGACACTTATAAGGTAATCGCATCACTTCTTGATCACGCATACCCGTGTAAACGTGTATGACTGTTTTTAAAATCCATTGAATCTTTAAGATAGCTGATGAGAGGACGCCCCGGCCCTCGCAGGATAAGTCACCAGTAAAAACCTTCTTCAGTTTATGCTTCTTTATTGCCTGATCAAACTCTGGCTGAAACACCGATACATGTTTATTAACTACTTTCTGATGGTTAACGGTGTATCCATAGCCTTCATGCTCAAAGCATTTCAAGAAACGCTCAAGAGGATTCTTGTGGATATAAAGTACATCCATCCAGTCGCCCAAAGAGTTGATGACATCAAGATAAATCCGAGTAGGAATTACAGGGTGTTGCTGAGCTTCTTCATCCCCACCAAAATCGAGATCGAAAACACCGTGAAGTTTGTATCCTAGCCGCTCCTCACCAATGGCGACCATGTGGGAAATCAGGGAGCCAGTCAATTTTCGTCGAGTCCCGCCTATCTCGGCCTTATCCATCCAATGCCTGTAGGCGTTCAGATACGCCGGATTAGTGAACAACTCCTGCAGACTGATAACGCCTATTAGCGGATTGTCTTTCATATTGTAGCAAAAGCGAGCAGCAGTACGCAAAGTCATGAAATACTGATAAACCATACTCGCACTAATTCTGCCGAGCTGGCCGCTGTCGACGTAGAACAGCAAACAAAACAAGAGATATCTCACCTCTTGAATAAGAGGTTTTTGATCAGCTGCTGTTTTTTTAAAAATTGTATTAAAACTAATCAATGCAACTGTGTTTGCTCTCAAACGAATAGGATTCAGATCCCATCTAGCCCCCCCATACGCAGCTGTGGTCTTTCCGTTCGAATCCCGACAAATAACAAAATCATCCGCTGGTCGCCATGTAGGATCGACTGGAATGAGCGATGTAGCTTCAAAATTTAGAATACCCTTGTCTAGGTTTTCAAAGAACTCGGCCATTAAATATAAATCCCCATTTTCTCATAACGCTGGAGGCGTCTCTCCCAGAACGGAGTAAGTCTTCCCAAATCAAAAACTCTTTTCTTCATTGAGTTGACCAAATCAGCTGACGCATCCGACCTCTCAGAAATTGCATCGAGAATAGCGTCTATGCGAATCGCCACGTCCTTAAACGTTTCTTCCGAATACTCAAAATTCGGCGCATTCTCCCTGATTGCGTCGATCACATATTGGAAACTCATCAGCTTGTGGATGTCAGACTCATCAGAGTGAACAACATAGTGAATACAGAACAAGCATCCGTACTGGGTTTTGCAATCAGGCTCAATCGCTACAACGGGGATGTCTTTGCTTGGGTTGTTCATCTCGTCACAGTGACCAACCGCGATTGAAGTTACCCCTTTCCGGTCTGAGTTTTTGACTCTTTCGGCAGCTTTTTTCACTGCTGCCCAGTAATTTCCGAATTCTGCTTTCTGATTGGTTACGGTTGTACCGGAATATGACTGAGCATTTGTACGCTCACTGTGATTCATTACCGCACTCACCAACAGCGGCGAGTGTTTGAGATGGTGTAGCGTGAGGCTTTTGAATTTCCTCACAAGCTGCGGAGGAATATTCTTTGAATCCTCAGGAACGAAAACACCTTGGAGTTGATTATAAAACTTCGTCGAGAAATTACCTTCTAGGATTTCGAACTCGGTCGAAGAACGCCCCGATCTATCCAGCACATTGAAAAATAGGTACTCGCATTCGTAGCCGTCAAGGATCCAGTCTCGAAATTTTAAGTATTCACGCAGGAGTTGCATCCCCGGGCCGCGTCCAATCGAATACGTGACCGTCAATCCTTTTGCCCTTAACTTTGTGGCGGCCAGCTCTTTTTTTAACGGTGATTTAACAAGCCCAACCGCATCATCGTAAAGAAAATTTATTACCTCCCCCGAGTTCGCACCTACAACAAGGTTTATCAGGCAAGTAAATGCTCGCATAGCAAGAGCGGCAAGACGCATTCTGAACAGATGATGGGAGTCAGCATTGCAGCTGTCGATGAGTTTTTGGGCACGGTCAAGAGTTTCGCGGTGATCTGCCAACCGAGTTTTTGGTTTGGCCTGTCGCAGTTCTTCAAGTGTTAAGAGCCGACCGTCGCGATAATTATACGCGGAATAGCCATACTCACTTTCTGAATAGGGCGTAATATACCTTCCAGTGCCAGGAAAAAAATGAGTATGATATTCCTTGGTTTCAAATCGCATTGGGAATGGAGTTACGCTCACTAAGAACCTAGAAAAAGTCAGCGCAATGTTCAAAACGATATCGATATACTTTTTTACATCATCATCCTCTGGAGGCTCTAAACCTTCTTTTCTAACTTTTATGTGCGAAACTCCCGCCACGATATATCCGTAATCGTTAGGAAACTGGAGCTGTAGTGTCCGCTTTAGAGCTTGCTGTCGTTGCTGACCGGTTAAGGGAGCTATACCATCCGGTTTAAGAATCTCTTGAAACAGAAAGTTTGTGTAGTCTAAATATGTGACTCTGGCTGCTTCAGGGTTACAAAATACATCACTATGCCCGTTCGCGTCGCACCAGAGGATGCCGTAATCAACGTACTTAAAATCGGTTTCGATGCTCTTGGACGTTAGCCCCCTAATATAATAGCCATCTAGCAGAGCGACTATGAGGTTTTTTCTGCTTGGGACAAGCGATTTCGGGTCAACCGTATATCCACCATGGTGCTTACCAACTCGCACTCGCCTTCGAACAGTGTACGCGCAGACACTTACATCGAACGGACTAACCCGATGAGAAAGCTTGAGTGCTAGGAGTTCTGGGTGCAGGATGTCTGCCTGGTTACCCATGTACGATAAATCAATAACCTGGAGTTCTCTAGCTATTAGGTTATTTGCCATTATTGTCTACCAAAATCAGATCACTATAGGTAGAAAGTTTGAACAAGACATCCTCGTAATCTTCTTGAGCGAGAATTTTTTCAGGAATCATAGTGAAGAGCTTCAAGTAGTTTTCCGTTGTCTCTCGCCGCTCATGGTGCAAGCGCGATTGTATAATCGAAATTTCATCACCAGGTTGCAAGGTTCCATCTTTAAGCCTTGGCGTTAAACGCTGGTACAACTGATATGCGAATGTAGCTCTCAGCCAGTGATACGTGAAATCCTTTGGAAATTCTGAGGAAGCACTACGCATGATTTTCTTTTTTAGAGTGTCTGTCACCGCACCAAGCGGCCTAGATTTGGCAAAAGGGTAGCGAGGGTCGGTAGATGCCATGTAATAGCAATTGTTCTGCTCCGAAATAAATACGTACATCTCATCCTCGGCAATTGGTACAAGCTCCGGGTGTTTCAACGCATAGGCAGCTTGAAACTTCTGGCGCCTCCTTTTGGCATAGGGACTTCTGACGTATGTTATCAAGTCCTCGGCCAGCTGCTTTGGCACGTGTAAAGTCTGAGGTTTACTATTTTTTGTATCAATTCCTGTTCCAGGCCCAGCTTTTAGAAGATAAGACCCATCGGACTGAAGCTTGCTTTTCTCCAAAGCCTCAACATGTTTAACGCGGAGAGTTAAAACGGTTTGTTTTCTGGCTCCCGTCATCACAGCGGACAGTATGATGAGGCGTTCTTGAGCGCTCCAGCTATCCAACTCGATAATATTTATGAGCTCTGCAAGTTGCACGTTTGCTAAAGGTCTTAAACATTCACCTTCATCGTCTACAAACCCCATCGGCACATTTTTTGTTCTATTATAGCTTTGGGTCTGGCTTCGTTTTTCTACGGTGATTTCTCTAGAGATTCCGTATGCATTTTCTACATAAAAATTGATCTCACGCACGGTATCAACACGTGTAATATCAATTTCATGCCAGTTGTTCGATACAAACTTGTAAAAGCCATACACAACTCCTGTATACTGGTTAGCAACCTGCGCACCGCGCTCCGGCATGTCTATCAGGTGACGGTGATACCGATAGGTTGGTCTTTGAGTTATCCGCTTTCCCGAAAAATCAAGCCAATTAATATTGTTGCTTTCGCAAAAAATCAAATAATCAAGCAGTCGACTTGCTTTACGTCTTGCCTCATCTGTTGGGCGACTTTTCGAGTGCTTGTCTCTGACAAGATTAAGTATGTATGAGTTAGCTTCAATCCAAGGCTCACCATTGCGATGAAACAAAAACGGTAGATTGAAAATACTTCGAGATATTGCGTCACCCAGCAACTCGCTTACTTGGTAGCCATGAACTGAACTATCGACGCCATTAATTGTGACAGGTAATGAACCAGTTGGCTCTTGACCGAAATGAAGATCCGCAAAAGCTTCACGAACTTGCGGTATTACAACCAACCGGCCTACATGAGCCAGATTTTCGAAAGCAGCCACCAAGACACCCCACCCAAGCAGAAGCGTCAATGATGAACGTTAAGTGATTGATTTTCAATAAAAATGTCAATGCTTGATCGTTGCGCGATTAGGCTACTTGGGGAACGTTGCGTGATAGCTTCGGGTACCGCCCCTTCAAATCCTTCTTCACCTCGGCATAGGTGCTGCGCCAGAAGTTGGCCAGGTCCTGAGTCACCTGCACCGGTCGCCTTGCCGGGGACAACAGGTGCAGCTTGACCACCTGCCGGCCGCCGGCGATGCGCGGGGTTTCGGCCAGACCGAATAACTCCTGCAATCGCACCGCCAGAATCGGCGGCTGTTCGCTGTAGTCCAGACGAATCGACGACCCCGAAGGCACGCTCAAATGATGCGGTGCCAGCTCGTCCAGCCGTTGCGGCAGCGGCCACGGCAGCAGGTTGTGGACGATGCTCGACAAGTCCAGGTTGGCGAAGTGACTGAGCCGAGAAACCTTGCCCAGATACGGCATCAGCCAGTGTTCCAGATTCTTGAGCAATGCCGCGTCGCTGACATCCGGCCACTCGCTCTCGCCCTTGGCGGCGAGGTCCAGTTGCCGCAACAAGGCGACCCGCGCCTGCCACTGACGCAGTTCCGGGGTCCACGGCAACAGCTCCAGGCCTTTGCGCCGCACCAGGTTCACCAGCGCCTGGCTACGGGCGGTTTCGTCGAGGCCGGTCAGTGGCTCGCGGCTGAGGATCAGTTCGCCAACCTTGCGCTGACGCTCGGCCCGCAGCACGCCCTCGCGCTCATCCCAATCCAGTTGATCGACGCAGCGCACCTGCTCGGCCAGCACTGAATCGAAGAGCGCCGGATCGAAGTCCGTCGCCAGGTAAATCCGCTCCTCACGCTGGCCCTGGCGACTGCCCAGATCGGCGATCACCAGCCACGCTTGCTTCATCAGGCTGTCGGCTTCGGCGAACAGTGCCGCACGTCCGTTGGCCAAACGGTATTCCGCGCCACCGGCGCGCCGTTGTTGTGCGACCCGGTCGGGATAGGCCAGCGCCAGCAAGGCGCCGAGCCAGCGTGGATGGTCGGGATCGCTGACCGGCTCCGAGGCTTTGCCACGCAGGTAACCACGATATTGCCGCGCCAGTTGCCGTGCGCGCTGCACCCCGCCCTGCGCGCCGCGTGCAGCACGCTCTTCGCCGGACAGCAGCGCCAGTCGGCTGTGCAAGTCCGCCCCGGCACCGCGCAAGATATCGCGCTCGCCGAGCAGTGCCGCGACGTCGCAGGCCATGTCCGCCAGCCCCAGCGCCTGGCCACGCAACAGTAAATGCGCGATGCGCGGATGCGCCGGCAGTTCGGCCATGGCCTGACCATGGCGGGTCAGCGCTTCCCCTTCCAGCGCCCCCAGGCGTTCGAGCAAATCCTGAGCCTGTGCATAAGCGGCGGCCGGCGGCACGTCGAGCCACACCAGTTGCCCGGGCGTCACGCCCCAACGACCAAGCTGCAAGGCCAGCCCGGCGAGGTCCGCCGAGAGTATTTCCGCACTGCCATAGGCCGCCAGTTGCTCGTGCTGGTCCTGGGACCACAAGCGATAACACACGCCCTGTTCCAGTCGCCCGGCCCGGCCAGCGCGCTGGGTGGCGCTGGCCTTGGAAATGCGCTGGGTATCGAGACGGGTCATGCCGCTGCCGGGGTCGAAACGCGGCACCCGCGCCAGCCCGGCATCGATCACGACCCTCACGCCATTGATGGTCAAACTGGTCTCGGCGATGTTGGTGGCCAGCACCACTTTGCGCTTGCCCGCCGGTGCCGGATCGATGGCTGCCCGTTGCGCCGCGAGGTCCAGTTCACCGTGCAACGGGCACAGTAGGACCTGAGTGTTTTCGCCCAAGGCATCGGCCAGTTGCTGATGCACGCGGCGGATTTCTGCTTGCCCCGGCAGGAATACCAGCACACTGCCGGTCTCGTCGTCCAAGGCTTCGAGGATGGTCTGCACCAGACGCGGCTCGATGAATTCACCGGCCTGGAACGGCCGCCCCCAGCGCATCGCCACCGGGTACATGCGCCCTTCGCTGCGCAGGATCGGCGCGTCGTCGAGCAACCCGGCCAAGCGTTCGCCTTCGAGCGTGGCAGACATCAAGAGGATTTTCAGCGGCTGATCGTCACGGAACAGTTCGCGGCCATTGAGGCTCAGGGCCAGCGCCAGATCAGCGTCGAGACTGCGTTCGTGAAATTCATCGAAGATCAGCAGACCCACGCCTTCGAGCGCCGGGTCATCCTGCAAACGCCGGGTGAGGATGCCTTCGGTGACCACTTCGATACGGGTGTTGGGGCCGACCTTGCTGTCGAGCCGAATGCGATAACCCACGGTTTCGCCGACCTTCTCCCCCAGCTCACTGGCCAGCCGTTCAGCCGCTGCGCGCGCGGCCAACCGGCGGGGTTCGAGCATCAGGATGGTCTGACCGGCCAGCCACGACTCGTTGAGCAAGGCCAAAGGCACGCGGGTGGTTTTACCGGCGCCGGGCGGCGCTTCGAGCACGGCTTCGTGGCGTGTAGCGAGGGCTTCACGCAGGGCGGGTAAAACTTCATCGATCGGCAAAGAAATCATGCTGGCTCCAAAACAGAGCGGCGAGTATAACGGCGAACTGTTTGGCGTAGTCTGGGCTCTAACCAGTAACGTTCTTGGCGTTCTACTCAGGAGATTTCATATGCGTGCTCCCTTTCGCCTGATTGGCGGTGTTCTGGTCGCAACCTTGCTGACTCAAGTGACCGCCTGCGGGTCGATCTTCTACCCGGATCGACGTGGCCAGATCGAAGGCAAGATCGACCCGGCCATCGCCGCGCTCGACGCCGTGGGCCTGTTGTTCTACATCATCCCCGGCCTGATTGCGTTTGCCGTGGACTTCGCCACCGGCGCGATTTACTTCGAGCCAGGCAAGACCGCCCAGGTCGACCCGCAAAAACTCAAGGACGCTATCGGTCCCGACGGCAAGGTCGATAACCGCAAGTTGCAGACTATTCTGGAAAGCGAACTGGGCCGCAGCTTCCCGCTGGACGATCCACGCCTGATCCAGAGTAAAGGCAGCTCTCAACAACTGGCGATGTTCGGCCTGCAACCCGCCGCGTAATCCCTACGCACGAAAGGACTCTTCAAGGAACGATGGCCCCTATGACCTCCAGCTCCGAACACGCCCGCCTGCTGCGGCTGGCGACCCGTGCCTCGGTGGCGGTGGCGTGCATCCTGATCGTCGCCAAAGCCATCGCCTGGTGGCTGAGCGGCTCAGTGAGCATGCTCGCCGGGCTCACCGACTCGACACTCGACGGTGTCACGTCATTGCTCAACCTGCTGGCGGTGCATTACGCCCTGCGCCCCGCCGACAATGATCATCGCTACGGACACGGCAAGGCCGAGTCATTGGCGGGCATGGCCCAGGCGCTGTTCATTGGCGGCAGTGCGGTACTGATCGCGTTGCAGGCCTATGATCGACTCAAACATCCCGAACCGGTCGGCGCGCCGTGGATCAGTATCGGCGTGATTGTCTTCTCCCTCGTCCTGACCTTGGCCTTGCTGTCGCTGCAACATCGGGTGATCAAGGCCACGGGCTCCAACGCCGTGCGGGCCGACTCGCTGCACTACCGTTCGGACCTGTTGCTCAACGGCAGCATTCTGATCGCACTGGTGTTCGCCGGGTTTGGACTGCACCAGGTCGACCCCTGGTTCGGTCTGGGCATCGCTGCCTACATTCTCTGGAGCGCAGTGCAGATCGCCCGGGAAAGCTTTGCGGTGTTGATGGATGAAGAACTGCCGCCGGAGGTCAGCCAGCACATGCTGGAACTGGCGTGCAGCGTGCCCGGCGTGTTGGGGGCCCATGACCTGCGCACACGGATCTCCGGCAACCAGTGGTTCGTGCAGTTGCATCTGGAGCTGCCGGGGGAACTGACGCTGTCAGTGGCCCACGGCATCAGCGATCAGGCTGCCGCGGCGATTCACACCGCCTACCCGCGGGCCGAAGTGCTGGTGCACGCCGACCCGCAGGAAGTGGTAAAAGCCGCCCGGGATCAGTAAGTCACCTGATAACCGCGACTGCTCAGGCAGTCACCCTGGGCCTGTCGGTAGGCTTGCACCACCGACGGGTCTGGCTGGTAGGTGGCGGTTCGTGGATCGAATCCACTCTGCTGCACCGCGTATTGATAACACTCGTAACCATCCCGACTGACCTGTTCCGGCGACTGACCGTTGGCTGGATAGGCCTCCACGTCATAACCACTGTTGCCGGCTGGAGGTTGCGATTGGCCAACCGGCGGTTCGACCACGACGTAATCCTGAGTGCTTTGCTGATAGGCGTAGTAGGAACCTGCCGCCAGGAACAGCAGCGCCCCACCGATCCACACCTGCTCGGCGTAATCAGGCAGGTACCTGACACGAATCCCCCGCGGTGGCTCCACCACCACGTAACGCGGGCCCAGCGGGCGATACCAGTAGCCACCGGAATAGTAATAATCCATGCCACGGTAAGGCACGCGGTAGTCGCGCTCGGGGAAACGGTCGATCACCTGGCCGGGACGATACTTGGGACCAGGCCCCCAGCCGTTGCCGCGCCCACTCGGACGCCCCTCCCAATGCGTGTCATTGGACGGCGCGCCTATGTAGCCATTCCAGTGCTTGTTGTAATCGTTGCGACGCGGTTGATTCTGGTCGTAACCGTGCGGCGGCTCCCGGGTCTGGCCCACGGTGTCGGGGCGTGGCTGGATCGGCATGTCAGTGGCCGGCATCTGCGGCGGAGGCGGCGGCGAGCGCACCCGGCTGTTGTAGTCCGGTGCTGGGCGGCTCTGCCTCTGGTCATTGTCCTGACGTTGATCCTGGCCGCTGTGCTCGTACTGGCGATTGTCGTTGTTCTGCGCACGGGGCTGATTCTGCTGCTGGCCGTTTTGCGGATGTGGCTGGTTGCCGCCACCATGGCCCTGGTTATCGCCCTGATGCCCACCCTGGCCGTGTTGCCCGCCATCATGGCCACGATTTTGCTGCTCATCAGCCATCGTTTGCGCAGAGACACTGACACACAACAAACCAACACCGGCCAAACGCCAGATGCGCGATTTCATGCTGTTCCTCATTGCGGGTAAGGGCCTGTACATAAGACTGGGAAAGCAGTGGCCGGTTCTGCGACAGGTTATCAGTCACGCAACTTATTTATTGAGGCCTGCTCTTTAATTCACGGCAGCAAATTCCACGCAAGAAAAAGGGGAGACCCGTCGGCCTCCCCTTAGAGAACTTCGTCCTGGCTCGACACTTGTGGCGTCGGCTCACCTCACGCCGTCTTCTGGACAGTGTGTAGCTCGGGGGCCGGCACATCCCCGGTGGGGGTGGCGACCGCGGCGGGCCTGATTCGGCGAGCCGCACTGGACTGTTTGTCCGAGCAGTGATTCTGGTGATAAGAATAGGCCGGGAGCGCCGGCAGAGGATTGCGAAGATTGCTGAATTAAACATCACTTGCGCAATTTTTAACCCCGGATACATAATCCTCCGCAATAGTTACGACAAAGGACCGTTTGATGAGCAAGCTCGACCGTTACGACCTGAGTATTCTGGCGGAATTGCAGCGCGACGCACGCATCTCCAACCAGGAGCTGGCCGAGCGCATCGGCCTGTCGCCTTCGCCGTGTTCGCGGCGGGTCAAGCAACTGGAAGACGACGGCTACATTTCCCGCCAGGTAGCCCTGCTCGACCGCAAGATGCTCGGCCTGAGCCTGACCGCTTACGTGCTGATCGGCATGGACCGTCACACGCCGGAGCGTTTCGAGAATTTCGAAGCGGCCATCCGCACCCTGCCCCAAGTGCTCGAATGCAGCCTGGTGACCGGGATGGATGCCGACTATCAACTCAAGGTCGTGGTGCCGGACATGGATCACTACCAGAAACTGTTGCTGGGGCATCTGACGCGGATTGAAGGCGTGACCAGCGTGCGCTCGAGTTTTGTGTTGAATCAGGTTTTGAACAGCACCGAACTGCCTTTGACTCATCTGCGTAGCTGAGTAGCACTTCTGTAGGCGCCTGTAGGAGCTGTCGAGTGAAACGAGGCTGCGATCCTTTGATCTTTTCTTAGCAGCAAAATCAAAAGATCGCAGCCTTCGGCAGCTCCTACAAGAGCAGGTCGGTTGTCAGACCGGGCGACGAATGACTGCGACACACCGACGCAGGTCAATACAGTGCGTACTCGCTGAGGCGTATACTCCCCGCGCCCTTTTAGCCACGCCCGCGCTGGAGATGTTCGATGGATCCTGCCGTATTCGAAGAATGGATGATGACCGGACTGGTCAGCATCCTGATCATTTTCATGGGTTTCATCGTCTGGGATCTGGCGAAGAAGTCCAAGGCCGGGCGCTTCGGCTCGTTCATTTTGTTCTTCGTGCTGGGCCTGGGCGTGGCGGCGTTCGTGATCAAGAGCGTGGTGATCGGCCTGATCGAATCCGGCACGTTATAAGCGCGCCGGCACTTCCTTCCACTGGCCCTGATCGAGCCCCTCGATCGTCCAGTCGCCGATCCTGACCCGCACCAGACGCAAGGTCGGCAACCCGACCGCAGCGGTCATGCGCCGCACCTGTCGGTTGCGCCCTTCGCGAATCACCAACTCCAGCCAGCTGGTCGGCACGCTTTTACGAAAACGCACCGGCGGATTGCGCGGCCACAGCTCGGGCTCGTCCAGTTGCCGCGCCTCGGCGGGCAAGGTCATGCCATCATTCAATTCGACGCCGTCACGCAAGCGCTGCAACTGCTCGGCGCTCGGCTCGCCCTCGACCTGTACCCAATAGGTCTTGGCCAGCTTGTGTTTCGGGTCGGCGATCCGCGCCTGAAGCTGGCCGTCGTTGGTCAGCAGCAACAAGCCTTCGCTGTCGCGGTCCAGCCGTCCGGCCGGATAGATTCCCGGTACATCAATGTAATCCTTGAGGGTCGCGCGCCCTTCGCCGTCGCTGAATTGCGTCAGCACATCGAAAGGTTTGTTAAACAGGATCAGCTTCGGCTCGGCCGGTGGTGCCTTGGCGACACGGCGCGGGGCTGAAGGAGAGGGTTTCGCGCCAGGGCGGCGGGAAGGTGGACGAGATGGACGCGACATGGGCAAAACAACATCTAACGGTCAGGGCTGCTAATGCTAGTAGCCCGACCGTTAAATGACCATCGACAAATCAGCGGAACGGCGGCTCGTCGAAGCTGCGCAGCTTGCGCGAGTGCAGCGAGTTGAGTTCGGTGCGCAACAGATCCACCGCCTCGATACCGATCTTCAGGTGCTGGCTGACCGCGCGCTCGTAGAAGGCGTTGGCCGAGCCCGGCAGCTTGATTTCGCTGTGCAGCGGCTTGTCCGAAACGCACAGCAACGTGCCGTATGGCACCCGCAAACGATAACCCTGCGCGGCAATCGTGCCGCTTTCCATGTCCACCGCCACGGCGCGGGACAGGTTGATAAGCGGCCGTTCCTGCGCCCAGCGCAGCTCCCAGTTACGGTCGTCGTAGGTCAGCACAGTGCCGGTACGCAGGCGCTTCTTCAGTTCGTCGCCCTTCTCGCCGGTGACGTTGGCCGCCGCCTGCTGAAGCGCGAGTTGCACTTCGGCCAACGCCGGAATCGGAATGTTCGGCGGCACCACCCGGTCGAGAATGCCGTCGCGACGCATGTAGGCGTGGGCCAGCACGTAATCGCCAATGGTCTGCGACTGACGCAGGCCGCCGCAGTGACCGATCATCAGCCAGCAATGCGGACGCAATACAGCCAGGTGGTCGGTGATGTTCTTGGCGTTGGACGGGCCGACACCGATGTTGACCAGGGTCACGCCGTGGCCATCGCTGGCGATCAGGTGATAGGCCGGCATCTGGTAGCGGTGCCAGACCACCCCGGCGGCAATCGCCGAGGCTTCGCCGTGATCCATGCTCTTTTCGATGATCACGTTGCCCGGCAGGACCATGCGCACAAAACGCGGATCGCTGCGTAGTTGCTCCAGGCCATGGACGATGAACTGGTCGACGTAGCGGTGATAGTTGGTCAGCAAAATCCACGGCTGCACGTGCCGCCAGTCGCTGCCGGTGTAATGCACCAGTCGGCGCAGGGAGAAATCCACCCGCGCGGCATCGAACAGCGCCAGGGGCAGCGGATCGGTGTTTTCCCAATCGTACAGACCATCGGCAATGCCATCGGTCGCCGCCGACAGGTCAGTGCTCGGGAACACCCGCGCCAACACGGGGGCAGTGACACCGGAACCCGCCAGCTCATCGCCCTGCTCGACCACATACGGATACGGAATGTTCTGCTGGCTGACACCGACTTCCACAGTCACGGTGAAGTCGTGCATCAACGGAACGAGCTGCTCAAGCAGGTATTTACGAAAAGCCGAGGGATGGGTGACGGTGACGCTGTAGGTGCCAGGCAACTGAACCTTGGCGTAGGCACGGGTGGTCTGCGGGACTTCGCCCTGGCAGTGGTAGGTCAGGCGCAATTCGGGATAGCGGAACATCGAGCGCTGTTCGGCATCGGGCTCGACGCGATCCTTGAGGTAACGCTTGAGCGCCTGGCTCAACGCGGTGGTTGCACGATTGTGCAAGTGTGCGAGCCGGTCCACGGCTTGCTCGGCGGTTTGAACGACAATAAAAGCTTCGGTCACGATCAGCATCCTGTGTTCTGACTTGCAGACCTTCATCTTGCCTGCATCGTCGCTTCACGGGAACAGCCAAAAAAAATCGCAGCCTGCGGCAGCTCCTACAAGGGCTCGTCGTGCACCCGTAGGAGCTGCCGCAGGCTGCGATCTTCTGACCGATCAGAAGCCTTGTGGAGTCGAACGAGCGACAATCGCTTCCACATCCAGCCCGCGTGGCAATGCGCCGTACACCCGGCCGCCACCATTCAGTCGACTGGCAATAAACGCATCACTGACCACCGCATTCCCGGCTTCCAGCAACAACTTCGCCTGCAGCCCCAAGGCAATGTCCTCAGTCAGTTGCCGGGCACGGTACTGAATGTCGCTGGTGTCCTTGAAGGCCGCCTGCAATTGATTGATGTGTGCAGCCAGGCGCTTGTCGCCATGGCCATCGCCCAACTCGCTGAACAGTGCATCGAGCACACCCGGTTCTTTCGACAGGGCACGCAGCACATCGAGGCACTGCACGTTGCCGGAGCCTTCCCAGGTCGAATTCACCGGTGCCTCACGGTAGAGGCGCGGCAGGATGCTGTCTTCGACATAACCCGCACCGCCCATGCATTCGGCCGCTTCGTTGATCATCGCCGGCGCCCGTTTGCAGATCCAGTACTTGCCCACCGCCGTCACCAGCCGGGCGAATTTGGCTTCCTGCGAGTCGTCCAGATGATCCAGCGCCCGGCCCATGCGCAGGCTCAAGGCCAGGGCGGCTTCGCTTTCCAGCGCCAGATCCGCCAGCACGTTCTGCATCAATGGCTGTTCGCTGAGCAGTTTGCCGCCAACCGAACGATGAGCGCAGTGATGGCTGGCCTGGGTCAGCGCCTGGCGCATCAGTGAACTGGAGCCGACCATGCAATCGAAGCGGGTCATGGCCACCATCTCGATGATCGTCGGAACGCCACGGCCCTCTTCACCGACCATCCACGCCAGTGCGCCACGGAACTCCACTTCGCTGGAGGCGTTGGAACAATTGCCGAGCTTGTTCTTCAGGCGCTGGATATAGAACTGATTGCGCGTGTCGTCCGGACGATGGCGCGGCAACAGGAAACAGGTCAGGCCCTTGTCGGTCTGCGCCAGAGTCAGGAAGGCGTCGCACATCGGCGCCGAGCAAAACCATTTGTGCCCAACCAGTTCATAGGCCTGGCCCGGACCGCTGGCACCGACCGGATACGCCTTGGTGGTATTGGCCCGCACATCGGTGCCGCCCTGCTTCTCGGTCATGGCCATGCCGATGGTGACCCCGGCCTTGTGGGCCATGCCGACATTACGCGGGTCGTATTCGGTGGCGAGGATTTTCGGCAGCCACTTTTGCGCCAGGTCCGGTTGCAGGCGCATGGCCGGAACGCTGGCGAAGGTCATGGTCAACGGGCAGCCGCTGCCGGCCTCGGCCTGGCTGTGCAGGTAAGTCATGGAAGCGCGGGCCACGTGGGCGCCGGACTGCGGATGAGCCCAGGGCAAAGAGGTCAAGCCATGCTCAACCGCCGTACGCATCAGTTCGTGATAAGCCGGGTGAAACTCCACCAGGTCAATGCGATGACCAAACCGGTCATGGCTGTTGAACACCGGCTTGTTCTGATTGGCCAGGAACCCGGCTTCCATCAACGGGCCACCGGCCAGTGCGCCATAGGCGTCGATCCGCGACTCGGCCCAACCGGCCCCGAACCGCCGCGACCACTCCTGCAACGGCAAATCGATGCGGTACAGGTTGGCGCCGTCCAGTGACGGTGGCTGGTTGGTGACTTCGTGGGTTTCGGCGAACTGATGCAGGTTCATGACAGGGCTCCTTTGGTCGGCCAACTGACATCAGTTAATCACCGCCCCTCGGCCGATCAAAGTGTCATATCCGCCTAACTTCCGGCGCTTTCGCCCTGCTGCAAACAAAGTACACGGCGGTAGAGCGCGGCCTGCAATTCCTCGAATTTCACCGGCTTGTTCAAGTGATCAATCACCGCGCCGGTCGGGCAGCGCTCACGGTCACCGTTCAGGGCGATCAAGAACAACGGCAGTTCGGCATAACCAGGTAACGCGCGGATCCGGCAGCACACCGACTCACCGCCCAATAGCGGCAACTGACAATCGACCAGCACCGCGTCGAACACTTCGCGCTGCAGGAGATCGAGAGCAGCATCGACGCTGTCGGCCGTACGTACGCGAAAGCCCAGCTTGAGCAACATGCCGCGCATCACCAACTGGCTGATGTCGTTGTCATCCACCAACAGCACGGCACAATCCTGAGGCAAGCGCAGGCGCGGAAAGTCCCGGGTCATCAATGGCGTCACCGGACGCTCGACTACCGGCAGCCCGACTTCCACATCCAGCTGAAACCGGCTGCCGCGTCCTGGCTCGGAGCGGTGTGTCAGGCGTCCACCGAGCAACTCGACCAACTGTCGGCAAATCGCCAGGCCAACACCCAGGCCGCCGTATTCACGGGTCATCGAGCCATCGAGCTGGAAGAACCGTTGATACATCGTGGCCTCCCCCAAATCGGTGAAACCAATGCCCGTGTCAATCACCGCAAAGGTCAACGCCAGCCGGTCGGGCTCAACGGTCTTGCCGGTCACCCGCAGGGCCAGGCCGCCGACCTTGGTGAACTTGATGGCGTTATCCAGCAGGCATTCCAGGCACTGCGCGATCTTGACGTTGTCGCCGCGCAAACGATCCGGCACACCTGGCGCGACATCGACCTTGAAGTCCAGCGACTTGCCCGACGCATTGCCCTCGAACTGCGTGCGCAGTGCCTCGACCATGCCACGCAAGCTGAAGGTGTCGGCCGAGGCCTTGAGTTTGCCGGCCTGCAATTCGGTGAGGGTGAGGATGCCGTTGACCATGCGCATCATGTCCCGCGCCGATCCAGACGCCGTCTGCTGGTACTGCTCGAGCTCCGGGTCCATCTCGACCGTTTGCATCAGTTCCAGCGAACCGATCACACCGTTCATGGGCGTGCGCAATTCGTGGGTCAGGGTGGCAAGGAACTCGTCCTTGAGTTTGTTACTGCGGGCCAGTTGCTGGTTGAGGACTTCAAGCTTCTGGCTGGCGTCGAACAGGGTCTGAGCCTGCTGCTCGCGCATGGCGTTGATGCGGTCGGCCAGCGCCAGGGACAGCAGCGCCACTTCAATGGCCGAACCGATCTGGCTGGAGTACATGGTCAGGAACACGTTCGGCAGGTAACCCAGCACCATCAGCGTATTGACGATGCCGCCGAGCAAAAACGCCGACCAGGCAATGATGAAATACCGCGCCACCCGCAGGCCGCGCAACCAGGCAAAGATCCCGGCGGCAAAAATCACCACGGTGAACGTCAGCGCCAGGGCCGTGGCCAGGCGTAAGGCCAGGGCGTAGCTGGTCATCAATGACAGGCCGACCACCAGCGCACCGAAGCCAACCAGCGCCAGCAACAGGCGGTCGAGCCAGCGACTGTGGGTTGCCATTTGCAGGAAACGGCGGGCGAACTGACTGCCGAACAGCCCGGCACAGCCGATGAAAAACGGCGTTGCGGCGTTGGCCCACCATGGATTGTCCGGCCAGAAATACTGCACGGCCGCACCGTTTACCGACAGCTGATACAAGCCGAACGAGGCGATATAGAAGATGTAGTAGAGGTAACTGGTGTCGCGCACGCTGAGGTAGATGAACAGGTTGTAGACCAGCATCCCCAGCAGTACGCCGTAGATCAGCCCCAGTACATAGAGGCGCACGGGCTGCTCCTCGAGGTAGGCGGTGCTCGACCACAAGGTGACCGGCGCCTGGATCGAGCCTTCGCTTTGCAAGCGCATGAATACGGTTTCGGCCTGATCGGGCTTGAACGTCAGGTCGAACAGATAATTGTTCTGACGAATCTCGCGGCTGGTGAAGGGCAAGGCATCGCCGGTCTGACTGACCAACTGATAGTTGCCGGCCGCATCGGGCAAATAGAGATCGAGGCGATCGAGGGGCGGATAGGCCAGTTCCAGCAGCCAGGTCCTTTGCGCCGCCGGATTGGCCGGACGGTAATGCAGGTCGATTTTCAGCCAGAACACCGAACGCGAGTACCCGGCGTTGAGCGTGTCCTTGTGGTGCGGTTTGAAGTTGCCGGCCGCCGCTTGCGCACGGATATCCGCGATGGTCGCCTGACCAGTTGCGTCCTCATAGACCTGCAGGGTTCGGCCCAAGGGGAGGCTTTGAGTGAACTCATCGAACTCGACGGCGTTTGCCAGGAGGGGCAAACACAACAGCAACATCAGCAAATAGCGCATTGAAGCCCCAGCGTGGCCTGTCCGGTTCTGTCAGGAAGCCCCCCATTCCTTTTGAGCAGACGTAAAACCGGCATCACCTGTTATTGGTTTGGATCCACTCTAGCATAGCCGTTGATGGCCATTAAACACCATTGAAATTTTTCCTGAAAAGGCTCTAGGACGGGCATTTCAGCGACATAACTGAACGATTATCAATGGCAGGAAAATCATCCAGGCAAGGGTGCTATCCCCTTCGCCACAATGTATCGACCAAACACACCGCCACAACACCCGGAAAACAGGTTTGGTGGTAAGCTCGCGCACCATGAATATCTACAGCTCTCGCCCCGTTGTCCTCTGTCTCTCCGGCCACGACCCAAGTGGTGGCGCCGGCTTGCAGGCAGATATCGAAGCCCTGCTCGCTCAGGGTTGCCATGCGGCTCCGGCCGTCACCGCCCTGACCGTGCAAGACACCGTCAATGTCACGGACTTCCGCGTCCTTGACCGTGAGTGGGTATTGGCCCAGGCCAATGCCGTGCTCAACGACTCCGAAGTCGCGGCGGTCAAACTGGGCATGCTCGGTTCCCTGGAAATGGTCGACACCGTGGTCGAACTGCTTTCGGCGCACCCGCATTTGCCGATGGTTTGCGATCCGGTGCTGCGCGCCGGCGGCGGCGGACGCCTGGGCAAGGACGAAGTCGGCTACGCCATGCGCGAGCGTCTGCTGCCCTTGTCGATCATTGCGACCCCCAACCTTCCCGAAGCCCGCATCCTCGCCGAACTGCCCGAAGGCACCGCGGACGAGTGCGCTGAAAAACTCTTGCCGTTCGTCAAACACCTGCTGATCACCGGCGGCCACGGCGACGAAACCGAAATCCACAACCGCCTGTATAGCCGCGATGGCCTGCGCGAAACCTATACCTGCCAGCGTTTGCCGGGCAGTTATCACGGTTCCGGTTGCACCCTGGCCAGTGCCTTGGCCGGTCGTCTGGCCCAGGGCGAAAACCTCGCCAGCGCCGTGCAGACCGCGCTTAACTACACGTGGCGCACCCTGCGTGATGCCGAGCAACTGGGCAAAGGCCAGTTCGTGCCGCGCCGTTTGCCGCTGGATTTCTGTTCGTAACTTCTATTCGTATGCGGTGAGGCTTGTCCGATGAAACTACGTGGCCTGTACGCCATTACCGATAGCCATTTGCTGGACGGTAAGTTGCTCAAGTACGTGGAGGCGGCGCTGGAAGGCGGCGTCACCTTGCTGCAATACCGCGACAAGAGCAGCGACGAAGCCCGCCGTCTGCGTGAGGCCGAAGCCTTGCGCGGGCTGTGCGAACGTTACAAGACGCAGTTGATCATCAATGACGACGCCGAGTTGGCGGCACGCCTGAACGTGGGCGTGCACTTGGGCCAGACCGACGGCCCGCTGACCCCGGCCCGTGCACTGCTCGGGCGCCAGGCGATCATCGGCTCGACCTGCCACGCGCAGCTCGAACTGGCCGAACAGGCCGCCAAGGAAGGCGCCAGCTATGTCGCCTTCGGCCGCTTCTTCAATTCGAACACCAAGCCCGGTGCACCGACCTGCAGCCTCGACCTGCTCGACCAGGCCCGCAAACAGCTGCACCTGCCGATCTGCGCGATCGGCGGTATCACCCTGGATAACGCCGCCCCACTGGTGGCCCATGGCGTCGATCTGCTGGCGGTGGTGCATGGCCTGTTCGGCGCCGAGAGCACGGCTGAAGTGACCCGCCGCGCCCGCGCCTTCAACGAATTGTTTTCTATTTAAGCTTTAAATCTGATTTGAGAGCCCGATCATGTCTCGTTCCGAAACCCTGTTTGCCAATGCCCAGAAACACATTCCCGGTGGCGTGAACTCGCCGGTTCGCGCGTTCAAGAGCGTCGGCGGCACGCCGCTGTTCTTCAAGCACGCCGAAGGCGCCTACGTCACCGACGAAGACGACAAGCGCTATGTGGATTACGTCGGTTCCTGGGGTCCGATGATTCTCGGCCACAGTCACCCGGACGTACTGGACGCGGTGCGTAAACAGCTTGAGCACGGTCTGTCCTACGGCGCCCCGACCGAGATGGAAACGCAGATGGCCGACCTGGTCTGCTCCCTCGTGCCATCGATGGAAATGGTGCGCATGGTCAGCTCCGGCACCGAAGCGACCATGAGCGCCATTCGCCTGGCCCGCGGCTTCACCGGTCGCGACAGCATTATCAAGTTCGAAGGCTGCTACCACGGTCACTCCGACAGCCTGCTGGTCAAGGCCGGCTCCGGCGCACTGACCCAAGGCGTACCGAGCTCGGCCGGTGTACCGGCGGCATTCGCCAAACACACCCTGACCCTGCCGTTCAACGACATCGACGCGGTAGAAACCATGCTCGCCGAAGTCGGCCAGGACGTGGCCTGCATCATCGTCGAGCCAGTGGCCGGCAACATGAACTGCGTGCCGCCGGCACCAGGCTTCCTCGAAGGCCTGCGGACCCTGTGCGACAAGCACGGCGTGGTGCTGATTTTCGACGAAGTCATGACCGGCTTCCGTGTCGCCCTCGGCGGTGCCCAGGCGTACTACGGCGTGACGCCAGACCTGACCACCTTCGGCAAGATCATCGGTGGCGGCATGCCGGTCGGCTGCTTTGGCGGCAAGCGCGAAATCATGCAGCGCATCGCCCCGCTGGGCCCGGTCTACCAGGCCGGCACCCTGTCCGGTAACCCGCTGGCGATGGCAGCCGGCCTGACCACCCTGCGCCTGATCAGCCGCCCGGGCTTCCACGCCGAGCTGACCGACTACACCACTCGCCTGCTCGACGGCCTGCAACAGCGCGCCGATGCGGCCGGCATTCCGTTCGTGACCACCCAGGCCGGCGGCATGTTCGGCCTGTACTTCAGCGGTGCCGACGACATCGTCACCTTCGATGACGTCATGGCCAGCGACGCAGCCCTGTTCGGTCGCTTCTTCCACCTGATGCTCGAAGGTGGCGTGTACCTGGCTCCGAGCGCATTCGAAGCCGGTTTCACTTCGATCGCCCACGGCGAAGCTGAACTGAAGCTG
Source organism: Pseudomonas sp. IT-P4 (assembly GCF_949767755.1). Lineage (NCBI taxonomy): Bacteria > Pseudomonadati > Pseudomonadota > Gammaproteobacteria > Pseudomonadales > Pseudomonadaceae > Pseudomonas > Pseudomonas sp. IT-P4. The sequence continues at coordinate 141,289 of NZ_CATKPX010000056.1, read as the reverse complement.
ACCCTGGACGCCGCCGAGCGCGCCTTCGCGGCCTTGAAGTAACGCTCAAATGCTGACGCTGGCCCTTGCCAGCGTCAGCTTTCGCCGGCATTCCCACGATTTTTCCTGCTCGTCTGCCAATAATCCCCCGCAAAGTGGGCGATAAATTTCCCGCGCAGCAGAAAAACGAGTAAAGACTTTGTAAGGTTGGCCCTGCTTATTTCATAATGCGCGCTTATTGGATCCCCTCGATGGGTCCGCGCGCCCTTCAGAGGTAAGTCGATTCCCATGAACCGCACCGGCCGCACCCTTGCACTGGGCTGCCTGTTGCTTCTTCAGCCCCTGCTCACGCACGCACAAGCAGGCGGCAACTCGTTGTTAATCCCAGCGATGGGTCGCTGCACCCTCAATACCCAGCCGCAAGACCTGGAACAGGCGCTCGCCGCCTGCCAGAAAGCGTCGGAAGAAGGGGATGCGCAAGCGCAATACGAGTTGGGTGAGTTCTACTACGAAGGCAAAAACACGCCGCGCGACCTCAATCAGGCCCTGAGCTATTTCGAAAAAGCCTCGCTGCAAGGCCACGCCCAGGCACAATTCAAACTCGGCACCATGTTCTTCCACGGCGAAGGCGTGCCGGCCAATAACGTTCAGGCGTACATCCTGCTGAAGATGGCAGCGGTCAACGGCGCCGAAGACGCCCTGGACACCGCCGACGAAGTCACCGAGAAAATGCCCCGCGAAGAACTGGAGCTTGCGACCCAGGTGCTCGGGCAAATTTTCCGTAAATATTTGATGGAATTGCAAAGCGCTGACGGGCGTACGCCTTTCGCGCCACTGCCCTGAGCACTTCTGACTGCGGGGTGGCTTGTTGTGGCGAGGGAGCTTGTCGGACCGCCGCACCGTCCCGCTGGGGCGCGAAGCGGCCCTAAATCCTGCAATCACACTCTGCCTGGCACACCGCGCATTTCGGTCTTGCGACTGCTTCGCAGCCGAGCGGGAGCAAGCTCCCTCGCCACAACAAGCCTCTCTAGCCCTAGCTGCTTACTTCTCAGGCATCGGCATCGGAAACGGCATGACATTGCCGACCGCGCCACGGGCTTCGCTGATTTTTGGTGTGCCCATACGCTCGACTTCATCGATGCGCACGATCGAATGCATTGGCACAAAACTGCGTACCACGCCTTCGAACTGAGCCTTGAGCTTTTCTTCGCTCGGATCGACGACCATTTGCGTGCGCTCGCCAAAGACGAACTCTTCCACTTCCAGAAAGCCCCACAGATCACTTTGATAGATCTGCTTGGCATACATTTCGAACACCTGGCCCTGGTTGAGGAAAATCACCTTGTAGATTGGAGCTTCACGTTTGGTCATGGCAGGCGAGCAACACATCGGGGGATAAAAATGAGGGCGCGAACTATAGCATAGCCATCGGACGCGCAGCGGTAGGAACCTGGGTACATGTTCCCTATAATGCGCGGTTCTTTGAATCACGTGATGACTCTATTCCATGGCCAAGAAGCTTTACATCGAAACCCACGGTTGCCAGATGAACGAGTACGACAGCTCGCGCATGGTCGATCTGCTGGGCGAACATCAGGCCCTGGAAGTCACCGCCCGCGCTGAAGACGCCGACGTGATCCTGCTCAACACCTGCTCGATCCGCGAACGTGCACAGGACCGGGTCTATTCCCAACTCGGTCGCTGGCGCGAACTGAAGCTGGCCAACCCGGACATGGTGATCGCCGTCGGCGGTTGCGTGGCCAGCCAGGAAGGCGCGGCCATTCGTGATCGCGCGCCGTACGTCGACGTGGTCTTCGGCCCGCAGACCCTGCACCGCCTGCCGGAAATGATCGACGCCGCGCGCAGCAGCAAGCTGCCGCAAGTTGACGTCTCGTTCCCGGAAATCGAAAAATTCGACCATTTGCCCGAGCCCCGCATCGACGGCCCGAGCGCTTACGTGTCGGTAATGGAAGGTTGCAGCAAGTACTGCACGTTCTGCGTGGTGCCCTACACCCGCGGCGAAGAAGTCAGCCGGCCGTTCGACGACGTGCTTGCCGAGATCATTCACCTGGCCGAAAACGGCGTGCGCGAAGTGACGCTGCTGGGGCAGAACGTCAACGGCTATCGTGGGACGACTCATGATGGGCGCCTGGCGGATCTGGCCGAGCTGATCCGCGTGGTCGCCGCGGTCGACGGCATCGACCGCATCCGCTACACCACGTCACACCCGCTGGAGTTCTCCGACAGCCTGATCCAGGCCCACGCTGACGTGCCGGAGCTGGTCAAACACCTGCACTTGCCGGTGCAATCGGGCTCGGACCGCATTCTCGCGGCGATGAAGCGCAACCACACCGCGCTGGAATACAAATCCAAACTGCGCAAGCTGCGCGCCGCCGTACCGGGGATCTGCATCAGTTCGGACTTCATCGTCGGCTTCCCGGGCGAGACCGAGAAAGATTTCGAACAAACCATGAAGCTGATTGCCGACGTGGGTTTCGACTTTTCCTACTCGTTCGTCTACAGCCAGCGCCCGGGCACTCCGGCCGCCGACCTGGTCGATGACACTCCGGAAGAGCTGAAAAAAGAACGCCTGAACGCACTGCAACATCGCTTGAACCAGCAAGGTTTCGAGATCAGCCGACAAATGGTCGGTTCGATCCAGCGGATCCTGGTGACCGATTACTCGAAAAAGGACCCGGGCGAGCTGCAGGGCCGGACCGAGAATAATCGTATCGTCAACTTCCGCTGCGACAATCCGACCCTGATCGGCCAGTTCGCGGATGTGCACATCGATGCCGCGCAGCCGCACTCGCTGCGGGGCTCGCTGATCCAGTAACACCGCATCCCCCTTGTGGGAGCGGGCTTGCTCGCGAAAACGCTGTGTCAGTTAAATGATTGTCGACTGAGACACCCTCTTCGCGAGCAAGCCAGCTCCCACAGGAACAGCGCCAGGCCAGTGAATTAACTTGGTCTATATAAGAGCTTTCGCACCCAGCTCACTGGCGCTATCCTTGATTCATCACTATTGCCCCAGGGCGGCTAAATACGACCTTGAACGCACCTATAGAACCACATCGTTTCATCCTCGAGCCTTTTGAAGCTCGTCGCTTCGCCAATCTGTGCGGGCAATTCGACGAGCACCTGCGCTTGATCGAACAGCGCCTGACCATCGAGATCCGCAATCGCGGAAACCAGTTCGAGCTGATCGGCGAACCCAAACACACCACCTCCGCGGAAAATCTCCTGCGCCGCCTGTACCGGGAAACCAAGGGTACCGAGCTGTCGCCGGACATGGTGCACCTGTTCCTGCAGGAATCGGCCGTCGAGCAGTTGGACAACCACTCCCCCGCCGAACCCTCCGTGGCCCTGCGCACCAAGAAAGGCATGATTCGCCCACGCGGCTTGAATCAAGTGCGCTACGTGAAGGAAATCCTCGGTAACGATATCAACTTCGGCATCGGCCCGGCCGGTACCGGCAAGACTTACCTGGCCGTGGCCTGCGCGGTGGATGCACTGGAGCGCGAGCAGATTCGCCGCATCCTGCTGGTTCGCCCAGCAGTCGAAGCGGGTGAAAAACTCGGCTTCCTGCCCGGCGACCTGTCGCAAAAAATCGACCCGTACCTGCGCCCGCTCTACGACGCGCTCTACGAAATGCTCGGCTTCGAATACGTCGCCAAGCTGATCGAGCGCCAGGTGATCGAAGTCGCGCCGCTGGCCTACATGCGCGGCCGTACACTGAACAACAGCTTCATCATTCTCGACGAAAGCCAGAACACCACGGTCGAGCAAATGAAGATGTTCCTGACCCGGATCGGCTTCGGCTCCACGGCCGTCATCACCGGGGACATCACCCAGGTCGACCTGCCACGCGGCACCAAGTCCGGCCTGCACCACGTGATTGAAGTGCTCAAGGATGTGCCAGGGATCAGCTTCACCCATTTCCAGCCCAAGGACGTCGTGCGCCATCCACTGGTGCAGCGGATTGTCGAAGCCTATGAGCGCTTCGAAACCAAAGCGGCCGATGATGCCGCCGCCAAGGACAGCCGCCGCGATGCTTGAGCTTGACCTGCAAATCGCCACCGAAGCCGACGCCCCCGGCGAAGCCGAATTCCGCCAGTGGTGCGAGCTGGCTTTGCGCCAGCGCACCGCCGACTCGGAGATGACCATTCGTCTGGTCGACGAAGCCGAAGGACGCGAGCTGAACCACACCTGGCGGCAAAAAGACTACGCAACTAACGTCTTGTCATTCCCGGCCGACGTGCCGGATGAGTTCCTCGACATCCCGCTGCTGGGCGATCTGGTGATCTGCGTGGCCGTGGTCGAGCGCGAAGCCGCTGAACAGGGCAAGGAACTCAAGGCCCACTGGGCACACCTGGTGATTCACGGCTGCTTGCATCTGCTTGGTTACGACCATATTGATGACGAGGAAGCCGAAGAAATGGAAGCACTGGAACGAACGTTGCTTGCAGAACTGGGCTTTCCCGATCCGTACGCGGACGACGAAACTGACGCACTCCCTACCGAAACAACAAAGGATTCAGAGTAATCGCTATGAGCGAAGATCGATCGAGCAACGGGCAGAAGTCATGGCTGGGTAAGCTCACCCAGGCTTTTGCCCACGAGCCGAAAAACCGCCAGGAGCTGCTGGAGTTGCTGCGCGATGCACACCAGAACAAACTGCTGGACAGCGAAGCGCTGGCCATCGTCGAAGGCGCCATCCAGGTGGCTGACTTGCAGGTCCGGGACATCATGGTCCCGCGCTCGCAGATGGTCAGCATCAAGGCGACCCAGACACCCCGCGAGTTCCTGCCTGCCGTGGTCGACTCGGCCCACTCCCGCTACCCGGTGATCGGCGAAAGCCACGATGACGTGATGGGCGTGTTGCTGGCCAAAGACTTGCTGCCGTTGATCCTCAAGGAAAACGGCGACAGCTTCAACATCAAGGACCTGTTGCGCCCGGCCACCTTCGTGCCGGAATCCAAGCGCCTCAACGTGCTGCTGCGCGAGTTTCGCGCCAACCACAACCACATGGCCATCGTCATCGACGAATACGGCGGCGTGGCTGGTTTGGTGACCATCGAAGACGTGCTGGAACAGATCGTCGGCGACATCGAAGACGAACACGACGTCGAAGAAGACAGCTACATCAAGCCGCTGCCCAGCGGTGATTTCCTGATCAAGGCCCTGACGCCAATCGAGAACTTCAACGAATTCTTCGACAGCGAATTCTCCGACGACGAGTTCGACACCGTTGGCGGCCTGGTGATGAGCGCGTTCGGGCATTTGCCAAAACGTAACGAAATCACTGAAATCGGCCCCTACCGCTTCCGCATCCTGAACGCCGACAGCCGTCGGATTCACTTGCTTCGCCTGACGCCCATTGCTCGCTAAGGATTGAAATGCGCTGGACAACCCGCCCCGGCTGGCCCGGTAACCTGCTGGCCGTGGCGGCCGGTGCAATCACCACACTGGCCCTGGCGCCGTTCGATATCTGGCCACTGGCACTGCTCGCCGTCGGCCTGTTCTATGCCGGCCTGCGCGAGCTGAGCCCACGTCAGGCACTGGGTCGCGGCTGGTGTTTCGGTTTCGGCCTGTTCGGTGCCGGCACCAGCTGGATCTACTACAGCATTCACCACTTCGGCGGCGCCTCGGTATTGCTGGCCGGTTTCCTGATGCTGCTCTTCACGGCGGCGATTGCCTGGTTCTTTGCCCTGCCCGCCTGGATCTGGGCGCGTTGGCTGCGCCGAAATGAAGCGCCGCTGGCCGACGCCCTGGCTTTCGCAGCGCTGTGGGTCGGCCAGGAAGCCTTCCGCGGCTGGTTCCTGACAGGCTTCCCGTGGCTGTATTCCGGGTACAGTCAGCTCGACGGCCCCCTGGCCGGGCTCGCGCCTATCGGCGGAATGTGGCTGATTTCCTTCACCCTGGCCCTGACAGCAGCGTTGATCTACAACGGCTTGCGCCTGGTTCGCACGGGGCGCAAAGGCTTCATCGCTGCCGGTGCATTGCTGCTGTTCGGTCCATGGCTGCTCGGCATGGCGCTCAAGCACCACGCCTGGACCAGCCCGTCGGGCCCGCCACTGAGCGTCGCCGCCATTCAGGGCAACATCGAACAAAGCATGAAGTGGGATCCGGCGCAGCTCAACGCGCAACTGGCGCTGTACCGCGACATGAGTTTCAGCTCCAGGCGCGCCGATCTTCTCATCTGGCCGGAAACGGCAATCCCGGTGCTCAAGGAGTCCGCCGAGGGTTACCTGAACATGATGGGCAGCTTCGCGGCCGAGCGTAAATCGGCGCTGATTACCGGCGTCCCGGTCCGCATGGAGGTCCACCACGAGAAGCGCTTCTTCAATGGCATCACCGTTGTCGGCGAAGGCGACGGCACTTACCTCAAGCAAAAACTGGTGCCGTTTGGGGAATATGTTCCGCTGCAGGATGTGCTGCGCGGGCTGATCGCCTTCTTCGACCTGCCAATGTCGGACTTCGCTCGCGGCCCGGCTGACCAGCCGCTGCTGCAAGCCAAGGGTTATCAGATCGCGCCATACATCTGTTATGAAGTGGTTTACCCGGAATTCGCCGCGAGCCTTGCCGCCCGCAGTGACCTGTTGCTGACCATCAGCAACGACACCTGGTTCGGCACCTCCATCGGTCCGCTGCAACACCTGCAGATGGCGCAGATGCGTGCGCTGGAGGCCGGCCGCTGGATGATCCGCGCCACCAACAACGGCGTATCCGGCCTGATCAACCCGTTCGGTCAGATTACCGATCAGATCCCGCAGTTCGAACGCGGCATCCTGTATGGCGAAGTGGTGCCGATGCACAACCTCACGCCGTACCTGGAATGGCGCTCGTGGCCATTGCTCATTCTCTGCGTGTTGTTGTTTGGCTGGGCGCTGATTGCGAGCCGGATGGCCAAGACTGTCTAGAAAAGATCGCAGCCTGCGGCAGCTCCTACAGGGGATTGCATTCCAACTAATGAAATGGCTACCCCCGCCGCCCCCTGTGATCGCCCACTAAGCTTTCACCGGGGGCTCATCGGAGACCGTTGCCATGAACAAAGTAGCTATCGCCGCCATCGACCTGGGAAAACACTCTTTTCACCTGCATGCGCAAGATGATCGCGGCCACGAGATTCAGCGCAAAAAATTCAATCGAGTGACGCTCATACGGTACCTGGCCAACCTGGAACCCTGCACCGTCGTGATGGAGGCCTGCGGCGGCGCCCACTTCATGGCGCAGGAAGTCGCCGGGTTGGGGCACACACCCAAGCTCATTGCTCCGCATCTCGTGCGGCCTTACGTGAAAAGCAACAAAAACGACTTCGCCGATGCCGAGGCGATCTGTGAGGCGGCGACCCGGCCCACGATGCGTTTTGTACCGCCAAAAAACCAGACCCAGCAGGCGCTGGCCATGTCTAACTCAATACGTGAGTCGTTTATTAAAGACCGCACGGCGACCGTCAATCGGATTCACGCAGCCCTGCTGGAGGTGGGCGTCAGCCTGGCCGCGGGCTTCAAGGCCATCAAAGAACTTCCAGCGTTGCTTGAGGCAAGTTCATTTTCTGAACGCATCAAGAAAAATCTGATGTTGCTGCATGGGCACTTCAATTATCTGGATGGGCAGGTCCAGGTGCTCAACAAGAACGTGGAGTGCCAAGCCGCTGAAGATGATCTGTCGATGCGTTTGATGACCATGCCATGTGTCGGCCCGATCACCTCCACCGTCCTGGCTGCCGAGTTGGGCGATGGCAAACAGTTCAAATGCGGCCGGGGTTATGCGGCCTCGATCGGGTTGGTGCCCAAACAGCACTCCACGGGCGGCAAGAACGTTCTGCTGGGCATCAGCAAGCGGGGTGATCGAAACCAGCGACGCCTGCTCATCCAGTGTGCCCGTGTTTATTTGATACACCTGGAGCGACAGAAAGGCGCTTTGGCGGACTGGGTCCGCCGGCTATTGGCGTCCCACCATCACTCCAATCTCGTGGTCTGCGCGTTGGCCAACAAGTTCGCAAGGATCGCCTGGGCGATTGCGGCACACCACACTGAATTCGATGCAGGGCCAAACGCAATGAACGCCTGACCCTGCTGTCACCCGAGCACCACCCACCTGGTTTTGCGATGCTGGATAACAGATGACGTGAACGGCCAACCGGCCTGACGACAACCCTGAGCTCCTACACGGCTGCAAGGCCGTCAAACTAATTAGGATCGTCGGGCATCGATTCTCATCGAGGCGCGGGGCTCACAACCCCACTCAGACGCCGGATAGATGAAAGCAAGCCAAACACGCATCAAAAACAGTATTGCAGAAAAGGGGGTAACCATAGATGTAGGAGCTGCCGCAGGCTGCGATCTTTTGATCTTTACCGGTAAAACAACGAATAACCGACCTGCCCCACCGCCTCGTTCATCAATTGCCCGTTCTGCCAGATCGCCTTGTACTCCGGCATCCAGCCACCCAGTGGCCGCGCATTGTCGCCGCCCAGAAACCCTACCGGCGCCGGCACCACCTCAAACCCGGCCTTGCGGAAACTCCAGACCGCTCGCGGCATATGCCCGGCATGAGTCACGAGCACCACGCGCTTGATGCCCTGTGGCAGCAATACCTCGGCGCTGAACCGGGCATTTTCCCAGGTCGTGCGACTGCGTCCTTCCTGCCAGCGCACGGTCACGCCAAAATCGTCGCGCAAGGAGTCAGCCATCATCTGCGCTTCGCTTGGCGGGGTGCCGTAATGCAAGCCGCCGCTGGTCAGTACCGGCAGGCCGGAAGCCTTGGCCAGCCGCGCGGCAAACCGCTGGCGTTCCAGGCCGACACCCGTGGGCTGGTCGGCGCCCCAGGCCGCGTCACCGCGCTCGCGCCCGGAACCAAGGACAACGATGGCGTCCGCGCGCTGCCCCAGCACCGCCCATTCGCCGCGAGCCAGCGGTGGCTCACGCTCGAGCAGGCCGGCACTCCACTGCACCACCACCGGCAGGCTCATCAGCCAAAGGCCACCCAACCCCAGCGCAAAGCACACACCGGCGAGCCTTGGCCTTGAGCGGCGCAACCACCAGGCAAGTAAAAGCAGCAGCAATAGAATGCCGGGGGGCAAAAGAAGTTGTTTTAAAAAATAACGAAAAGGCATCGAGCATCTCCTGGAGATGCCCGAAGCCTAAGTGGGTTGGCGCGATGCGACAATCAATACAGGAGGACTATGCTTCAAAAAAACCATGGAGCATGGCTCTGCGTCTTACTTGAACTGCAAAGACCGGACCTTTACCGCGTCTCTGCCGGGAACCTTGTCCTTGAGCCAGATGATCTTGGCCGAACGTGGTGCGTCGAGTTGCTTTACCGCCTCTGACAAGCATCCGTGCGTCTCACGCTCACTGCGATCCAGATACGCCTTGACCAGTGCAAACTCTGCGGGGCTGAGGCCACGCAGTTCCAGCTCCAGAGGGCGTACGTCACGCAACCGGCCAGCAGTTCTTGCCGCTTCCAGGGCCAGGGCCAAACGATCGATCAGTCTTTCGTACAGCTCCGGTTTCGTAGCTTTTTGCTGTGACTCAACCATCCCTCACCTCATTGGAAGATAAGACCAACTCCCCAGTTAGAGCTTAGCCTCCATGAACAAACCGGCTGAGCGCCGCGACCAACGGCCCTCGCGGCGGTTTTCGCGAGACGCGCGGCAGCAATCAGGGTTTCCCTCGGTAGAGCGCGGTCATGTATGCTACGGCGCTTCCTGTAACTCCACTTCCAGCTCGGCTGGACATCGAAAACGCCAATGCGGCGTGATCAGCGTCCAGCGTTGCATTGAAGAGGATTAGGCCACCCCTATTCAGTTCAAAAGTAGCCATGCACGAACAATATCAGCCCCGTGAAATCGAAGCCGCCGCCCAGTCGTTCTGGGACGAGCAAAAGTCCTTTGAAGTCAGTGAACAGCCAGGCAAGGAGACTTACTACTGCCTGTCGATGTTCCCTTACCCCAGCGGCAAGCTACACATGGGGCACGTGCGCAACTACACCATCGGCGACGTGATCTCCCGCTATCAGCGCATGCAGGGCAAGAACGTTCTGCAACCCATGGGTTGGGACGCCTTCGGCATGCCGGCGGAAAACGCCGCGATGAAGAACAACGTAGCGCCCGCCAAGTGGACCTACGAAAACATCGCCTATATGAAGTCCCAGTTGCGTAGCCTGGGCCTTGCGGTGGACTGGTCGCGCGAAGTGACCACCTGCAAGCCCGATTACTACCGCTGGGAACAGTGGCTGTTCACCCGCCTGTTCGAAAAAGGCGTGATCTACAAGAAAAGCGGCACCGTGAACTGGGACCCGGTCGACCAGACCGTCCTGGCCAACGAACAGGTGATCGACGGTCGCGGCTGGCGTTCCGGCGCGCTGATCGAAAAGCGCGAAATCCCGATGTACTACTTCAAGATCACCGCCTACGCGGATGAGTTGCTGGAGAGCCTCGACGAGCTGACTGGCTGGCCTGAACAGGTCAAGACCATGCAGCGCAACTGGATCGGCAAATCCCGCGGCATGGAAGTGCAGTTCCCGTACAACGTCGATTCCATCGGCGAAACCGGCGCGCTGAAGGTCTTCACCACCCGTCCGGACACCCTGATGGGCGCGACCTACGTCGCCGTGGCCGCCGAACACCACCTGGCTACCCTGGCCGCACAGAACAATCCAGAGCTGCAAGCGTTCATCGCTGAATGCAAGGGCGGCAGCGTGGCCGAAGCCGACGTCGCCACCCAGGAGAAAAAAGGCCTGCCGACCGGCCTGTTCGTCGAACATCCGCTGACCGGGGAAAAACTGCCGGTCTGGGTCGCCAACTATGTGCTGATGCACTACGGCGACGGCGCGGTGATGGCGGTTCCGGCCCACGATGAGCGCGATTTCGAATTCGCCCACAAGTACAACCTGCCGGTCAAATCCGTGGTGCAGACCAGTTCCGGTGACAGCAACCCGGCGCCATGGCAAGACGCCTACGGCGAGCACGGCACGCTGATCAATTCCGGCGAGTTCGACGGCCTCGACTTCGCAGGCGCCTTCGACGCCATCGAAGTCGCGCTGATCAAGAAAGAGCTGGGCGCCTCGCGTACCCAGTTCCGCCTGCGCGACTGGGGCATCAGCCGCCAGCGTTACTGGGGCTGCCCGATCCCGATCATCCACTGCAACACTTGCGGTGACGTGCCGGTACCGGAAGATCAACTGCCTGTCGTGCTGCCGGAAGACGTCGTACCCGACGGCGCCGGTTCGCCACTGGCGCGCATGCCCGAGTTCTACGAGTGCAGCTGCCCTAAATGCGGCCAGCCTGCCAAGCGTGAAACCGACACCATGGACACCTTCGTCGAGTCCTCGTGGTACTACGCCCGCTATGCCTCGCCGCACTTTGAAGGCGGCCTGGTGGAAAAATCGGCCGCCGACCACTGGCTGCCGGTGGATCAATACATCGGCGGGATCGAACACGCGATTCTTCACCTGCTCTACGCGCGCTTCTTCCACAAGCTGATGCGCGACGAAGGCCTGGTGAGCTCCAACGAGCCGTTCAAGAACCTGCTGACCCAGGGCATGGTGATCGCCGAGACTTACTATCGCCGCGAAGCCAATGGCGCTTACACCTGGTTCAACCCGGCGGACGTCGAGCTTGAGCGTGACAGCAAAGCCAAGGTTATCAGCGCCAAGTTGAAATCCGACGGCCTGCCGGTGGAAATCGGCGGCACCGAGAAGATGGCCAAGTCGAAGAACAACGGCGTCGACCCACAGTCGATGATCGACCAGTTCGGCGCAGACACCTGCCGCCTGTTCATGATGTTCGCTTCGCCACCTGACATGAGCGCGGAATGGTCCGACTCCGGCGTAGAGGGTTCGCACCGTTTCCTCAAGCGCGTCTGGCGCCTGGCTCAAGCCCACGTCACTCAGGGCCTGCCGGGCAAACTGGACGTCGCCAGCCTGAATGACGAGCAGAAAGCCGTTCGTCGCTCGATCCACCTGGCCATCAAGCAAGCCAGCCAGGATGTTGGCCAGAACCACAAGTTCAACACCGCCATCGCTCAGGTGATGACGCTGATGAACGTACTGGAAAAAGCCGCGCAAGGCACCGACCAGGATCGAGCCCTGATTCACGAAGGCCTGGAAACCGTGACACTGCTGCTGGCTCCGATCACGCCGCACATCAGCCACGAGCTGTGGAATCAACTGGGGCACGCTGAACCTGTGATCGACGCCGGCTGGCCGGTGGTGGATGACAGCGCGTTGGTACAGGACAGCCTGCAACTGGTGATTCAGGTCAACGGCAAGCTGCGTGGCCACATCGAAATGCCGGCCAGTGCCAGCCGTGAAGAAGTCGAAGCCGCCGCCCGTGCCAACGAGAACGTGTTGCGCTTCGTCGACGGTCTGACCATTCGTAAAGTGATCGTAGTGCCCGGGAAACTGGTCAATATCGTCGCCAGCTAATTGGATCAGGCGCCAGGTGAGCCTGGCGCCGAGTAAAACCTTTCGGGCCGCCTGATCGGCCCACATGGTTTCAAGGGGAGCAACAAGATGATCAAACGCAATCTGCTGGTGATGGGCCTCGCGGTTCTGCTGAGCGCCTGCGGTTTCCAGCTGCGCGGCACCGGCACCAATGTACTGGCGATCAAGGAGCTCGACCTGAGCGCCCGTAACGCTTATGGCCCAACCGTTACCCAGTTGCGCCAGGCACTGGAGGGCAGCGGCGTCAAGGTCTATACCGGCGCTCCGTACAAACTGGTGCTGACCAATGAGCAGGAAAGCCAGCGTATCATCAGCTACGCAGGCGCCGGTCGTGCTGGCGAGTACCAGGTCACCACCGTGCTGAGCTACGACATCCGCGGTCGCGGCGATCTGCCCCTGTTGAGTGACAAGCTTGAAGTGCAGAAGATCTATATGCACGACGGCAACAACCTGGTGGGCTCTGACCAGGAAGCCGCAACGGCCCGGACAGAAGGCCGTCGGGAGATGGTCCAGCGCATGATGCTGCGCCTGGAACAACTGACCCCAGGCCAACTGGATCAGTTGCAGCAGACTGCCGAAGCCAGGGCCAAGGCTGACGCCGCTGCACTGGAAGCGGCAAAGAAGGCTGAGGCGCAAACCCCGCGTCAGTCGCCTGTCGAACTGCCGCAGCAGTAAGACTTACGGGGCGCCCAGGCGCCCCGTTCGCCCTCTATTATGAAGCTCGCTCCCGCCCAACTCGCCAAACACCTGCAAGGCGCCCTTGCGCCGGTCTATATCATCAGCGGCGATGACCCGTTGTTGTGCCAGGAGGCGGCCGACGCTGTTCGCGCTGCCGCCCGTCAGCAGGGATTCGATGAACGCCAGGTATTTGCCGCCGACGCCAGTTTCGACTGGGGGACTCTGTTGCAAGCCGGTGCCAGCATGTCGCTGTTCGCCGAAAAGCGCCTGCTGGAGCTGCGCCTGCCTTCCGGCAAACCCGGCGACAAGGGCGCTGCCGCGCTGATTGAGTACTGCTCGCGCCCGGCCGAGGACACCGTGCTGCTGATCAGCTTGCCGAAGCTCGATGGCAGCGCGCAGAAAACCAAGTGGGGCAAAGCGCTGGTCGAAGGGCCGCAGACCCAGTTCGTGCAGATTTGGCCGGTCGATGTCGCCCAGTTGCCAAGCTGGATCCGCCAACGTTTGTCCCAGGCCGGGCTTTCCGCCAGCCAGGACGCCGTTGAGCTGATCGCGGCACGGGTCGAGGGCAACTTGCTGGCCGCCGCCCAGGAAATCGAAAAGCTCAAGCTGATGGCCGAAGGCGGTCAGATCACCGTTGAAACCGTGCAGGCTGCGGTGGCAGACAGTGCGCGCTTCGATGTCTTTGGCCTGACCGATGCGGTGCTCAATGGCGAAGCCGCCCACGCCTTGCGCATGCTCGAAGGGTTGCGCGGTGAAGGCGTCGAGCCGCCGGTGATTCTTTGGGCCCTGGCCCGGGAGTTGCGCCTGCTGGCCAATATTTCCCTGCAATACAGCCAGGGCACCCCCCTGGACAAGGCCTTCAGCCAGGCCAAACCGCCAGTCTGGGACAAACGTAAACCGTTGGTGAGCAAGGCCCTGCAACGCTACTCGGCCCAACGCTGGGCGCAACTGCTGCTCGAAGCGCAACGCATTGATGCCCAGATCAAAGGCCAGGCGGCCGGTTCGCCGTGGATGAGTTTGAGCCGGTTGACGTTGTTGATGGCCGGGCAGCGTCTGACATTGCCCGCTGAATAGCCCCCTCGCCACATAAACCACATCGCTATCAAGATCAATGAAAGGTCCTACACAATGTAGGGACTAGACAGATCCCGAACTTCGGCCGATTATTTGCCCCGCAAAAAACACTCACTTGCGAGGCATCATCATGAGCAAAAAGCCATCAGCGCATGGGCCCAACAAGGCCAAATCCATCATCGCCCAGCCATTGTTCCGCAGCCGCAAGGAACGCCCGGCCAAGGGCAAAGGCAGTTACCGCCGCGAAGCCTTCCAGTCTGACAACTGGGAGGCTTCTTACTTTCTGGCTGCGTAAAGCAGAACACCCCTTCGACATGTTAAGGTCTGTACCTGATTCGTATTCCCTGGACCCGTGCATGCCCTTTTGTCTTTCCCGTCGTTGGCACCTGCGCCAATTGATCGCTGCCTCCAGCCTAGTTTTGCTTGTCGCCTGTGCGGAAAAACCGACTGCAGCCGACGCTCAGCCGCTTCAGACGCTTCCTGTCGCCACCGCCCCGGCGGTTGTTCCGCCAGTGGTTCCGACCGGTGAGAACCTCGACATCCAGCCGACCCAGACTTTCGCCGAATGGCAGGCGGGTTTCCGCAAGGATGCCCTGGCCGCCGGTATCCGCGCCGATCTGTTTGATCGCGCTTTCGCCAATGTCAGCTTCGATCCCAGTGTGATTCGTGCCGATCGCAGCCAACCGGAATTCGCAAAACCGGTGTGGGAATACCTGGACGGCGCCTTGTCGCCGCTGCGGGTACGCAAAGGCCAGTCGCTGATCGACCAATACGCCGACATCTTGCAAGGCATCGAGCAGCGCTACGGCGTCGATCGCCAGGCGCTGGTGGCGGTGTGGGGCATGGAAAGCAACTTTGGGCAGTTCCAGGGCAGCAAGTCGGTGATCAACTCACTGGCGACCCTGGCCTATGAAGGCCGCCGCCCCGGCTTCGCCCACGCGCAGTTGATCGCGGCCCTGCAAATTCTGCAACAAGGCGACATCGAACCCGAGAAGATGCTCGGATCCTGGGCCGGCGCCATGGGCCAGACCCAGTTCATCCCGACCACCTACAACACCCACGCCGTCGATTTCGACGGCGACGGCCGTCGCGATATCTGGGGCAGCTCGGCTGACGCCCTGGCCTCGACCGCGCATTACCTGCAAAGCTCCGGCTGGCAGAGAGGTCAGCCGTGGGGCTTTGAAGTCCAGCTGCCGGGCGGCTTCAACTACGTGCTGGCCGATGGCACGATTCGCAAGAGTGTCGCCGAGTGGCGCCAACTGGGCGTTACGCTGCCCAACGGCGGCCAGGTCCCGGCAGGCTCCGAGCAGTTGTCCGCGGCCCTGTTGCTGCCGGCTGGCTACCGTGGCCCGGCCTTCCTGGTGCTCGATAACTTCCGTGCGATCCTCAAGTACAACAATTCGTCGTCCTACGCCTTGGGGGTTAGCCTGCTGTCGGAACGCTTCAATGGCGCAGGCCTGATCAGCGGCACCTGGCCAAAGGATGACCTGCCTCTGAGCCGCACCGAGCGGATCGAGCTGCAGAACCTGCTGAGCGCGCAAAACTATGACGCCGGTACCGCCGACGGGATCATCGGCGCCAATACCCGCAAGGCGATCCGCAGTGCCCAGCAGTCGTTTGGCTGGCCGGCGGACGGGTATCCGACGCACAAGTTGCTGGAAGGATTGCGTAACCGATAGTTTGTCGTATGCCTGGAACCGCTTTCGCGAGCAAGCCCGCTCCCACATTGATTTTGTGGCATTCACAGATCCAATGTGGGAGCGGGCTTGCTCCGGGCGGCGTTCCGACGAAGACTGAGTACCAGGCAACGAATATCTACCGCTTGATCACCACATCCTGCTCCAGCACCAATTCCTTGTTCCCGGCATCCAGCCTGACCAATGCGCCCATGGGCAGCGTCAGGTTCGGGTCGCAATGCCCACTGCGCCACCCGGACAGCACAGGAATTTTCAATGGCTCGAAGGTCTGCTTGAGCAACCTGTCCAGCGCTGCCACCTCAACCCCCGCCACGTCCCCGACCAACACGCCGCGCAGCTTGTGCAAGGTGCCAGCCAGCCGCAGTTGGGTCAGCAACCGGTCGATGCGATACAGCGGCTCGTTGATGTCCTCGATCAACAGAATGACGCCCTCGGCATCAATCTCGTAGGGCGTGCCCATGGTCGCGGCGATCATGGCCAGATTGCCTCCGAGCAAGCGCCCATGAGCCACGCCCGGCTCGATCGTGGTCAGCGGGTAAGCCACTGGATGAGCCAGCACCGCGCCCGCCCTCACCTGCCCGCGCAGCATGTTGAAGAACGAAGACTCGGTAGGTATTTGCTTGCCCCCCAGCAGATCGGCATTGAGCAACGGACCATGAAAGGTCACGAAGCCGGCATAACGACTGATCGCCAAATGCAAAGCGGTGATGTCGCTGTAGCCGACGAACGGCTTGGCGTTGTCACGCAGCAAATCAAAATCGATACGATCGAGCAGCCGCGGCGTGCCGTAACCACCGCGCAGGCAGATGATGGCATCCACCTCGCTGTCGGCGAACGCTGCATGCAGGTCGCCCAGTCGCACTTCGTCGCTCCCGGCCAGGTAGCCGTTTTTTTCGTAGACCCCGGGAAACAATTTCAGTGAATAACCCCGGGCACGCATCCATTGCACCGCCTTGTCGGTGTCCAGCGGCGCGGGACCGGCGGGTGCGATAACGCCGATCATGCCTTCCGACGGCAGTGCCGGGACGGGAGCATGAGGGCAAAGGGTGTGGGTCGGTCGAGCGGTCATCCGTGAATCTCCCTGCGTGAAATCTTCAGCACACAGTAGTCAGGAACGGGGACAAACAGAAGAGGAACCGTTGCCCCGCAGGTTGCAGGAAAAAACAGCCATTGCCGTAGGCCAGGCAAAAAAACGCCCGCGAGGCTGGATGCCGTGCGGGCGCTTTTCATTTCATTGCGTCGATCAGGACGACATCAGCTCGGCCTTGACCAGCTTGGCCTGTTCGTCAGCGTGATACGAGGAGCGTACCAGCGGACCCGAGGCAACGTTCTTGAAGCCCATCTTGTAGCCTTCCTCGGCGAACCAGGCGAAGGTGTCCGGGTGCACGAAGCGCTGCACCGGCAAGTGGCTGCGGGACGGCTGCAGGTACTGGCCCAGGGTCAGCATGTCGATGTCGTGCTCGCGCATGCGCTTCATGACTTCGATGACTTCTTCGTCGGTCTCGCCCAGGCCCAGCATCAGGCCGGACTTGGTCGGAATGTGCGGCATCATCTGCTTGAAGCGTTGCAGCAGGGTCAGCGACCACTGGTAGTCCGAACCCGGACGCGCAGCCTTGTACAGGCGCGGCACGGTTTCCAGGTTGTGGTTGAATACATCCGGCGGCTCGGCAGCGGTGATTTCCAGTGCGATGTCCATGCGACCACGGTAGTCCGGGACCAGGGTCTCGAGCTGCACGTTCGGCGACAGTTTGCGGATTTCACGGATGCAGTCGGCAAAGTGCTGGGCACCGCCGTCACGCAGGTCGTCGCGGTCCACCGAGGTGATCACCACGTACTTCAGGCGCAGGTCGGCAATGGCAATGGCCAGGCTTTCCGGCTCGTTGACGTCCAGTGGCTTCGGACGACCGTGGCCAACATCGCAGAACGGGCAGCGACGGGTGCAGATGTCACCCATGATCATGAAAGTCGCGGTGCCACCGGAGAAGCACTCGCCCAGGTTCGGGCAGGACGCCTCTTCGCACACACTGTGCAGCTTGTGTTTGCGCAGCAGGGCCTTGATGCGGTCGACTTCCGGCGAAACCGGGATGCGTACACGAATCCAGTCTGGTTTCTTCGGCAGTTCGGTGGTGGGAATGATCTTTACCGGGATGCGTGCAACCTTTTCGGCGCCGCGCAGCTTGACGCCCGCTTCAACCTTGGGACGCGGGGCCGGGCGCTCGGAGACATCGAGCGTCGGGATCATGGTTTGCACTGCATCAGTAGTCATATCAGTCGATTCCGCCCGTCAGGGTCGTCTGCTCAGCATAGTCGAGGTGTTTGACGAGCTGCGCGCGCAGCCGGGCACTTACCTCGGCAAATTCAATCGATCCTGCGTGATCGCTCAGCTGGGTCATCGCCAGCCCGGCATAGCCGCAGGGATTAATCCGTCGAAACGGTTCCAGGTTCATGTCCACGTTCAAGGCCAGGCCATGAAAGGAACAGCCGTGGCGGATCCGTAGACCCAGGGAGGCGATTTTCGCCCCGTCGACGTAGACACCCGGTGCATCGGGCTTGGCCACGGCGGTGACACCGTAACTGGCCAGTAGGTCGATCAGGCAGAGCTCCATCCGGCTGACCAGATCGCGCACGCCAAATCCGAGCTTGCGCACGTCCAGCAGCAGATAAGCCACCAACTGGCCGGGGCCGTGGTAGGTCACCTGACCACCACGGTCAACCTGCACCACCGGGATATCACCGGGAAGCAGCAGGTGCTCGGCCTTGCCGGCCTGGCCCTGTGTGAACACCGCAGGGTGTTCCACCAGCCAGATCTCGTCGGCGGCATCGCTGCCGCGTTCGTTGGTGAAGCGTTGCATGGCGTGCCAGACCGGCTCGTAAGCCATCTGGCCAAGTTCACGAAAGCCCAGCGTGCCTGACATCACAACACCATGTGCACGAAACCGGTTGCCCGCAGTTCGCTGTTGATGTTGTACAGCTGGTCCTGGTCCGTCGCGACGATGTGCAACTGAATCGTGGTGTATTTGCCGTTGCTGCTCTGGCGCTCGTCAATACGCTCATCATTGATCTTGGCGTACTTGCTGACGATGTCGATGATTCTGTCCTTGTTGCCCACGCCGGTGTCGCTGATCACCTTAACCGGGTAATCATTGGCAGGGAACTCGATCTTTGGCGCCTTTACTTCGGTATCGGTCATGGCGTAACGGCCTCGTAAGCGTAAGCCGTGGCGACGGCAAAGCCCCGCGCCGGATCAGCGCAGGGCCATGCAGGTGCACACTATCAGTTGAACAAGCCGTAGAAGAATAGACGGATGCTATCCCACATGCGGCGGAAGATACCACCCTCTTCGACGCCATCCAGGGCGATCAGATCGGCGCTGTGCACCACCTTGTCGTCCAGTTTGACTTCGACTTTACCGATCACGTCGCCTTTGGCGATTGGCGCGATCAGCTGCGGGTTCATGGTCATGCTGGCAGCGAGCTTTTTCAGCTGACCTTTTGGCAGGGTCATGGTCAGGTCTTGCGCCAGGCCAGCCTTGACCTGGTTGGTGGAACCTTTCCAGACTGGAGCCTGAGCCAGCTCGGTGCCCTTCTGGTAGAAGGTCTGGGTTTCGAAGAAACGGAAACCGTAGGTCAGCAGCTTCTGGGTTTCGGCGGCACGGGCCACTTCGCTATTGGTGCCGAAGACCACGGCGATCAGGCGCATGCCATCACGTACGGCCGAGGACACCATGCAGTAGCCGGCTTCGTCGGTGTGGCCGGTTTTCAGACCGTCGACGGTCTTGTCACGCCACAACAGCAGGTTGCGGTTCGGCTGCTTGATGCCGTTCCAGAAGAACTCTTTCTGCGAGTAGATCGCGTAGTGAGCCGGGTCTTCGTGGATGATCGCGCGAGCCAGCACAGCCATGTCGTGAGCCGACGAATAGTGCTCCGGGTTCGGCAGGCCGGTCGGGTTCATGAAGTGGCTGTTGGTCATGCCCAGGTCGCCAACGGTTTTGTTCATCATGTCGGCGAACGCGTCTTCGCTGCCGGCGATGTGCTCGGAGAGCGCAACACTGGCGTCGTTGCCCGACTGGATGATGATGCCGTGCAGCAGGTCGCTGACGGTGACCTGAGAGCCGACCTTGATGAACATCCGCGAACCGCCGGTACGCCAGGCGTTTTCGCTGACGGTTACCGGGTCGTTTTCGCCGATCTGGCCACGACGGATTTCCAGGGTCGCGATGTACGCGGTCATCAGCTTGGTCAGGCTGGCCGGTGGCAGACGCTGGTCACCATTGTTCTCGACCAGCACGTTGCCGCTGCTGGCATCCATGAGCACATAGGCCTTGGCGGCCAGTTGTGGTGGCGAAGGCATCATCTCGACCGCGAATGCGGCGGGTGAGAGAAGCAGCGGGACTAGCAGGAACAGGCGTTTGGCAAAGGTGGTGATGTTCATCCGTCTCTCGAAATCGCTAATGGAAACTGCCCAAGGGCAAAACTAATCAGATGACTTTCTAACGAGTCATCGCGTGTTCAGTTGCTCACTCCAATCACCCTTTGCCGGGCTTTTGTTCTTCGAAGAGCCAACAACCTGGTTCACCCCCCAAAACCGCAGATGAACCGTCAATCAAGTCCTACGTATTACTCAGTCACAACGCTTGGCGAACCGAGATTGGCCAGCCGGACACTATTCTGCACCTGCTGGATTTCACCCGGCGATCCGATCGGGCCCAGGCGAACCCGATGCAGGGTCTGCTGATTGCGCACGATCGAGCTGATGAACACCGGAGCGCTCACCATCCCGCTGAGCTTCGATCTCAGGAGTTCTGCAGCGTCCGGGTTGGCGAACGCGCCCACCTGCAGATACTGGCCAGAGGCTGATGCAGAAGCGTTTTTTTTTGCATCAAGCTGCACAGGCACCACCGCGGCGGCGTGTTGCTGCGGCGGCGGTGTCCATTGCTCAACGGTACCGGCCGAAGCCGTAATCACCGGGGCGCTATTCTGCGCGACTTTCGGTTCGTTGAGCATTAATGGTGCCGGACGGCCCTTGGCGGCCCACCATTGCTGCGGGTCGATACCTTCGACCTTGACCCGCGCCGTGCCGGTTTCGGCGTAACCGAGCTTCTTGGCGGCAGCGTAGGACAAGTCGATGATCCGGTCCGAGTAGAACGGACCGCGGTCGTTGACTCGCAGAATCACGCTCTTGTTGTTGTCCAGGTTGGTCACCCGGACGTAGCTTGGCAGTGGCAAAGTCTTGTGCGCGGCACTCATGCCGTACAGGTCATACACTTCGCCGTTGGCAGTGTTCTGACCGTGGAACTTGGTGCCGTACCAGGACGCCGTGCCCGACTGCACGTAGGTCTTGGACTCTTGCAGCGGAAAGTATGTCTTGCCCAGCACGGTGTACGGGTTGGCCTTGTACGGGCCGGTATGCAGGGTCGGCGTGGCGTCCGGGATGCGCGAAACATCGACATCCCACCATGGCGCGCCATCCTTGTGGGCGCGGTTGATGTCCAGCCCCGGCGTCGTGCGCACGGCGGCGGTGCTGGTCTTCTGGGCTGGCGCGCGGCTGGTCGAACAACTGGCGACCAGCACTGCCAGCACGGCGAATGCCATCAGCTTCAGGGGTTTATTGATAGGCAATGCCCGCATTACTTGACGCCCCGTGCTTGGACCAGCTGTTCAGACAGTTGATGTACGGCCATGGCGTACATCACGCTGCGGTTATATCGCGTGATCGCGTAAAAATTCTTCAGGCCCATCCAGTACTCGGGGCCATTGTCGCCTTCCAGGCGGAACGCAGTAACCGGCATATCATCGCGCAGCGCATCATGACTTGACCACCCCAGGGCTCGCAACTCCCCGACGGTTTTCGTCGGTTCGATTCCTGTGGTCAGACCTTCGTCGACCTGATCGCCACGGACATCGGCGCGGCTGACCACCGGTTCGCCTGCAACCCAGCCATGACGCTTGAAGTAACTGGCGACACTGCCGATGGCATCGTCCGGGTTGGTCCAGATGTTGATATGGCCATCACCGTCGAAATCCACCGCATAGGCGCGGAAACTGCTCGGCATGAATTGCGGCAATCCCATTGCGCCGGCGTAGGAGCCTTTGAGCGTCAATGGATCGACCTGCTCTTCACGGGCCAGCAGCAGGAACTCACGCAACTCCTTGCGGAAAAACTCGGCACGGGGAGGATAGTCGAAACCCAGGGTCGACAAGGCATCGATCACCCGGAAATTTCCGGTATTACGGCCGAAAAAGGTTTCAACGCCGATGATCGAGACAATCACCTGGGCCGGCACGCCGTATTCCTGCTCGGCACGGGCCAGCACCGCTTCGTGCTGACGCCAGAAATCCACACCCCGGGCGATGCGCGCATCGGTGATGAACATCGGGCGATATTCGCTCCACTGCTTAACCCGTTCGGCGGGTTTCGAGATGGCGTCCAGAATCGACTGCTTGCGCTCGGCCTCGCGGAACACGCCCATCAATTGTTCACCGGCGAAACCGTAGTCGCGGGTCATTTCACCGACGAATTCGGCCACCTGGGGTGAGCCTTCGTAGTCGCCGGCCAACGCTTCCTGCATGGTGCCAAGGATGCTTACCAGGCCGACCCATGGCGCGTATCGAGTCGCCCAGCCACGCACTACTTGCATTGAAAATTTCACCTTATTCAAACCTGCGCGATCCACTTGCGATGGGTATGGATCGACATCAAAACCCCAAACGCTGACAGTAGCGTCACCAGCGAAGTTCCTCCGTAGCTAATGAAAGGCAACGGCACCCCCACCACCGGCAACAGGCCACTGACCATACCGATGTTGACGAAAACATAAACAAAAAACGTCATGGTCAGGCTGCCCGCGAGCAACTTGCCGAACAATGTCTGCGCTTGGGCGGTAATCACCAGGCCGCGGCCGATCAACAGCAGGTAGATCAGCAACAGCGCGCAGATTCCCACCAGGCCGAACTCTTCACCCAGTACCGCAATGATGAAGTCGGTATGGCTTTCCGGCAGGAAGTCCAGGTGCGACTGGGTACCCAGCAACCAGCCCTTGCCGAACACACCACCGGAGCCGATGGCGGCCTTGGACTGGATGATGTTCCAGCCGGTACCGAGCGGATCGCTCTCCGGGTCGAGGAACGTCAGGATTCGCTGCTTCTGGTAGTCGTGCATGATGAAGAACCACATGGCAATCGCCACGGGAACGGCGGCGGCCAGCACGCTGAGGATCCAGCGCCAGCGCAGGCCACCCATGAACAGCACGAATGCGCCGCCGGCCAGGATCAGCAGCGAAGTGCCCAGGTCCGGTTGCCGCACGATCAGAATGAACGGCACGCCGATCAGCATCAGGCTGACGCCCACATGTTTGAGCTGGGGCGGCAATGTGCGTTTGGACAAATACCAGGCAATGGTCGCCGGCATCAGGATCTTCATGAATTCCGAGGGCTGGAAGCGAATCACCCCGGGAATATTGATCCAGCGGGTAGCGCCCATGGCGTTGTGGCCCATGATGTCCACCACCAGCAACAGCATCACCCCGACCACGTAGCCCAGTGGCACCCAGCGTGCCATGAATCGCGGCTCGAACTGGGCGATGACGATCATCGACACCAGGCCGATGCCAAACGAAGTGGCTTGCTTGCCCAGCAGATCCCAGCTCTTGCCGCTGGCCGAATACAGCACGAACAGGCTGCCGGCGGCGAGGGTCAGCAGCAGGATCAGCAGCGGGCCGTCAATGTGCAGGCGTTGTAGCAGCGTCGCACGGCGACGCATCACATCCTCACTGGAGAGCATGCGATCAAAATTATTCATCACGGGCCGTGGCCTCCGCGCTAGTAGGGCTGGCGTATTCGGCTTTGAGGTGCCCGTTCTGGTCGAGCAACCAGGCGTCCATGATCTGACGCACCACTGGCGCGGCGACGCCGGAGCCGGACTCACCGTTCTCGACCATCACCGACACCACAATCTGCGGATCGTCCGCCGGGGCGAAGCCCACGAACAAGGCGTGGTCGCGGTGGCGCTCCTGAACCTTGGAGCGGTCGTACTTCTCGCCCTGCTTGATCGCGACCACCTGGGCCGTACCACTCTTGCCCGCGATACGGTACTGCGCACCGATCGAAGCCTTGCGTGCGGTACCGCGGGCGCCGTGCATCACCTGCTGCATGCCGTGGTTGACCTTGGTCCAGTCAGACGGATCGCGCAGGATAATGTCCGGCATCGGGTTCTGATCCACCGGTTTCTCGCCTTCGATGGTCTTGGCCAGGTGAGGACGGTTCCAGATGCCTTTGTTGGCCACCAGCGCCGTGGCCTGGGCCAGTTGCAGTGGGGTCGACTGCATGTAGCCCTGACCGATCCCGAGAATCAGCGTTTCGCCCGGGAACCATGCCTGGCGACGGGTCGCGCGCTTCCATTCGCGGGTTGGCATCAGACCCGGCGATTCCTCGAACATGTCCAGGGAAACCTTCTGACCGATACCGAACTTGGACAGATACGACGACAACCGATCGATCCCCAGCTTGTGGGCAAGGTCATAGAAGTAAGTGTCGTTGGAACGCATGATCGCCGTGTCGAGGTCGACAAAACCATCACCGGTGCGGTTCCAGTTGCGGTACTTGTGATCGTAGTTGGGCAGCA
Source organism: Pseudomonas sp. IT-P4 (assembly GCF_949767755.1). Lineage (NCBI taxonomy): Bacteria > Pseudomonadati > Pseudomonadota > Gammaproteobacteria > Pseudomonadales > Pseudomonadaceae > Pseudomonas > Pseudomonas sp. IT-P4. Next base: position 116,789 of record NZ_CATKPX010000056.1, on the reverse strand, counting down.
TGTAGTAACCGGGGTCGAACACCCGGGTCGAGGCCGTCACCACGCCCGAATCCAGACCGGCAATCGCCACAGCAGGCTTGATGGTCGAACCCGGCGGGTACAGACCGCGCAATACGCGGTTGAACAGCGGCCGGTCGATGGAGTCGCGCAGTTCGGAATAGGCCTTGGAGCTGATGCCGGTGACGAACAGGTTCGGATCGAAGCTCGGCTGACTGACCATCGCCAGCACCTCGCCGGTTTTCGGGTTCAGGGCCACCACCGCACCACGACGACCGCCGAGCGCGGCTTCGGCGGCTTCCTGCAATTTGATGTCCAGGCTCAGGACGATGTCTTTGCCGGAAACCGGTTCGGTGCGCTTGAGCACCCGCAATACACGGCCCCGAGCGTTGGTCTCGACCTCCTCGTAACCCACCTGACCATGCAGCTCCGGCTCATAAAAGCGCTCGATGCCGGTTTTGCCGATCTGATGGGTGCCGCTATAACTGACCGGGTCCAGAGACTTGAGCTCTTTCTCGTTGATCCGCCCCATGTAGCCCACCGAGTGCGCAAAATGCGCGCCCTGGGGATAGTGACGAACCAGTTGCGCGACCACTTCCACCCCCGGCAGCCTGAACTGGTTCACGGCAATTCGCGCGATCTGCTCTTCAGTCAGCTCAAACAGGATCGGCACCGGCTCGAACGGCCGACGCCCCTGACGCATGCGCTTCTCAAAGATCACCCGGTCCTCGGGTGTCAGTTCCAGCACTTCGACGATCACGTCGAGTACTTGCTGCCAATCGCCAGAGCGCTCGCGGGTCATGCTCAGGCTGAAGCTGGGCCGGTTGTCGGCAATCACAACGCCATTGCGGTCGAAAATCAGCCCGCGAGTGGGTGGAATCGGCTGCACATGGACGCGGTTGTTTTCCGACAGGGTCGAATGGTACTCGTACTGGATCACTTGCAAGAAATACAGGCGAGCGATCAGTACGCCAATCAGCGCTACCACCGCAATTGCCCCGAACACGACGCGCCCACGCACCAGACGGGCGTCTTTTTCGTGGTCCTTGATGCGGATCGGCTGGGACATGGGGGCAGAACTACTTGTGGTAAGGGTGACCGGACAGCACGGTCCAGGCACGGTACATCTGTTCGCCGATCAGGATCCGCACCAGCGGGTGCGGCAAGGTCAGCGGCGACAACGACCAGCGCTGGTCAGCCCGCGCACAGACTTCCGGCGCCAGCCCTTCGGGGCCACCGACCATGAAGTTGACGGTGCGTGAGTCCAGCCGCCAGCGATCGAGTTCGACCGCCAGTTGCTCGGTGCTCCAGGGCTTGCCATGGACTTCGAGAGTGACAATCCGCTCGTTCGGCCCGACCTTGGCCAGCATGGCTTCGCCTTCCTGGCGGATGAAACGGGCCACGTCGGCGTTCTTGCCACGGGTATTGAGCGGAATTTCCACCAGTTCCAGCGCCAGCTCGGACGGAAGACGCTTGGCATATTCATGCCAGCCTTCTTCCACCCATTTGGGCATGCGTGAACCGACGGCGATCAGTCGCAGTCGCACAGCGGTCCCTTATTCCTGGTCTTTGTTGAGCTTGTTGAAGTGCTCGTGACCAACTTCAGGGCTGTGGTGCTTGCCATCGGCTGCACGGCTCTGCTCGGCACCTTTCCACAGGCGCTCCAGGTCGTAGAACTGACGGGCGTTGGAGGTCATCATATGAACGATCACGTCGTCCATGTCCAACAGCACCCAGTCGCTGTCGCCCTTGCCTTCTTCACCCAGCGGCTTGATACCCAGGGCTTTGACGGCCTCGCGAACCTTGTCCAGCATCGCGCCGATCTGGCGGTTGGAGGTACCGGTGGCGATGATCATGTAGTCAGTGATGCTCTGCTTGTCGCGAACATCAATCACCAGCACGTCCTGGGCCTTGACGTCTTCCAGAGCGGCTACGGCGATCTTGACCAGCTCGTCGCCTTTAGGCGGCTCGGCGGCGAGGACCTTTTCCGGCAACGGGGCACTCTTGAATGTGCCTTTGCGTTTTACTTTGCTTTCGTTGTTGCTCGTCATATAAAACTCGTTTTGCTCGTATGTTCGGGCGCTTCAATACACGTTGTTGCCACGTGCCTTGAGGCACTCCTATTCAGTTCGACGCACGGTACAGACCGTGCGCATCGATGTAGGCCAGGACCGCGTCGGGCACCAGGAAACGTACCGACTTACCGCTGGCCAGCAGTTGACGGATCTGGGTGGCGGATACCGCGAGCGGTGTCTGCCAGACGAATGCAATCTGTCCGCTCGGCCCTTTGAGGGCCAGCGGGTCGCTCACCGAGCGCGCTGCCAGCAGGTTGCGCAAGGCATCCGGCGGTTCGCTGTCGGCATCCGGGCGTTGCAACACCAGGATATGGCAATGCTGGAGCAACTCTTCCCAGCGGTGCCAAGTGGGCAGGCCGCAAAAAGCGTCCCAGCCCAAAAGCAGAAAAACCTGGTCGGATTCGGCCAGTTCGGCGCGCATCAGTTCCAGGGTATCAATGGTGTAGGACGGTTTGTCCCGCTGCAATTCGCGGGCGTCCACCACCAACGGCGCCACACCGGCCACCGCGCACTCGACCATCGCCAGACGGTCTTTTGCCGACACCTGCGGCTTGTCCCGATGGGGCGGCCTGGCACTGGGTGTCAGGCGCAACTCATCGAGGGCCAGGGTTTCGGCGACTTCCAGCGCACCGCGCAAATGGCCGATGTGCACCGGGTCGAACGTTCCGCCCAGCACGCCAATGCGGCGAGGGGCTGGCTCGCTGGCAGTGACCGGGGCTGACGGGTCGAAGTCGCCCAAGTCAGACCGGCTCCTGTCCGCGCAGCTGCCCGTCGCCGACCACGATGTACTTCTCGCAGGTCAGTCCTTCGAGGCCCACCGGGCCGCGGGCGTGCAGCTTATCAGTAGAAATGCCGATCTCGGCACCCAATCCGTATTCGAAGCCATCGGCGAAGCATGTCGGGGTATTGATCATCACCGACGAGGAATCGACTTCAGCCACGAAACGCCGGGTGTCGCCCTGGTGTTCGCTGACAATCGAATCGGTGTGATGGGAGCCGTAATGATTGATGTGCTCGATGGCCTGGTCCAGTCCGTCGACCACGCGGATCGACAGAATTGCCGCCAGGTACTCGGTGCTCCAGTCTTGCTCGGTGGCCGGCACGGCCTCGATGATCGCCCGGGTGCGCTCGCAACCGCGCAGCTCGACGCCTTTTTCGCGGAACTGGGCAGCCATCGCCGGCAGGAACTCCTTGGCGACGGTTTGATCCACCAGCAGCGTTTCCATGGCTCCGCAGATGCCATAACGGTAAGTCTTGGCGTTGAACGCGATGCGCTGGGCCTTGGCCAGGTCGGCATGCTCACTCACGTAAACATGGCAGATGCCGTCCAGGTGCTTGATCACCGGGACACGGGCATCACGGCTGACGCGCTCGATCAGGCCACGGCCGCCGCGCGGTACGATGACATCGACGTACTCAGGCATGGTGATCAGCGCGCCGACGGCAGCGCGATCGGTGGTTTCGACCACTTGCACCACCGCGGCCGGCAGATCGGCCTCGGCCAGGCCACGCTGAATGCAGGCGGCGATGGCGCGATTGGAATGAATCGCCTCGGAACCGCCACGCAGGATGGTTGCGTTACCGGACTTCAGGCACAGGCTCGCGGCATCGATGGTCACGTTCGGCCGCGACTCGTAGATGATTCCGATCACGCCCAACGGCACACGCATCTTGCCGACCTGAATACCGGACGGACGGAAGCTCATGTCGCGGATCGCGCCTACCGGGTCCGGCAGGGCCGCTACCTGACGCAGGCCGACGATCATGCCGTCGATACGCGCCGGGGTCAGCGCCAGGCGTTCGAGCAGGGCCGGCTCAAGACCATTGGCACGACCGGCGGCCAAATCCTGTTCATTGGCCGCCGTCAGCTCGGCGCGGGCAGCGTCCAGCGCGTTGGCGGTGGCCTGCAGGGCGCGGTTCTTCTGCGCGGTACTGGCACGGCCGATCACGCGGGAAGCTTCGCGGGCAGCGCGACCCAGGCGGGTCATATAGTCAAGAACGGACTCAGTCATGGTCTGGCGTGGTCTTTGATTAGGTCTTGGTAAAGAGTAAAGCGACAGATTATAGCTGTCGCGCCCACTGACTAACAGCGGTGACAGGCGGATGGTCGAAATGGAGGGCAATTTGCCGATGTTCAGCCGGGATTAAGCTGCAAATTGTTATCATCACGACTCATTCAGCCCTGACAAATGCCGGTCATCATGTCCAACCTGACTGTTCGAGCGTCCGCCGTGAGCCTGCCCACGGGCCTCCCGGACGCGTTTTTCGACCGTGACGCGAAAATTCTGGCCCGGGACTTACTGGGCAAAGTCATTCGCCATCGGGTTGGTGACCTGTGGCTCAGCGCCAGGATCATCGAGACCGAAGCCTATTACTGTGCAGAAAAGGGTAGCCACGCGTCCCTCGGCTACACAGAAAAACGTAAGGCTTTGTTTCTGGATGGCGGCCACATCTATATGTATTACGCCCGGGGAGGCGATTCACTGAACTTCAGTGCCCAGGGGCCAGGAAACGCCGTGCTGATCAAATCCGCCTACCCGTGGGTCGATCAATTGAGCGGGCCTGCCAGCCTGGCACAGATGCTATTGAACAATCCCGATGCCCAGGGCCGCCCTCGCCCGGCACAAAAACTCTGCGCCGGGCAAACCCTGCTGTGCAAGGCACTGGGCCTGAAGGTTCCAGTGTGGGACGCCAAACGCTTCGATCATGAGGTGCTGCTGGTGGAACACGTCGGCCAGACGCCCGCCCACATCATCCAGACCACGCGGCTGGGCATCCCCCACGGGCGCGATGAACACCTGATGTACCGCTTCGTCGATGCAGCCTACGCGGCTTATTGCACGCGCAACCCGCTACGACGGGGCCAGGTCGAAGGTCGCGATTATTTTGTGCTGACCTGAGATTGATCCGGATTTTTAAACTGAAGGAATCCCCTGTAGGAGCGAGCCTGCTCGCGATGAGGTCAGCACAATCAACATCACTGTTGACTCAAAGTGCGCTATCGCGAGCAGGCTCGCTCCTACAAGTAGAAAATTGAACATTTGATGGAGTGGTTTTTATGGGCCCATGGCTCGATAGCGTGACCGGATGGTTGGCGGTCAACCCGCAGTGGCTGGCGGCAGCGGTATTCATCGTGGCCTTTGTGGAATGCCTGGCGATTGCCGGGCTGATCGTTCCCGGCACGGTGTTACTGTTCGCCGTGGCGGTACTGGCAGGCAGTGGCGCGCTGACGCTCAGTGAGACGCTCTTGCTGGGTTTCGTCGCCGGGGTGCTGGGTGACGTCATTTCGTATTTTCTGGGACGGCACTTCCATCAGAACATCCGGCGCCTGCCGGGCTTGCGCCATCATCCGGAATGGATCGCCGGGGCCGAGTCATATTTCCAGCGCTACGGCATCGCCAGCCTGCTGGTCGGGCGTTTTATCGGCCCCCTGCGGCCCATGCTGCCCATGGTGGCCGGCATGTGCGACATGCCTTTCCCGCGTTTCTTCGCTGTCAGCCTGCTGGCCGGCGCGGGTTGGTCTGTCGCTTATCTGATGCCTGGCTGGGCCACGGGCGCGGCAATCCGCTTGCCTTTACCCGAAGGTTTCTGGCTCCAGGCCGGGGTTGTTGCCGGCAGTATTGCTCTGATGGTCGGCTTGAGCGCGACCAGCAGTCTGCGCCGGCATCGCCGCGCGACATTGTTCATTACCGGGATGAGTCTACTGATTCTTGCGGGGCTGTTTATCGGATATTCGCACCTGTCCGCACTCGATCAAGGCGTGATGACGCTGGTGCAGGAACATCGTAAACCGTTGCTGGATGAAGTAGCGGTGGTCTTCACGCTGATCGGCGAATTCCGCAACATGTTGCTGTTCAGTGCGCTACTGACCGGTTTGCTGCTGCTGATGCGCCAATGGCAGCACGCGATTTTCGCGGGCAGCACGCTGCTCTTCACGGCACTGGCCAATACCGCGACCAAGTACTTTTTCGCCCGCGTGCGCCCCGAAGTGTTGAGCGACCCGCTCACCAGCTACAGCATGCCCAGCGGCCATGCTTCAGGGTCTTTCGCGCTGTTCCTGACCCTCGCCGTCCTGGCCGGCCGCGGGCAACCGCCCCGGATGCGTCTGACCTGGTTATTGGTGGGCTGCCTGCCCGCAATGGCAATTTCGCTTTCGCGGGTCTACCTCGGAGCGCATTGGCCGACGGATGTATTGGCCGGCGCAATGCTGGCGGCGTGTGTCTGCGCGGCCAGCCTGTGGCTGATCCAGCGCAAAGAACCGCTCAACGCTTTGCCGCCCAAGGTCTGGTGGCTGGTGTTGCCGGCGCTGCTGGCATTGTTCGGCTTCTTCGTATTGCGGCATTTACCGCATACGATGTTGCGGTATGCGTACTAGATAAAACAGAAGATCGCAGCGTTCAGTCGCACCTACATGAATGGGGTGTTAGCCCTGTAGAAGCTGCCGAAGGCTGCGATCCTTTCAATAATGCCAGGCAAATAACTTCTCGGCGACTCACCCAATCACAGCGAGTCAATCAAGAATCGCCTTGATATTAAGTATCTGCGCACCCTGACAATTTATATTAAATCTTAGTCCCCGAACGGGAAGCTTGGCAAAGTCGATTCTTCAACGCCACGATACTTCGCAATGGCCGTATCGGCATGTTTGCCAACCTTACCGGCGACGACGACATAGTCCTCCAATTTCCAACGAACTTCCGTGGAGAATTTGACCATCGCCTCCCCCACATAATCATCCCAAAGCCGCTGCTCAAATCTATCGCGACCGCCATTCAAACCCGAACGTCGCACCAGGATCAATGCATTGGCTGCATTCGCTGCCGAGTCCGCCGCAAACTCAACTTCGACCTGCGGTGCATTTGCGAAAACATACTGGACCATAATCCGGGAAAAGCACAACCCCCACAACGTACGCTCATCGCCACTTAAATCTTTCACAAAACAGCTCCTTATATATGTAATGCCTGCTTCATGCAGACGACGCAAATATAATCACCTGAACTTTACAGATCAACACAAACCACTCTCCGCATTTATTAGAAATCAATACAACGACCAGACAGGAAAACTGACTACTACCCCTGAACAACCAACCATTAAATTGATGACCCAACCAAACAACAACACCCAGCCAAACAATCGTTGGTTTGTCATTATTAATCAGGCAAACAATTCCCCCTGCAACTCATCCAGCAACGCCTGAATCGCATCCAGTCGTTGCTGCGGATCATCGAGTTGCAGCAGGTCGATCTTGTCCAGTTCAGCGAAGGGCAACAGGTACGCCAACTGATTGGCCAGCGACTGCTGGCCGGTCGCTTCGGTGCCCATGTTCAAGGCTTCGACCATCGGGTGTTCGGCCAAAGCCTTGAGCAGCGCCACCAGGTCGGCATCTTCGTCCTGCAACGGTTGCTCCGGCTCGTCTTCCAGCCACTCGACCTCGGCGATGGTCAACTGATCGCGCTGGACGTCCGTTCGTAATACATGGAAACGCCGCCCGCCCTGAACCCGGATCCCCAGCAGGCCGTTTTCCTGCTGCTTGAAATCGGTGATCAGCGCCTCGCACCCGACCAGGGCGTATCCAGCCGGGGCGATACCGACTTCTTCGCCATCGAGGATGCATACCACGCCGAACCCGCCGCCCTGCTTCATGCAGCGGCCGATCATGTCCAGATAGCGCGCCTCGAAGATCTGCAAGTCGAGGATGCAGCCTGGAAACAGCACTGTATTGAGCGGAAAAAGCGGCAGACTCATAGACATTTCCTTACACCACCATCGATACCGCCAACGGCAGGAACACCGCCGTGGCCACACCCATCAGGCTCATCGCCAGCGCCGCGAAGGCACCGCACTCTTCACTTTCCTGCAACGCCACCGACGTTCCGACCGCGTGGGCCGTCATGCCCAGCGCCATGCCCCTGGCTTCCGGGCTGTGCACGCCGAGACGGGTCAACAACGCCGGGCCGAAAATCGCGCCGATCACGCCAGTAATCAAGACGAACACCGCTGCCAGCGCCGCGACACCACCGATCTGCTCAGCCACCAACATGGCGATAGGCGAAGTCACCGATTTCGGCGCCATGGTCATCAGGATCATGTGCTCGGCACCGAACGACCAGCCCAGTAACACACCCATCCCCGTGGCCACCACCCCACCTATCACCAGCGTAGTAAATATCGGCCAGAACAACTGCCGAATCCGTCGCAGGTTGAGATAAAGCGGCACCGCCAGCGCGACAGTGGCCGGGCCTAACAGGATGCTGAGAATCTCGGTGCTCTTGCGGTACTCGGCGTAGGTCAGGCCGCAACCCACCAGCACGCCGATCACCAGCAACATGGAGACAAGCACCGGCTGCAAAAAGATCCATCGGGTTTTCTCGAATGCCGCCAGGACGAGTTGGTAGGCGCCAAGAGTGATGCCGATACCAAACAAGGGATGATGAATTACCGACGTCCAGGCGCCGTGCCAGTCGAAGATCATTGGTTGTCCTCGGAGTGAGCGTGACGCTTGACCATGCGCTGCATCAGCACCCCGGCGAAGGCCATCGAAAGCAGCAGTGACAACACCAGCGCACCGACAATGGCCCAGAAATCCGCCGCGATGTCAGCGGCGTAGACCATTACGCCCACGGCCGGCGGTACCAGCAACAGCGGCAGGTAGCGCAGCAGGCTGCTGGCCGCCAGGTTCAGCGGTTCGCCGACCTGTCCGCGACAGATGAGGTACACCAGCAACAGCAGCAACCCCACAATCGGCCCCGGCAGCACCGGCAAGAACAAATGATTGATCGCAGTGCCGAGCAATTGGAACAGCACCAGCCACGTCAGGCCCCGTAACAGCATCAAAGATCTCCCGCAAAATCCGTCACCCGCATTGGCAGGGCATTATAAGCATGCTCGCGCTATAGACCGGCATTCGCCAAAAGCATGGTCAGTTGACCGGAGCGTTTGGCCATGTTGATCTAAAGTGGTAAGCCGGGAGGTCAGATCCCCGCAAGCCAAAACCATAAAACCGATGAACCCAAGGAGAGTCTCAATGCCCTATGTTCCAGTTGCAGAGCTCAAAGATTATGTCGGCAAGGAACTTGGACGTTCCGAATGGCTCACCATCGACCAGGACCGCATCAACCTGTTCGCCGAAGCCACAGGGGATTTTCAGTTCATCCACGTCGACCCGGTCAAGGCCGCGCAAACGCCATTTGGCTGCACCATCGCTCACGGTTTCCTGTCGTTGTCGCTGATCCCGAAATTGATGGAAGACATCCTCGTCATGCCAGAAGGCTTGAAGATGGTGGTCAACTACGGCCTCGACAGCGTGCGCTTCATCCAGCCGGTCAAGGTCAATTCGAAAGTGCGCCTGAAGGTCGACCTGACCGAAGTCATCGAGAAGAAACCCGGCCAATGGCTGCTCAAGGCCACCACCACCCTGGAAATCGAAGGTTCGGACAAACCGGCGTACATCGCCGAACCCCTGTCCCTGTGCTTCGTATAAACCGTCCTGGATGCGAAGCAGTTCACGCTGTTTCGCGACCTCACGCGGTACCTCGACCTGTATAAGGGCACATAGCTGCGGCATACTCCCTCGCCTAATTGCCCGGAATCCGCTATGCGCCCACTTGCACTCCTCGCCTTGACCCTGATGCTCACCGCTTGCGGCGACGGCGAATCGCCATTGCCTCCTGACGCACGCCTGCCGGACGGCGGACGCTATCGCGGTGATCTGGTCAATGGTTTGCTGCAAGGCAAGGGGCGTATCGACTACCCGAATGGCAGCTGGTACGCCGGCGAGTTCGACAAAGGCCAGTGGCAGGGCCAGGGCGAATGGCATGGCAGCAATGGCGAAGTCTATCGCGGGCAGTTCAATCAGGGACTGTTCGACGGCCAGGGGGCACTGACCACCAACGCCAGCAGCTACAGCGGCGGCTTCAAGGCCGGCCGGCGCAACGGCGAAGGCACACTCAAAGAAAACGGCATGAGCTATCGCGGAGAGTTCAAGGCCGATCAATACGCCGGCCTGGGGCGACTCGAACTCGAAGACGGCAGCTCCTATCAAGGCCAGTTCGCCCACGGCAAACCCAATGGCGAAGGTCAGCGCGGCGACGGCAACGGCAATCAGTTCACCGGGCATTTCGTCGACGGCCAGCTGGAAGGCAACGGGACTTTCAACAGCGCCGACGGCGACATCTATGTCGGCAGCTTCAAGAACAATCAACTGCACGGCAAGGGCCGCTACGAAAACGCCGACGGCGATGTCTGGCTGGGTCAGTTCAAGGAAGGCTCGCTGAACGGCAAGGGCGAGTTGATTGGCACTGACGGCAGCCACTACATCGGCCAGTTCAATGACTGGCGCTTTTCCGGCCAGGGCCGCTTGAACCTGTCCGACGGTAGCTTTTACACCGGCCAGTTCGACAACGACAGTTACCAGGGGCGCGGCACATTGGTGTTGACCGACGGCACCGTGCTCAGCGGCACCTGGATCAACGGCCAGCGCGTACGCGACGCCGAGGGCAAATTACTGCCCGACACCCTGGAGCTCGGCCTGCTGGCCCAGGGGCGCCTGCTCGACGCAGCGCTGGCCAACGTTCCACCCTCGACCCCGGCGGTGGAGCTGTATTCGTTGACCCTGGGTGGCGATGGCAAGCAAAGCGTGTTTCTGCGCGAATCCGACTATGTCGCCAACATGCTCAACACCCGTTTCGGCACCTTTGGCCAGATCCGCCTGGTGAACCATCGTGACCACCTCGCCGACCGCCCGATGGCTACCCGGGAAAACCTGCGCCGCGCAGCCCTGACGCTGGCCGAACGCAGCGGTCCGGAAGACCTGATTTTCATCTACCTGACCAGCCATGGCACCAGCGAACACGAACTGGTGCTAGACCAGCCACGCATGGAATTGGCCGATCTGCCGGCCGACGAATTGGCCGCTGTTCTCGCCCCACTGAAGAACCGCGACAAGATCATCGTGATTTCGTCCTGCTACTCCGGCGGTTTCATCCCCGCCCTCAAGGATGAACGGACCCTGATCATGACAGCCTCGCGGGCCGACCGAGTGTCCTTCGGTTGCTCGGAGGAAGCCAACTTCACTTACTTCGGCGATGCCCTGTTCGCCCAGGCCCTGAACCAGACCGATGACCTGGAACAAGCCTTCAAACTGGCCAAGGCCACTGTCGCCGAACGTGAACTGGCGGACGGTTTCGAAGCGTCCGAACCACAGATCTGGGCACCGAAAACCGTCCTCTCGCATTGGCAACTGCTGCGCAAACAGCAGGCACGAAAAGCCCTGCAAAGTGCGTCCATTGAAAGCAAGGATGCAAACAGCAACTAAGCTGAATAGTATCAAGGGAGAAACACTATGTACTTGACGCCTCAGCACGTATTGCTTGCCGGAGCCACCGGCCTGACCGGTGAACATCTGCTTGATCGTTTGCTCAACGAGCCAACGATTTCACGGGTATTGGCCCCCTCACGCAGGCCATTGGCCGAGCACCCGCACCTTGAAAACCCCGTCGGCGACCCGGCGGAGTTTCTGCCGCAGTTGAACGGCCGGGTCGATATCGCCTACTGCTGCCTGGGCACCACCATCAAACAGGCGGGCTCGGAACAGGCGTTCCGCGCGGTGGACCTGGACATGGTCGTAGCCTTTGCCAAACGTGCACGGGAGATGGGCGCACGGCACCTGATCGTGATCAGTGCTCTGGGAGCCGATCGCAGATCCTCGATTTTCTACAACCGGGTCAAAGGCGAGATGGAGTACGCACTGCGCGCGCAGGACTGGCCGCAGTTGACCATCTGCCGCCCTTCGCTATTGCTGGGTGATCGCACCGAACCGCGATTGGGCGAGAAAGTCGCCGGCCCGCTGTCTCGGCTGATTCCTGGCAAATACCACGGCATCGAAGCGTGCCAGTTGGCCCGGGCAATGTGGCGTCTGGCACTGGAAGAGCAGGACGGGGTCAGGATTGTCGAGTCGGATGAGCTGAGGAAGTTGGGCAAGTAAACCGCGGACCTGTGGCGAGGGGGCTCGTCGGAACGCCGCACCGCCCCGTTCGGCTGCGTAGCAGTCGTAAATATGGAACTCGCGATGTATCAGAAAAATGGAGATGGCCGGTTTTTGGGGCTGCTCCGCAGCCCAACGGGGGCAAGCCCCCTCGCCACAACGCTCTCTTACAATCCACCCGTCGCCTGAAAGCTCACCCCGATCACCGTCAGCAACGACAACGGCAACAGCAGCGTGTCGAGCAACGCACTGGCCGGCAGATCAACGCCCGGATAACTCGGTGCTTCGGCTCCGAAACGGTCCATCGCGCAGCACCCACCGTTCAACGCGTACAAATCCAGGCGAGTCCCCGAGTACACCACCGGCGCCCCCGGCTTCGCTGCATCGAGGGTGCGCACGGTCGCACACCCGGCCAATTGCAGCGCCAGCACCATCACCAGCAGCTTATTCATCGCTGGTCAGATGATGCTCGCCCCAGCGCGGCAACATGTCCTGAGGAATATTCAGCAGGTTGAGGATCCGCGCCACGACGAAATCGATCAGGTCGTCGATGGTTTGCGGCTGATGATAGAAGCCCGGAGATGCCGGCAGGATTGTCACGCCCATGTTCGACAACTTGAGCATGTGCTCCAGGTGAATGCTCGAATACGGCGCTTCACGGGGCACCAGGATCAACTGCCGACGCTCTTTGAGCGTCACGTCGGCGGCCCGTTCGATCAGGTTGTTGCAAGCACCGGTAGCGATGGCCGACAACGTGCCCGTGGAACACGGCACCACCACCATCGCCGCCGGAGAGCCGGAACCCGAGGCCACCGGCGACATCCAGTCTTCCTTGCCGTACACCCGAATCTGCCCGGCGGCAGCCCCCGTGTATTCGGTGAGGAACGCCTGCATCATCTGCGGCTTGGCCGGCAGTGTGACGTCGGTTTCGGTGGCCATCACCAACTGCGCGGCCTTGGAAATCAGGAAGTGCACTTCACGATCTTCCCGCACCAGGCAGTCGAGCAGACGCAAACCGTACTGGGCGCCCGAAGCGCCGGTCATGGCCAGGGTGATGCGGTCCGGGCCATGGTTCATTTGAGCGCCTCGGCCAGTTTGCCGTGCAGGCCGCCGAAGCCGCCGTTGCTCATGATCACCACGTGGGTGCCCGGCTGAGCCTGGCTCTTCACGCGCTCGATGATGCCTTCCAGGGAATCGCTGACAATCGACGGCACGGTGCACAGCGCCGCGGTACCCGCCAGATCCCAGCCGAGGTTGGCCGGTGCGTACCAGATCACCTGATCGGCATCGACCACGCTTTCCGGCAATCCGTCACGGTGCGCGCCAAGCTTCATGGAGTTGGAACGCGGCTCGATGATCGCGATCAATGGTGCATCGCCGATGCGCTTGCGCAGGCCATCCAGCGTGGTGGCGATGGCGGTCGGATGGTGAGCGAAGTCGTCATAAATGGTGATGCCACCCACTTCCGCGACTTTCTCCATCCGGCGCTTCACGCTTTTGAACGCGCTCAACGCGGCGATGCCCATGGACGGCACCACACCGACGTGGCGTGCGGCCGCCAGGGTCGCCAGGGCGTTGGCGACGTTGTGCTGGCCAGTCATGTCCCACTCGACCACACCCTGGGCGACGCCTTCGAACATCACTTCGAACTTCGAGCCATCTTCACTGAGCAGCTTGACCTGCCACTGGCCGCCGGCACCGGTGGTTTGCACCGGAGTCCAGCAACCCATCTCGATCACGCGCAGCAAGGCCGGCTCAGTAGTCGGATGAATCACCAGGCCTTCGCTCGGGATGGTTCGCACCAGATGATGGAACTGCCGCTCGATGGCCGGCAGGTCCGGGAAAATGTCCGCGTGATCGAATTCCAGGTTGTTCAGGATGGCCGTACGTGGACGGTAGTGAACGAACTTGGAACGCTTGTCGAAGAACGCGCTGTCGTATTCGTCGGCTTCGATGACGAAGAACGGCGTATCGCCCAAACGCGCCGATACCGAGAAGTTCTGCGGTACGCCGCCGATCAGGAAGCCGGGGCTCATGCCCGCGTGCTCCAGCACCCAGGCCAGCATGCTGCTGGTGGTGGTTTTGCCGTGCGTACCGGCAACCGCCAGTACCCAGCGACCTTGCAGCACGTGATCGGCCAGCCATTGCGGGCCGGAGACATAGGGCAGGCCTTTGTTCAGCACGTACTCCACAGCCGGGTTGCCCCGGGACATGGCATTGCCGATCACTACCAGATCAGGGGCCGGATCGAGTTGCGCCGGGTCGTAGCCTTGGGTCAATTCAATGCCCTGGGCTTGCAGCTGAGTGCTCATCGGCGGATAGACGTTGGCATCGGAGCCCGTCACGTGATGGCCCAGCTCTTTGGCCAGAACCGCCATTGACCCCATGAAAGTGCCGCAGATACCAAGAATATGAATGTGCATAGTCGACCTCGTAAACATGGCCGCAGGTTAGCTTAGGGAGGGGAAAATCGCACTCTTTAGCTGAGATTCACCGCGGTCATTGTGGCGAGGGAGCTTGCTCCCGCTGGGCTGCGCAGCAGCCCCAAACCCTTGAACCGCAGTCGTTCTGAACTGAGTCGGGGGGCAATCGACAGGCGACTGCTGCGCGGTCGAGCGAGACGGTGCGGCGATCCGACAAGCTCCCTCGCCACAAAAGCTTTTACCGGGCGATACCGTGCTTGCGCAGCTTGCGATAAAGGGTATTGCGGCTGACCCCCAACTGCTCCGCCGTGTTGGTCATGTGCCAGCGTGTCTGCTCCAGCGCCGTGAGCAACGCCAGCCGCTCGGCATCTTCCAGCGGATGCTCCGATGGTTCCTCGATAGCCTGCGCCACCGCCGGCCTGGCTGAACGAATCATCGCCGGCAAATCCTCCAGGCCAATCCGCCCGTCCTCACACAGGGCGGCCAACGTACGCAGCACATTTCGCAACTGCCGCACGTTTCCCGGCCAGGCGAATCCCAATAAGGCCGCCCGCGCCGGCCCGTCGATCAACACGGTTTCGCCGCCCGCCTCCTCGGCCAGCAGAAAGTCGAGCAACCGGGATTTGTCGCTACGATCACGCAAGGCCGGCAACGCGACTTCCAGCCCGTTGAGGCGGTAATACAAATCCTCACGGAAGCTGCCGTCCTGCACACGATCCAGCAAGTTACGGTGAGTGGCACTGATGATCCGCACATTCACCGATTCCGGCTCGCCGCCGATCGGCACCACTTGACGGTCTTCGAGCACCCTCAGCAAGCGCGTCTGCATGGCCAGTGGCATGTCACCGATTTCATCGAGGAACAAGGTCCCACCATCGGCCTGCTGCAACTTGCCGCGCATGCCTTCCTTGCGCGCACCGGTAAAGCTGCCGCCGCGATATCCGAACAGCTCGCTTTCGATCAGGCTTTCGGGAATGGCCGCGCAGTTGAGGGCGACAAAGGCTTTCTCCGCCCGCTGGCTGGCGTGGTGCACCGCCTTGGCAAAGGCCTCCTTGCCGGACCCGGTTTCACCATTGATCAGCAGCGGCACGTCGCGCTCGTAGACGCGCAAGGCTTTGCGGAAGTCCGCCTGCAACATCGCGTCATCCAGGCAAATGCCCGACAGGCGCGGCGCTTGTACAACCTTGGCCGCGGGCACCATCGGAATCGGCAGCGGTCGCCGTGCCTCACCGCGCAATACCGCGAACAGCTTGCGGCCATCACGGGTGCGCAACGGCCAACTGGCGGCGGCATTGGTGCTCGCGCGTCCGAGCAACTCATCGAGCGAGCAATCGAAAAACGCCTCCACCGGTTTGCCAAGCAAGCCGCCGCGAATATGTCCCAGCAGGTTCAGCGCACTCTGGTTGACCGCGCTAATGCGCCCTTCCCCGTCGAACGCCAGCAAGCCTTCGCTGAACAAACCGACGGACTCGGCCTGCAAGTGAAAACGCAACAACCATTGATTGTCGAAGCAGCGCAGGAAGTAGCAGCTCTCGATCATCTTCGCCGACAGATTGACCAGCGCCATGGTGTGGAACTGACTTTGCCGCGACACATCGCGCCGCGCCGACGACACGTCGAGCACCGCCAGCAATTCGCCATGGGGATCGAAGACCGGGCTCGCCGAGCAGGTCAGGCCGGTGTGGCGGCCGCGAAAGTGTTCGTCCTGATGGATGGTCAGCGACTGACGCTCCACCAGGCAGGTGCCGATACCGTTAGTGCCTTCGCAAGCCTCGCTCCAGTCGGCCCCGAGCCAAAGGCCGGCGCGCTCGAAGATCTGTCGTTCGGCGGGCGCGGTGACGCAGTTGAGGATCACGCCGCGGGCGTCGGTCAGCAGCACGGCATGACCGGCGCCGGAGAGTTGTTGATGCAAGCTGGTCATTTCATTGCCGGCGATGTGCAGCACTTGCTGCAAGCGCTCGCGGCTTTCCAGGACACGGCCATGTTCCAGCACCGTCGGCGCGATGCTCAGGGCCGGATCGAGGTGATAGTCCTCAAGGCAGCGCAGCCAGGAACGGGCGATGGACGGATCACTGCCAGGACCGTGCAGGTGGGTCTTGCCCTGAGTCACCGTCAATACTTGCTGGGCATGGCGACTCAAATGATTGTCGTGCATTTCTTATTATTCTCCCCGGGGCTCGGCGTCCCGTGCATGAGGTGATGCCGAGCATCCTCCAGCCCGGCCCGCATTGCAATGCCTGCAAGACCGGTTGGTCACAAGCTGTGCCACAAAGGGTACAAAGTGTCACCCAGGCTGTACCCAAAGCGCCACAGGCGCCGCCCGCCCGTCCGACAAAAACCCCGCAAGGCCTTGATTTACCTGACATGCAAGGCACTGGCCCGGCCCTTGCTCTACGCTTAAAGCAAGCGCACATGCGCGACTCCCTATAAGCACAAAAGCAAGGAGAGACCACCATGCGTTACGCTCACCCCGGTACTGAAGGCGCTATCGTTTCGTTCAAAGCCAAATACGGTAACTACATCGGCGGCGAGTTCGTCGCGCCTGTCAAAGGTCAGTACTTCACCAATACCTCGCCAGTAAATGGCCAACCGATTGCCGAATTCCCCCGTTCCACGGCCGAAGACATCGACAAGGCCCTGGACGCTGCCCACGCCGCTGCCGATGCCTGGGGCGCCACCTCAGCCCAGGCGCGTTCGCTGGTGCTGCTGAAAATCGCCGACCGCATCGAACAGAACCTTGAACTGCTGGCAATCACCGAATCCTGGGACAACGGCAAAGCCGTGCGTGAAACCCTCAACGCCGACATCCCGCTGGCCGCCGACCACTTCCGCTATTTCGCCGGTTGCATCCGTGCCCAGGAAGGCAGCGCCGCCGAGATCGACGGCAACACCGTGGCCTATCACATCCATGAACCGCTGGGCGTGGTCGGGCAGATCATTCCGTGGAACTTCCCGATCCTGATGGCCGCCTGGAAACTCGCCCCGGCGCTGGCTGCCGGCAACTGCGTGGTGCTCAAGCCTGCCGAGCAAACCCCGCTGGGCATCACCGTGCTGGTCGAACTGATCGGCGACCTGCTGCCACCGGGCGTGCTGAACATCGTCCAGGGTTTCGGTCGCGAAGCCGGCGAGGCGTTGGCCACCAGCAAGCGCATCGCCAAGATTGCCTTCACCGGCTCGACCCCGGTCGGCTCGCACATCATGAAATGCGCGGCGGAAAACATCATTCCGTCCACCGTGGAGCTGGGTGGCAAGTCGCCGAACATCTTCTTCGAAGACATCATGAAGGCCGAACCGTCCTTCATCGAGAAGGCCGCCGAAGGCCTGGTACTGGCGTTCTTCAACCAGGGCGAAGTCTGCACCTGCCCTTCCCGGGCGCTAGTGCAGGAGTCGATCTACGACGAATTCATGCAAGTGGTGATGAAGAAGGTCCTGCAAATCAAACGTGGCGACCCGCTGGACACCGACACCATGGTCGGCGCCCAGGCGTCCGAGCAGCAATTCGACAAAATCCTTTCGTACCTGGAAATCGCCAAGGGCGAAGGCGCCGAGCTGCTGACCGGCGGCAAGGTGGAAAAACTCGAGGGCAGCCTGGCGAGCGGGTATTACATCCAGCCGACGCTACTCAAGGGCACCAACAAAATGCGCGTGTTCCAGGAAGAAATCTTCGGCCCGGTGGTGAGCATCACCACCTTCAAGGACGAAGCCGAAGCCCTGGCCATCGCCAACGACACCGAGTTCGGCCTGGGTGCCGGCCTCTGGACCCGCGACATCAACCGCGCCTACCGCATGGGCCGCGCCATCAAGGCCGGTCGTGTGTGGACCAACTGCTACCACCTGTACCCGGCGCACGCCGCGTTCGGTGGCTACAAGAAGTCCGGCGTCGGCCGTGAAACCCACAAGATGATGCTCGACCACTATCAGCAGACCAAAAACCTGCTGGTGAGCTACGACATCAATCCGCTGGGCTTCTTCTAAAAACCGGGGGCGACACAGGTATTTCTGTGTCGCCCTTTCTACCGCCTTCTTAAATGACCCAACACACAAGGCCTGGCCGCTCTGGCACGGGCCTTGCCTACCCATCATTCAGGATTTGCACCCAACCCGTCGTACCCGAAAGTCCAAAAGATTGAACAATAAAAATTAGAGAGGACTTATGACTACTTCTTCCACACAGCTCAAACCCACACTCGGCACCCTGCATTTATGGGGTATTGCCGTCGGCCTGGTGATTTCCGGCGAGTACTTCGGCTGGAGTTACGGCTGGGGCACCGCAGGCACACTGGGCTTTCTCGTCACCGCGCTGATGGTGGCGACGATGTACACCTGCTTCATCTTCAGCTTCACCGAACTGACGACGGCGATTCCCCACGCTGGCGGGCCGTTTGCCTACAGCCGCCGGGCCTTTGGTGAGAAAGGCGGGTTGATCGCCGGCATCGCCACACTGATCGAATT
Organism: Pseudomonas sp. IT-P4; assembly: GCF_949767755.1. Classification (NCBI taxonomy): domain Bacteria; kingdom Pseudomonadati; phylum Pseudomonadota; class Gammaproteobacteria; order Pseudomonadales; family Pseudomonadaceae; genus Pseudomonas; species Pseudomonas sp. IT-P4. The sequence goes on along the minus strand of NZ_CATKPX010000056.1, from coordinate 97,854 downwards.
CGTCTTCGCGCCACCGGCCATCGCCATGGCCATCGGTGCCTACCTCAACGTGCAATACCCGGAACTGGACCCGAAGATCGCCGCCGTTGGCGCCTATTTCGTGTTCATGGGCCTGAACATCCTCGGCGTCAGCATCGCGGCCACCTTCGAACTGGTGGTCACCGTGCTGGCAGTCGCTGAATTGCTGGTGTTCATGGGCGTGGTCGCCCCGGGCTTCAGCTTCAGCAACTTCGTACTCAATGGCTGGTCGGGCTCGAACGAGTTCACGATGGACTCGATTCCCGGGATCTTTGCGGCGATCCCCTTTGCGATCTGGTTCTTCCTCGCCATCGAAGGCGCGGCCATGGCCGCCGAGGAAGCCAAGGACCCGAAACGCACGATTCCCAGAGCCTATGTCAGCGGCATTCTGACCCTGGTGTTCCTGGCCATCGGCGTGATGGTGATGGCCGGCGGCGTCGGCGACTGGCGTCAACTGTCGAACATCAACGATCCGCTGCCCCAGGCGATGAAAGCCGTGGTCGGCAATAACTCGACCTGGATGCACATGCTGGTCTGGATCGGCCTCTTCGGCCTGGTGGCAAGTTTTCACGGGATCATTCTTGGCTACTCACGACAGTTCTTCGCCCTGGCTCGCGCCGGCTACCTGCCCAAGGGGCTGGCCAAACTCTCGCGTTTCCAGACCCCGCATCGGGCGATTCTGGCCGGCGGCGTGATCGGCATCGCGGCGATCTACAGCGACGGCCTGGTCAACCTGCAAGGCATGACCCTGACGGCGGCAATGATCACCATGTCGGTATTCGGCGCCATCGTGATGTACATCATCAGTATGCTGAGCCTGTTCAAGCTGCGTAAGACCGAACCGAACCTGGAACGCACCTTCCGCGCACCGGGTTATCCGATCGTACCGGGGATCGCGCTGTTCCTGGCGGTGGTGTGCCTGGTGGCGATGGCCTGGTTCAACACTGTGATCGGCCTGGTTTTCCTCGGCTTCATGGTTGCCGGCTACCTGTACTTCCAGTTGACCGCCAAGCAACGTTCCGAGGCACCGGCAGACGCTATGCTCGAAGGTATATGAATGCACCGGCGCCGGGCCTCGAGCCTGGCGCCTGCATTATTGAAGTGCATGCAATTCCCCACAGAAAAGCGGATCGCATTTTAAATTGATCAGGAGGCCCCCGCCCCATGGCCGTATATGCCCATTCCGTCGGCGCCCAGACCTATCGCTTCGACAGCCTCAAGGATGTGATGGCCAAGGCCAGCCCGGCGCGTTCCGGGGATTTTCTGGCCGGCGTCGCGGCCCTCAATGACGGCGAGCGCGTCGCGGCCCAGATGACGTTGGCCGACATTCCGCTATCCCACTTCCTGCAAGAGGTGCTGATTCCCTATGAGTCCGATGAAGTCACCCGCTTGATCATCGACACTCACGACAAACAAGCCTTCGCGGTCGTCAGCCACCTCACCGTCGGCGGCTTTCGCGACTGGCTGCTCAGCGATGCCGCCGACGAGCAGGTCCTGCGCGCCCTCGCCCCTGGCCTGACTCCGGAAATGGCCGCCGCCGTGTCGAAGATCATGCGCGTGCAGGATCTGGTGCTGGTGGCGCAGAAAATCCGCGTGGTCACCCAGTTTCGCGGCACCCTGGGCCTGCGCGGTCGACTGTCCACGCGCCTGCAACCGAATCACCCCACCGACGAACCGGCCGGCATCGCCGCGAGCATTCTCGACGGCCTGCTGCACGGCAACGGCGATGCCATGATCGGCATCAACCCGGCGACCGACAGCATCGCCTCGATCTGCGCCATGCTGGAGATGCTCGACGCGATCATCCAGCGCTATGAAATCCCGACCCAGGCGTGCGTGCTGACCCATGTCACCACCTCGATCGAAGCGATCAATCGCGGCGTCCCGTTGGACCTGGTGTTCCAGTCGATCGCCGGCACCGAGGCGGCCAACGCCAGTTTCGGCATCAACCTCAATATATTGCAGGAAGGTTACGACGCAGGTTTGAGCCTCAATCGCGGCACACTGGGCCAGAACCTGATGTACTTCGAAACCGGCCAGGGCAGCGCCCTGTCGGCCAACGCCCATCACGGCGTCGATCAGCAAACCTGCGAAACCCGTGCCTACGCCGTCGCGCGGCATTTCAAACCGTTCCTGGTAAATACCGTCGTCGGCTTCATCGGCCCGGAATACCTGTACAACGGCAAACAGATCATCCGCGCCGGCCTGGAAGACCACTTCTGCGGCAAATTGCTCGGTGTGCCCATGGGTTGCGACATCTGCTACACCAACCACGCCGAAGCCGACCAGGATGACATGGACACCCTGCTGACCCTGCTGGGCGTCGCCGGGATCAACTTCATCATGGGCATCCCCGGCTCCGACGACATCATGCTCAACTACCAGACCACTTCGTTCCACGATGCGCTCTACGCCCGGCAGACCCTGGGCCTGAAGCCCGCACCGGAATTCGAACAGTGGCTGGCGAAAATGGGCATCTTCACTCAAGCCGATGGCAGGGTTCTCTTCGGCGACAGCCTGCCGCCAGCCTTCCGGCAGGCCCTGGCGCAACTGGGATGAGCATCGACATGGAAAAACTACCCTTCGATCCACACAACCCTTGGCTGGAGCTACGACGCCTGACACCAGCGCGAATCGCTCTGGGCCGCACCGGCACCAGCATTCCCACCCGTGCACAACTGGACTTCCAATACGCCCACGCCCAGGCGCGAGATGCGGTGCACTTGCCGTTTGACCATGCCTCCCTCAGCGCGCAATTGGCCGAACGTGATCGCCAGTGCCTTTTGCTGCACAGTGCGGCGACGGATCGCAACACCTACCTGCAACGCCCCGACCTGGGGCGAAAACTCAGTGATGCCTCGGCGCAGACCCTGCGTGACTACGCGACGGTCCATCCGGGTGGTGTGGATCTGGTGATCGTGGTCGCCGACGGACTGTCGGCATTGGCCGTTCATCGCCATACCCTACCGTTTCTGGCGCGATTCGAAGAGCAAATGGCCGGCGACAGCTGGACTGTTGCGCCAGTCGTACTCGTGGAACAGGGCCGGGTGGCCGTCGCCGATGAAATCGGTGAGTTGCTTGGTGCAAAAATGACCGTAATCCTCATCGGCGAACGCCCTGGCCTCAGCTCTCCGGACAGCCTGGGATTATATTTCACCTACAATCCCAAGGTCGGTCTTACCGATGCCTACCGTAATTGCATCTCCAACGTTCGGCTCGAAGGCCTGAGCTACGGCATGGCCGCACACCGTTTGCTGTATTTGATGCGCGAAGCCTGCCGACGGCAGTTGTCAGGGGTGAATCTGAAGGACGAAGCACAGGTTCAGACACTGGAGTCGGACACTGGAGGCGATATGAAAGGAAATTTCCTGCTCGGCCCGCCGAATGCCTGAACCGCTTGCGCATTGCACATTCGTACCAGTTTCAGGCAGGATCGTTGCGCGCCCGCCAAGGGTTTCCCATCGCCGTCAGAGACGCAAGACAGCCACTTGAAGACGAGACCTACCATGCGGATTATTCAAGCGACCCTCGAACACCTGGACCTGCTGACCCCGTTGTTCGTCAAATATCGCGAGTTTTATGGTTCCCTGCCGTATCCGGACTCGTCCCGGGCGTTCCTCGAAAAACGCCTGCGTCGCAAGGAATCGGTGATCTATCTGGCGCTGTCCGATGACGACAGCAACAAACTGATGGGCTTCTGCCAGCTGTACCCGAGCTTCTCTTCGCTTTCGCTCAAGCGGGTATGGATCCTCAACGATATTTATGTCGCCGAGGACGCTCGCCGCCAGTTGGTGGCCGACAACCTGATCCGCACTGCGAAAAAAATGGCCAAGGAAACCAATGCCGTGCGCATGCGTGTTTCCACCAGCAGCAACAACGAAGTCGCGCAGAAAACCTACGAGTCCATCGGATTCAAGGAAGACACCGAATTCAAGAACTATGTGCTGCCGATCAGCGAAGAACTCTGAATCACCTGCACCCTGCTCGCGATGGCATCGACTGGATTACACTGGTCCAACGAGGCAACGGCATCGCGAGCAGGCTCGCTCCCACCCGATCGTTATCAAACATCAGCCCTGTGATGACATTCCCCGCTACAATCTCGACGCGATTTTCACCACTCGCCTCGTATAATCCCGATATTCCCGGCTTGTAAGAAAAACTACCCCTATCCGTAGTCTTACGCGAAGTCATCCGCACAGGCCTGCCGAGTCGGGCCGTCACCACAGGTGCTTTCCATGGATTTCAACCCGATCGACATTGTCCTGCATCTCGACGTCTACCTCGACATGCTTGTAACCAACTACGGGGCATGGATCTACGCCATTCTGTTCATGGTGATCTTCTGTGAAACCGGCCTTGTGGTCATGCCTTTCCTGCCGGGCGACTCTCTGCTGTTCATTGCTGGCGCCGTGGCGGCCGGCGGCGGCATGGACCCGGTCCTGCTCGGCGGCCTGCTGATGCTGGCGGCGATCCTGGGCGACAGCACCAACTACATCATCGGACGAACGGCGGGTGAAAAGCTGTTCAGCAATCCGGACTCGAAGATCTTCCGTCGTGACTACCTGCAACAAACCCACGATTTCTACGACAAGCATGGTGGCAAAACCGTGACCCTGGCGCGCTTCCTGCCGATCATCCGCACCTTTGCGCCATTCGTCGCCGGCGTGGGGAAAATGCCTTACCCGCGTTTCTTTGCCTTCAGCGTGCTGGGCACCATCCTGTGGGTCGGCGGCCTGGTGACGCTCGGTTACTTCTTTGGCAACGTGCCGTTCATCAAGAAGAACCTGTCGCTACTGGTAGTCGGCATCATCCTGATATCGCTGGTTCCGATGATCATTGGCATGGTGCGCAACCGCCTCGCCGGTTCGAACTCCAAAGCCGAATCGCGCTGACACGATGTGGTCCCTGAGCGCCTGGCGTCGCCGGCGCACCCTGGCAAAGCACCCGATTGCCGATGACATGTGGCAACGGGTGCGCCATCACCTGAGCTTTCTCGATGGCATCAGCGCCGCCGAAGACCAATGGCTGCGCGAAGCCTGCGTGCTGTTCCTCGAAGACAAGCACCTGAGCGCCCTGCCCGGTGTCGAACTGCACCAGGAACAACGCTTGCTGCTCGCCGCTCAGGCACAGCTGCCGCTGCTCCACCTCGGCGACCTGAACTGGTATCAGGGCTTCCACGAAATCATTCTCTACCCCGACGACTTCCTCAGCCCCCAGCGCCATCGCGATGCCAGCGGTGTCGAGCACGAATGGGACGGTGAGCACAGCGGTGAAGCCTGGCAGCAGGGCCCGATCATCCTCGCCTGGCCCGGTGTAATGGCCAGTGGTGGCTGGGAAGGCTACAACCTGGTGATCCACGAACTGGCGCACAAACTCGACATGCTCAACGGTGTCGCCAACGGCCTGCCTCCGTTGCATCCCGACATGCGTGTCAGTGACTGGGCCTGCGTCATGCAAGAGGCCTACGACGACCTCGACCGGCAACTGGAACGCAATCCCGATGCCGAAACCGCCATCGACCCGTATGCCGCCGAGAATCCTGCCGAGTTCTTCGCCGTCACCAGCGAATACTTCTTCAGCGCCCCGGATTTGCTGCACGAGGCTTATCCACAGGTGTACCAGCAGTTGAAGCTGTTCTATCGCCAGGACCCGTTGGCGAGGTTGAAGCAACTTCAGGCGCATGACCCTGTCTATCAGGCACACCAGTAAGCGCCATACGACTTCTGGTCCATGGCGTCGACACAGGAATATGCCTATAATCGCCGCCACTTTTTGGTCAATCCGGCCAAGTGTTTTTGGTCAACTAACGGGGGCAACGCCCAATGAGCTACAGCAAGATTCCGGCTGGCAAAGACCTGCCGAACGACATCTACGTCGCGATCGAGATTCCGGCCAACCACGCGCCGATCAAATACGAAATCGACAAAGACAGCGATTGCCTGTTCGTTGACCGTTTCATGGCCACCCCAATGTTCTACCCGGCCAACTACGGTTACATCCCGAACACCCTGGCTGACGACGGTGATCCCCTCGACGTGCTGGTCGTAACCCCTTACCCGGTTGCTCCAGGTTCGGTAATCCGCGCCCGTCCGGTCGGCATCCTGAACATGACCGACGACGGCGGCGGCGATGCCAAAGTCATCGCAGTCCCACACGACAAGCTGTCCCAGCTGTACGTGGACGTAAAGGAATACACCGACCTGCCACCACTGCTGATCCAGCAGATCGAGCACTTCTTCGCGAACTACAAAGATCTCGAAAAAGGCAAATGGGTGAAGATCGAAGGCTGGGCCGGTGCAGACGCCGCCCGCGAAGCGATCACCAAGTCGGTTGCCGCCTACAAAGGCTAAGCCCGGCTGCAGGCTTTTAGCTGCAAACGGCAAGAAAAACCCCGGGTAATCCGGGGTTTTTTGTGGGCGTTTGATAAGCACGCCAAACACCCCGTTTAAACAGGTCTTCCAATAGTTTTTGCTTGTTTAAAACGCCCCAGGAACGTCTTACATCCGGTCGTAAATTACCCGCAAAATTTGAACGAGGCGTTTATTCAAACCCTTGTTAGCCGCCAGTAGACTCACGTTCATGAAAAAGAACACTAGCGGCCCACGCTTTAAAGCGCTCCTCGAAGCAGCGAACATCACGACCACCGGATTTGCCGAATTCCTGGATACGGCTCCACAAAATGTACATAACTGGTACACCCGCGGTGTGCCCGCCCATTGCATGGAAGAAGTCGCCCGAAAACTCTCCGTCAGCAGCGACTGGCTGAAAACCGGCGAAGGCCCGAAAGATGCCCAGCTCCTGCGCCTGCTCGACGAAACTGGCAACACCTTCGATGCCCAGACCATCCGCGGTGTCTACACGGTCATCGAGCCTGTCGACGTCGAACTGCCATTCCTCAAGGAAGCTGTCACCGCCTTGGGCTCCAACAAAACCCACGTCATAGAAGACCCCGAGAAATCCATCCGCCTGCCCCGCAGCCACCTCGATTCCCTGGAAATCAATCACTCAGACGCCATCTGCGCCCTGATGAGCGGCAACAGCATGGGGGAAAAAATTGAAGACGGTTCGACCCTGGCGATTGACCGTGGCCTGACCCAGATTGTCGATGGCGAGATCTACGCCATCGAACATGACGGCATGCTGCGCATCAAGTACCTGCATCGACTGCCGGGCAACTCCCTGCGACTGCGCAGCCACAACCGCGCCGAATACCCGGATGAAATCTTCAGGGCCGCACAAATCGAAGAGCAGAACATCAGGGTGCTGGGCTGGGTGTTCTGGTGGTCGACCCTGAACAAACGACGGCCAACGGTGCCCTTTCTTTAAGCACTCCAGAACGCCCATCGGCCGCCCATCGGCCGCCCACCCGAGTGGCCAAACGGCTCTGCCCGGCACTTCCCGCTGGGAATTTCCATCAAACCTGCGTATGCTGCGCCCCACATTTGCGCATCGAACCGCCCTGCGGCTCAGATGCACTGGCCTGACAGATGACTTTCTCACCAGGTCCCACAGCCGGACGCAAGATCCGGGTGTACGTTTTGAAGGCTGGCGCGGTTTACCAAAAATGATCCAAGCCAGTCCCCGAGAAGCCGGCCACAAGCCGGCTTTTTAATGCCTGAAAGAAAGTGATTCACGAAAAAACTCACCCAACTCCTTCCGTATTCAGCGCATAAAACTCCTGCAGCTTGGCTTGCAACAGTTTCTTGTCTGGCAATTGGGTGTGGTACTCCGCAATCAAGGCCGGCGACAGTGAGCGGTTCAGGGCGTACTCGACGATTTCGTCCTCCTTGCTCGCGCACAGCAATACGCCGAGCGCCGGGTTTTCGTGTGGCTTGCGGACGTTGCGGTCCAACGCTTCGAGATAAAAATCCATCTTCCCAAGGTATTCCGGCTCAAAGCGCCCGACCTTGAGTTCGATCGCCACCAGGCAGTTCAGCCCACGGTGGAAAAACAACAGATCCAGCGCAAAGTCCCGCCCACCTACCTGCAACGGATATTGCGATCCCACAAAGCAGAAGTCCCTGCCCAGTTCGATCAGAAAATCCCTGAGCTTGTGCAGCAGGCCTCCATGCAAGTCTGTCTCTGCATGACCACGGTCCAGGGCCAGAAACTCGACCACGTAGGCATCCTTGAATACGTCCAGGGCCTGGGGATGAATTTGTCGCAGCGGTGCTGAGACTTTTGCCGGGCTGACCACTGAACGCTCAAACAGAGCCACCTTGAACTGACGCTCCAGTTCACGGCTCGACCACTTCTCCTGGATTGCCATGCGCAGGTAAAACTCACGCTCCTCCGGGTGTCTGCTCTGGTTGAGGATGATCATGTTGTGTGTCCAGGGCAATTGTCTCAGCAGTGCTGAGACTTTTACGTCATGCCTGTACGCTTCGAAAAATTGACGCATACGAAACAAATTAGGCCGGGTAAAACCCCTCAGTCCAGGCTGAGTACGAGCGAGGTGAGTAGCCAATCGAGCCACCACCCCATCACCCCACTCCGCCGCTTCAATTTTGCGACTGATGTAGGCCCCAACCTGCCAGTGCAGCTCAATCAGTTCGGTGTTGACCGCCCGCATGGCGCGTTGTCGCGCGGTCACGATCAGTTGGGTAATTTCGCTGAAAGCTGAATCGAGGGAGGTATTGCCAGGAAGATCATTCACGTCAGGGCATTTCCATGTCAGTTGGAGGGCCCTTTCAATTACTCCTGATGCCGATACAGGAACATTCACAATGTATGTCTGCATGAAACAACGCTAATAGGCCTCCACCTCGCCGTGTGCAAAGCCTGCGTAAGTTGCACCTCAACCTCACGGATAACTAAACGACTTCACCAACGTCAACTCCCCCACCGCACGCATCGGCACCAGGAAGGTTTCCATCTTCTCGCTCGGCGCGCCTTCCTCGGTAATCACCGTCACCTGGGCCGTGGTCAGCGCTTGCACCGCATCTTCCTGCCCCTCTTCATCACTGCTGTAGCCGCCGCCAAAGTAGTTCACATAGACCAGATATTGCCCCTTGATCGGTGCGGGCATGGCGAAGATTTCCGGGCCGTAGCCGGTGGTGACGTCGACGTCGAGCGCGGCGCCGTTGGGGGCGACGCGGTCGCCGTACCAGATGTGCGCGCCGTCGGGGGTGATCAGGTGCAGGTCGAGGTCGGTGTTGTCGCTGTCCCACGCCAGCAAGACGCGCAGTTTGGCCGGGGTCGCACCGCCGCTGCTGTTGAGAAATTGCGTGCGCTGACGTTGCTGGCCATCGGGGCTGCGCACCTCGACGCTGTTGCTGCCGTTGGGGAATGAGAACGGGCGATCGAAGCGGCCGGCCGGGTCGATTTTCAGCGGCATGCTCACTCCGTTGACGATCAACCGGCCGGGCTCTGTGGATTTGGGCGTGGCTTTGATCTGCCCGCTGATGCGCGCGGTGTTGGCCTGCCCTGCCGGGGTATTCACCGACGAGGCCGGGTAGTTCACGGTCTGCCGGAAGTGTTCCCCTTCGCCCTCAGGCGCGCCGGTGCGCCAGCCACCTGCAGGGGTGTCGAGTTTGACGCTGTCAGCCGCCATCACCGATGGCAACGCCACCAGCGAGCAGAGCAACAGCAAGACCTGTGGATAACGGAGTTTCATGGACTATTCCAGCAAGAGGTGGCGGGCGAGCCCTTCGATGTAGGTTTCATCCTGGCCATTGGGGTGTGCTTCGAAGGCCAGGTGCAGGTATTCGTGGGTCAGGTCGAGGCGGTCTTGCAGTGTCTGCACGCCACGCACGTAGATGCGCTGACGCTCGCGGTCGACATAGGGGCGACCGAAGGCCAGGCGGCAGACGGCGAAGGTGCTGACTTCGCTGTAGACGGTTTCACTTTCAAGTTTCTGGCGCCAGCCGCGTCGTTGCTTTTGCAGCCATTCTTGTGCGGCGGGCAAAGCTTCGCAGGACGCGATCGGGTTGTCCCAGCGACTGAGACTGGCGCGTGGGTAGGCGTGCAGCAGGATGGCATCGTAGCGCTGGCCGGCACGGGCCTGTTCGACGGCTTGCTGCCAGGACAGCTTGTCCGGGCCGGGTTGATCGGAGTGGTAGGTGACGGTGCTGCCGGCCAGCACCAGGTCGCTGGTCCAGGCGGCGATGTCGCGCGACTCGGGCGACGCCGGACGCGGTGCGACCCGCTGACGGCTGCTGCTGTCGTCGATGCTCAGGCAATCACCGCTGCGCGTGGCGTTTTGCAGCAGGTAGGTGCGGATGGCCACGGCCAGGGCTTTGGCGGCCTCGACCGGCTCGGCGCTGGCTTCGCGCTGGAGAACACGGGCCACGTACTCTTCGCGATCCAGGCGTGCCACCAGCTTGTCGTTCAGCAGAAACAGTTCGCCGTCGCTGTGGATATCCAGCGCATTGCCGTTGGCGAATTCAACGCGGTAGTCACCCTGCAATGCCCCGGAAGTCACTGCGGTGTTCCCTGACAGCACGCGCCGAAGTGGATAGCCGGAGAACAGGTCGACCTCTACGCACTGCCCTGCATCCGCAGGCCATGCAACTGGAATCACCGTAGAGAGTGCCTGCGCGTAATCTCGAAGAACCCGTTGACTGGTGCCGCGCCCACCGGCCCAGACCGCTGTGCCGTCCGCTGTCCAACCGGCAAACCCGCCCTGACGCGATGTTGCATCCTGATCCGCCAACCAGCTCCAGGTCTTTACCCGCAGGCGGCTTCCGAGTTCGCCGACGGCCTGGCCATCGGCGGCATTGAGCACCACATCGAGCAACACACGTCGGGCTTGATCCTGCGCTGGCAGCACGGCCAACACCTTCAAAAGCTCCGCCACCGAAACCCGGGTAGCCGGTTGCAACGAAGGCAAATCCAGCAGCCATTGCGGCGCCTGCCGCGTCTGCCAATAGGCTCGCCAGTCGGCATCGCTGATGCCCAATCGAGCGGGTTCGAAATACAGACCGCATGACTTCACCAACGCCTGATCACGCCCGATCCTGCCGCCCGTCGTACAGCAATAAACCTCTTCTTTCGACTGGCCGCGGCATTCATAAGCCGGCTCGCGCGCGCCGGTGTCCACCAGCCAGGCGTAGACGAACAACTTCCACACACTGCCCAGCGGCGTCTGTAACGGCTGCGGCAACGGCTCGCGGGTGATCACCTGCGTTCGGCTCAGGGACAACAAATCGCCCTTGAAGGCCAGGCGCAAAGGTTCGTCCTGCGCCGTTGCCAGCACAGGGATCAAACACAGCAACCAAGCTATCAGCCGCCTGTGCACGTCAGTGAACCGTGACCTGGCCAAGGGCAGCCTTTTGTTCCATCGCCTGATGCTGCGGCGCATACACCTGAGTGAAACGCACCGGCGGCAAGTTGAACTGCCCCTTCTGCGAGAAACGCACCAAATGCCGCAGGCGCAATTCGCCACTCAAGGCATCGACCGGAACGGCATAAGCCATTTGCCCCGGCTCGAAACGCGCCTTCTCCAGCGATGTCGGTTCGGTGCCGGCCTTGCCCATGAGCTTGATGCCCCAGGTGGTGCGCTCGACATCGGCACCCGGTGGCAGCGGCACTTCCAGCAGGCCATAGCGCAACGGTTTGGCGGCTTTGCTGGTGATGATCACTTCATCGAGATAGAGGCTGTCGCTGGACAGCTGCGCGCTGCCGACCGCTTCGAGTTTGAAGGTGAAAGCCTCATCCCCCGGCACCAGTCGCGACAGGCGACGGGTAATGGTCACGGCCATCGGATCGACCGCCGGCTGCTGACTGCGGTAGCTCAATGCAGCGCGCAGTGGACGCTCTTGCGCGCCGGTCAGCGTCAATACCGCCGGCACTGGCGCAGGCCCCTGCCACGTCCAGTACATCTCACCAGAAACCCCGTACTGCTTCTTCCAGCCTTCACCCGGCGCCAATGCAATGGTGGGCGATGCCTGCTCGATGCTGCGTTGCAGCCAGGTGAGCGCCAAGGCACGTTCCAGGGTTGATTGCTGCGGCAATAGACGTTGTAACAGCGCTTGAGCGCGAGCCTGATCGAAGGGTTGCAGCGACAGGTTCAGCGCTTCGGCAAACGGCTGGGAACTGACCGCCAGACGTTGCTGCGCGTCGGCCAGTTGCCGATTGAACCTGTCCGGCAAAGCGACCTTCGCCTGCCTGGCCAGCGATGCCGTCAGCACTCGTGCACCCGCCAGCCCCAAGGCGGAATCCGGATCGCTCATGACGAGGCTGTCTTCGCCGTCTTCCATCAGGTTCGCGGCAGTGCCCTCGCCCGCTTTCGCCAGGTCGTCCATCAAGCCACTGAGCAAGGTGTTGACCGGCAACTGCATCTGTTTGGCGAACGACAGGATCAGCGCCCGCTGCAACAGCGGCGTGTTCTTCGCCTGCTTGGCGTAGACCTCCAGCACCCGCTGCCAATGCTCCGGCGGCAGGCTCAGTTCCAGCACCTGGCTGGCGTGCCAGTCGGCGTAATAGGCGTAGGCGGTGAGGAAGGCATCGGGCTCGCCGTCCATGCCCCACCAGGTGAAGCTCGCCGAAGGGCCGGCCATTTGCACCAGCCGCAAGCGACTGTTTTGCATGATCAGGCGCAGACGATCACGGATCTGCGGATTCGCCGCCAGCGTTGGGTAAGCGATGCTCAACGGAAGCAGGCGGCTGGCGGTCTGCTCGACGCCACCGTAGGGGTAGCTCAACAGATCGTCGAGGGCAGAACGGAACAACGCTTGCGCACTGTCATCCAGGCGCAGGCGGATATCACTGGCGTCTGTCGGCAACGTCAGCGGCGTATCGCCCTCAGCCACATCGAGGCTCTGGGTTTGAGTCACCTGCCAGCCTTCACCGGTCGCGCTCAGGCGCACCGCCAGGGCGTCAGCGGTTTTGCCATCCTGCACCAGCTCGGCGCTCCACTCGCCATTGGCCAGTTCAAATTCTGGCAACGGGATGTAGTTGATGCCGCTGTTCAGGGTCACAGGCACGCGTTGTTCGTTGCCGGCGTAACGGGTCACCAGTTCGGCCTTGACCGGTTTCTCGGCCTGACTGAAGGCGAACACACCAAGGTCCGGTTTGTCGCCAGCGCGGAATCGGGTCGGGCCGCTCCACTTCAGGTACAGCGGTTTTTCCGAGCGCACGAATTGCTTCTTCTGCCCGACCTGCCCGCCATCGGCGATGGCCCTGGCGGTGATGCGCCAGCGGGTCAGGGAGTCGGGTATCTTGAAGGTGAAGCGGGTTTTGCCGTTGGCATCGGTCAGCAATTCAGGCTGCCACGCAGCGGTGTCGACATCCTCGCGACGCGGTCGCTCCAGAACCTTCACGCCGCGCTCACTGCGATTGGCCTTGCCCGGTGCACCGGGGCTGCCCGGCAAGGCGACGTCATAACTGATGAACGACAAACTGGCGCTGGTGCGCACGTTGTTGCGGCGTGGGTGATAGAAGAACTGGTCGATGCTCGGCGCGACTTCCGGTTGCAAGGCATAGACCATTTCATCGACCACGCTGACCGTCAGGTGCGCGGGAATCGCTTTGCCGGCGAACTGGGTGGTCAGGTCCACCGAGACGGTTTCACCCGGCTGGTAGGTTTCCTTATCCGTGGTGATGGCCACGTCGATTTGTGGCGTGACCACCTTGATGCCGGCGTTCTGGAAACTGTATTGGCCACCCTTGGTGTACAGCACCGAGAAGGTCAGGTTCGGCGCGAAACCGTCCTTCACCGGAATGCGCGCGCGATATTGGGTATCGCTGAGTTTTTCCATCTTCAGCCAGTCGCCGCCCTTGGACAGCAGCGCAGTGGCTTCGACCTTGTCCCGCTCCAGCGACAGCAAGGCATCGCTGACCGGTTCCGGGAAAGTGATCAGCGCCAGCGCTTCATCGCCTGCGATGTACTCGGGCTTGTCGAGGACGATTTCCACGGTGCCGGGTACGGCTTTGACACCTTCGCCGGTAACCGAATGGCCGGTGGCGCCGACCACCCGGCCATGATCATCCTTGAGCGTCAGGTTGTAGGTGCCCGGCCGGTCAAAGACCAGGATGAACCCCTTGTCGGTTTCCGCGAGTTTGCCTCCACCGGTGCTCTGGTCTTCCAAACGCACCCAGCCATAGCTGCCCGGAGTAACGGCATCGACCTGCTCGCCTTCGCGGGAGTAGCTGAACGCAACCTTGTCACCCACCGCGCTGAAGCGTTGAGGCGCGCCCAAGCGGAAATTCGCCGCGCCACGGTCGATGAGGATTTCCTTGGTGGTCTTGACCCGATACGCCGCTCCGTCGCTGGCAAACACCGTGAGCATGTAGCGACTTGGCTTCTCGGCGGCCGGCAAGTCGAGGGACGCATTGCCCTTGGCGTCGGTGGTCAATTCGGTGCTGGTCAGCTCCACCGGAAATTGCCCGAGGTATTGCAGTTCGTTGTCGACCATCGACAGCTGTTGGGCGCGCAGGCTCAGGCTCAATTTCGCATTGGCCACCGGTTTTCCATCCGGGTACAGCAGCACCAGGTTGCCCTTGACCGCTTCGCCAGTACGGTAATCCTGCTTGGCCAGGTTGAGTGAAATCTCGAAGTGCGGCTTGATGTACTCAGCGACGCGAAAGGCGCTGCTGTAGGCCTGATCCTTGTAGTTGAAACGTAGCTCATATCCACCGGCCACGGCGTTGTCCGGCAACTGGAATCGGCCCTGGCTGCCAGCCTTGGAATCGAGCTTCAGATCGAGGGATTGCAGCGCCGTGCCGGTCGCATCCAGCACGGTCACATTGACGTCGGCCGCGCTTGGCTGCACCGAGTCCCGCGCGTTCTTGAACTCCCGCCCGACGATTTTCAGCGACACCCAATCCCCCGGTCGATACAGCGGCCGATCGGTGAAGGCATAGAGTTTGGTGTCGTAAATTTCGCTGTCGTAGTAGAAATTCTCGGAAACGAACACCCCGCCCTCTTCGTCCTCGCCGATCACGAACGAACGTTCGGGGCTGACGTGCTTCAAGCGCAACAAGCCATCGATATCCGTAGCGCCGCTGCTCATTACGCCGAGGCCATCGGTCCACAGCACATTGACCTTTGGCACCGAGCTGCCTTCGTGTTTGCGCGCGGCCCACACCAACAATTCGTCACCGGCGATCTTGCTCACCGCCACGGTGTTGGAGACGAACACCATGGTGGTCGCGCGGTATTTGCCGATCAGCGCTTCCACCAGATACAGACCCGGCTTGAGATTACCCAACGGGATGTAGACGTTGCCCGGCGCGACGCTGACGAACTCGCTGGAAGAACCGGCCAGGTTCACCCCGGCAGGTGGCTGAATCGGCTTGGCCTGCCACAACGGATAACGGAACTGGCTGACCACCGGCAAACCCGGTATCAGTGCGAATTGCGGCTGCGCATCGTAGGGCGTTGGCGCGGCCATCGCGTTGCCCATCTTCAGTTCCGGCACTTCCTCGGTAACTTGTTTACGCGACTCGTAGGAAAATGCCCGCTGCATCACCCGACGGGATTTGCGATACCAGTTGTCCCACAGGTAAGCGAGGGTGTTGGACAGGCCTTCACCCTTGAACTGGCCATCGCTGACCACCCGATGCAGGTTCTTCTGGCGCTTGAGGAAATCCAGCGGCTTGTCGATGCGGTACACCCGAATGTCGGCGCCGCCGTAGGGCTCCATGCGAAACCGGCGATAGTCGCGGCCCGGTGCTTCGAGGCGCACCATCGCCGGTTCATCGCTGGCAAAACTGCTGTCGGCCAGCAGGAAAAAACTCTCGCCCGCCACCGGCGCATAGCCGCTGGCCGGGACCGAATCGTCGGCGTAAACCGCCGAGAACGGCAGCAGCAATACCAACATCAGAAACAGAAAACGCAGCATGCGGGCACCGGTCATTGGGAAAGAAAATTCAGTCGATAGACGCCGATGAAGTTGGGGTTGGCTGCGTCGGGTATCCATCGGGTGTCCTTCCATGTCATGAGTTGCTGCAGGCTTGCCGAACGCATGCCGTTGTCGGTGGGTGTGCTGGTGCCAGTGTGATAGGCGATGTAGCGGCCCATCCAGATCATCAGGTGCTGGTCGTCGCCCTGATCGAAAAACATCAGGTCGCCAGGGCGTGCCTGAGACACATCGCGGCTGATCAGATGGCTGTTGAACTGGATCAACTTGATCGCATTGACGTATGGCCCGACCTTGCCGCCGCCCTGCTGCCATTGCTGGGCAAGGCTGCGCTGGGCGTCGCTCAGTTGCAGTTCCGGCGGCAGGTAACGATTGGACAGGCCATTGCTGCGCAGCCATTTGTCGTCATGGACTTTCAGCGCTTCATTGGCAGCGAAGCGCACCAGCCCGGCGCAGTCTTGCTGATACCAACGGGGGCTCGGGCCCTGGCTCAGTTGCTCCTGGGCGATACGCACGAACCAGGCGCGAAACACCTGGGATTGCTGCGGGTCGAGCGATGGTGCCTCGACAGCGTGGGCACCCGCGCTCAACAACAACGCCAGCAGGCCGAGACTTCGGATCAATGCCGTCACAGGGCTTTCCACTCCAGCGGCAGCCATTGCCAATGGCCGTCGGGCTCACTGCCTTCGGGCAAGGTCAGGGCGTATTTGCCGTAGCCGCCGAGCTTGCGCAGCTTCGGGATAAGGTAGGTTTGCGCGGCGTTGTAGAACACCGGTTCCATGTCCTGGGGCAGGCTGTCGAAGGTTTCCTGCTGCATCAGTTGCGCCATGGAATCCGGGCCGAAATAGACCGGCATCAGCAGGTCCTTGGGCACCACGTCGGCCATCGGCGGGAAGCGTTTGTCGAGGGTGCCTAGAGCCTTGTCGACGAGTTTGTCATCGAGGGAAAACAGCAAGGTTGAACCGTGGCGGGCCAAGCTCACACGCATGAACGCCTTGCCGCTGATCGCCTCCGGATTTTCGGCGTCCTTGGCTTTGTACGGGCCGAAACTGGAACTGACTTGTCGCTGCCACTGATGGCTCTGCCCTTCCTGTTTCTCCACCACCGGGAATGCGTGCCCGGCGACATTGCTTTCATAGGCGCCGACCATCGAGCCGAACAGCTTGCCCAGATCGCCATCGAGCGTGCCGCTATCCTCGTCGCTCAGACTGGCCACCAGCAACGGCGTGTACAGACGCGAATCAGCGTACCAGCAGAGCCCCGCCGCACCGGCCATGTGTTCGGTCAACGCTTGTGCCACGCTATCTTCGGCACCG
The DNA here is from genome assembly GCF_949767755.1 of Pseudomonas sp. IT-P4. Lineage (NCBI taxonomy): Bacteria > Pseudomonadati > Pseudomonadota > Gammaproteobacteria > Pseudomonadales > Pseudomonadaceae > Pseudomonas > Pseudomonas sp. IT-P4. The sequence goes on along the minus strand of NZ_CATKPX010000056.1, from coordinate 80,714 downwards.
AGTTTCACCAGCAGCGGTTTCTGTTGTTCGGCAGCCAGCGGCAACGCCACGCAAGCGCTGGCGCCCATGGGCATGGCTTGCCAGATCGGTTTGAAATCGAAGTCCGGCTGATTCTCCAGTTCATCCATGGCCAGGAAGCTGTGCCAGCCCTTGTCGTCCATGTCGAAACGCAGGCCGGCGAAGTTCGGTATGAAGCGCTGGTAACCCATGGCCAACACACCGGCATTGACCGACAGACGTTGTTTCACCTCCGGCGCGCGCGGCGGCAGGCCGAAGGCTTCGGGGAACAGTTTGTCGCCATTGAGCAACGCGGCAATGGCCGTGGTCGACACGCTGCCCGATTCTTCCGTTGCGCCACTTTGCGGATCGTAGAGTTTCGCCGGATTGGACAGCACCACCAATTTGTCGCCATGGGACGCGAACAGCAGCGCCTTGCTCGCGTTGTAACTGAGTTGATAGAGCCCCACGTCGTCGGTACCGACCTTCAGGTCCGCAACCTTGCTCAGTTGCGAGTCGTCCAGTGCCACTTTGGCCAGCGGCTCCAGCACCTTGGCCAGCCCGCCGCGATCCATCACCAGCAGGAAATCCTTGAGCCGCCCATCCGCCCCGCGCCACAACGCTACGTCCGCCGGTTGATCGAACAGTTGCTCGATCAAGGTGTCCTGCAGTTTCAGGTCATGTTCGTAGATGATCCGCCGCAAGCTGCCGATCAACCCCAGGCGATCGGCGTGGGTTTCGTAATAGAAGACGAAATCTTCGGTCAGGGTTTCCTTGAGGAACGGCACTGCCAACAAGTCCTTGGGTAACTGGCTCAAGGAGTGGGTTTCCAGCAAGCCATCCGGGCGGCTCATGCCCAGTTTGTCACTGGCCAACACAGGCACCGGGGCCTTGGGTTTGTGCATGAACCACCCCAGCCCACCGGCCACGCCAATGACCAGGCATATCCCGATCAGCAGCGTCGGCCAATGCAGAGAAGGTTTGGCCGCTGGTGCGCCTGCGGCCGGAGTAACAGTGCTATCACTCATGTTCACAAAACCCGATGTTCATCCGTGGAGCGGGGATGCCTAGTAGTTGAAAGTCTTGACCAGCAGCAGGTCGCCGATTGCGCGCAGGGGCACGATGAACGTCTCGCGTTTTTCATCGACGGTGTTTTCGTTGAGCACCAGGTTGATCTGCGAGGTAATCACCTCGTTCTGGTTGCCGGACTCATCGAAGTTATAGCCGCCGCTGCCGAAGTTGCCCCAATAGTTCACGTAAACCAGATAGGTGCCACGCAGCGGCGCGGTCATGGTGAACATTTCCGGACCCGGGCCATCGACGCCGTCGGGGTCGAGGCCGCCGCCATTGGTCAAGGCCGAATGTGCCCAGAAGGCATGCTGGCCATCGGGCGTGACAATATGCAGGTCGAGTTCGGCTTTCGGATCATCCCAACCCAGCACCACGCGAATCCGCGCCGGGGTGCGCAGGTTGTTGGCTTCATAGAATTGAACACGCTTGAGGGACTGGCCTTCGGCGCTGCGCACTTCGACGCTGTTGGAACCGGCGCCAAATGCATAGGGCCGGGCGAAACGCCCTTGCTCGTCGGTATAGAGATTCAGCGGATTGCCGTTGACCGCCAAGGTGTGCGGCCCGCGCTGGGTGCCCAGGGCCTTCAGTTGGCCTTCGATCATCGTGCGATTGCGCTGCACACCCCGATCAATCGGCGGCGTGGGATAGGCGACTTGCGGGTTTTCGCTGCGGTCCAGCAGACCGTTGTAACGCCAACCACCCACCGGTTCCGCCAACTCGGCATTCGGCGCGGCCAGAATCACGGGGGCGAAAACCAGCCCGATCAGCAGCAATAGAAATGAGCGCATGCGACGCCTCCTGCCATGCATGACGAAACCTTGCGCCTGATCCTGGGCACGTTACAGATGCGAATACTGCGTTTCGTCTGAAAGACCCGTGACTACCAGGTCGTATAGGGCTCGAAGGTTATCCATTCGGGTGTTTTTTAACAATCGGACGGCTGCGAAATTGCGGTGGGAATCACGGTAATGGGTGGACGGTGAGCCGAATAGCGATGTTATTCGGCTCATAAAGTGAGCCGAATAATCCTCAGTACACTTGAGGTCCACTTACTTTGTGGCGAGGGAGCTTGCTCCCGCTGGCTTGCGAAGCAGGCCCAATCAATTGACCTCAGTATTCCTGAAAAACTTGGCAGATGAATTTAGGGCCGCTTTGCGCCCCAACGGGAGCAAGCTCCCTCGCCACAGGGCTCCGCTTTTCGCGTGTCAAACACCCCGCTCATTTGCCCATGAACCCCCTATCTGCTAGTGTCGCGCCGGTTTAACGTCAACCGGAAATCGCCGCCATGGCCCGCAAAAAAGCTGCACTGGATTTCGAACAGTCCCTCGCCGACCTGCAAACGCTGGTGGAGCGTCTGGAGAATGGCGAATTGTCGCTGGAGGACTCGCTGGCCGCTTTCGAGCAAGGCATCGGTCTGACCCGCGATTGCCAGGCGGCGCTGGCCCAGGCCGAGCAAAAGGTTCAGGTGCTGCTCGAGCGTGATGGCGAGCTGGCCGAGGAACCCTTCGAAGCGGATCAGTCAGAATGATTGCAGCGTACTCGGCAACCAGCCAGGCCCGCGTCAATGCGGCTCTGGAAACCCTGTTCACTGCCCCGAGCCCCGAGCTGGCGCGGCTGTACGAGGCCATGCGCTACAGCGTGATGAATGGCGGCAAACGCGTGCGTCCACTGTTGACCTACGCCGCGTGCGAAGCGTTGGGCGGCAAACCCGAGCAAGCCAATGGCGCAGCCTGTGCCGTGGAGCTGATCCACGCTTATTCGCTGGTGCATGACGATTTGCCGGCGATGGACGATGACGATCTGCGTCGCGGCCAGCCCACCACCCACAAGAAATTCGATGAAGCCTGCGCGATCCTCGCCGGCGACGGCTTGCAGAGCCTGGCCTTCAGCGCCCTGCTCGACCCGCGCCTGAGCGCGTTGGATGCCGAAATCCACCTGCAAATGGTCAGCGCCCTGGCACTGGCCGCAGGCCCGGTGGGCATGGTCGGCGGTCAGGCCATCGACCTCGGCTCGGTCGGACTGAAGCTTGACCAGAAAGCCCTGGAGTACATGCACCGGCACAAGACCGGCGCGCTGATCGAGGTCAGCGTCAAGCTCGGTGCCCTGGCCAGCGGCCGTGCCGAAAAAGACGAACTCAAGTCCCTGCAGACTTATGCACAGGCCATCGGCCTGGCATTCCAGGTCCAGGACGACATTCTCGACGTCGAAAGCGATACCGAAACCCTCGGCAAACGCCAGGGCGCCGACATTGCCCGGGACAAGCCGACCTACCCGGCCCTGCTCGGCCTCGACGCCGCCAAGGCCTATGCCCTGGAGCTGCGCGACCAGGCCCTGCACGCGCTGCGACCGTTTGACGCGGCGGCCGAACCCTTGCGTGATCTGGCCCGGTATATCGTCGATCGCCGCAGCTGAAGGCGATTGCGCCAAAAAAGCCCAACGCGTGGGCAGGGGGCGATGCATCAGGTAAACTGCCGCATCTTTTATACCTATAACGATTCGCCTGATGCCCACGACGTTTCATGAGATTCCCCGCAAGCGCCCGACCACGCCCCTGCTCGACCGCGCGAACACGCCGGACGGCCTGCGCCGGTTAGGCGAAGCCGAGCTGGAAACCCTGGCCGATGAGTTGCGCCTGGAATTGCTCTACACGGTCGGCCAGACCGGTGGGCATTTCGGTGCCGGCCTGGGCGTGATCGAGCTGACCATCGCGCTGCATTACGTCTTCGACACCCCGGACGACCGGCTGGTGTGGGACGTGGGTCATCAGGCTTATCCACACAAGATCCTCACCGGTCGTCGCGAGCGCATGGGCACCCTGCGCCAAAAGGACGGCGTCGCTGCGTTCCCGCGCCGCTCCGAGAGCGAGTACGACACCTTTGGCGTCGGCCACTCCAGCACCTCGATCAGTGCCGCGCTGGGCATGGCGATTGCCGCCCGCCTGCAAAACAGCGAGCGCAAGGCGATCGCGGTGATTGGCGACGGCGCGTTGACCGCGGGCATGGCGTTCGAGGCGCTGAACCATGCGCCGGAAGTGGACGCCAACATGCTGGTGATCCTCAACGACAACGACATGTCGATCTCGCGTAACGTCGGTGGCTTGTCGAACTACCTGGCGAAGATCCTTTCCAGCCGCACTTACGCGAGCATGCGCGAAGGCAGCAAGAAAGTGCTCTCGCGCCTGCCCGGTGCCTGGGAAATCGCTCGCCGGACCGAAGAATATGCCAAAGGCATGCTGGTTCCCGGCACGCTGTTCGAAGAACTGGGCTGGAACTACATCGGCCCGATTGATGGCCACGACCTGCCGACCCTGATCGCCACCCTGCGCAACATGCGCGATCTGAAAGGCCCGCAGTTCCTGCACGTCGTCACCAAGAAAGGCAAAGGCTTCGCCCCGGCGGAAGTCGACCCGATCGGTTACCACGCCATCACCAAGCTCGAACCCCTGGACGCCCCGGCCGCCGCGCCGAAAAAGGCCAGCGGGCCGAAGTACTCCGGTGTGTTTGGTGAATGGCTGTGCGACATGGCGGCTGCCGACCCGCGTCTGGTCGGGATTACCCCGGCGATGAAGGAAGGCTCGGACCTGGTTGCTTTCAGCGAACGCTTCCCGCTGCGCTACTTCGACGTCGCCATTGCCGAGCAACACGCCGTCACCCTCGCGGCCGGCATGGCCTGCGAAGGCGCCAAACCCGTGGTGGCCATCTATTCGACCTTCCTGCAGCGCGGTTACGACCAGTTGGTGCATGACGTCGCGGTGCAGAATCTCGACGTACTGTTCGCCATCGACCGCGCAGGCCTGGTGGGCGAAGACGGTCCGACCCACGCCGGCAGCTTCGATTTGTCGTTCCTGCGCTGCATCCCCGGCATGCTGGTGATGACCCCGAGCGATGAAAACGAGCTGCGCAAAATGCTCACTACCGGCCACCTGTACGAAGGTCCGGCGGCGGTGCGTTATCCACGGGGTAACGGCCCGAACGCGACCATCGAGAAAGACCTCGAACCGATCGAGATCGGCAAGGGTGTGATTCGCCGACAGGGCAGCAAAGTCGCCCTGCTGGTGTTCGGCGTGCAACTGGCCGAAGCCCTGAAAGTCGCCGAGACGCTGGACGCGACCGTGGTCGACATGCGTTTCGTCAAACCGCTGGATGAAGCGCTGGTTCGCGAAATCGCCGGCAGCCACGACTTGCTGGTGACCGTCGAAGAAAACGCGATCATGGGCGGCGCCGGTGGCGCGGTCAGCGAATTCCTCGCCCGCGAAAACATCCTCAAGTCGATGCTGCACCTGGGCTTGCCGGATATTTACGTCGAGCACGCCAAGCCGGCGCAAATGCTGGCCGAGTGTGGCTTGGACGAGGCGGGAATCGAAGCGTCCATTCGCGAACGCCTGCAACTGCTCAACCTCTAAACGCAAAACCCTGTGTAGGAGTTGCCGAAGGCTGCGATCTTTTGATCCTGGCCTTCGACAACTCCATATCTGAAAAAATCAAAATCAAAAGATCGCAGCCTTCGGCAGCTCCTACGGAGAGTTGCGTCGCATCTGAAATCTCGGATACTCCATGAAACTCTCTCCCTTCGCCCTGACGCTGACCCTGCTGCCGGCCGGTCAATTGCTGGCCGACGCCTTCGAACGCGACCAGGCCCTGAAGCTGCCCGACGTGTTGATCAGCGCCAACCGCCAGGTCGAAGCGCGCAACGACAGCAGCGCCGCCAACACCGTATTCACCCGCGAAGACATCGATCGCCTGCAACCCTATAGCGTCACTGACCTGTTGCGTCGGGTGCCGGGCGTGCAAGTCTCGCAGTCCGGCGGGCGCGGCAGCATTCCGGGTGTCTACATCCGTGGCACCCAGTCGGCCCAGAGCCTGGTGTTGGTGGATGGCCAGCGCATCGGCAGTTCGACCTCCGGCGACAGCAACCTGCAACACATCAATATCGAGCAGGTCGAGCGCGTGGAAGTGCTGCGCGGCTCCCGCTCGGTGATTTATGGCAGCGATGCGATTGGCGGGGTGATCCAGATCTTCACCCGCCGTGGTGGCGAGCAAGGCCTGCAACCTCGATTGCACATGGGATTTGGCAGCAACCAGACCTGGGAGCGCAGTCTCGGTTTGTCCGGCGGTGATGAGCAAACCCGCTTCAACCTCGGCGCCAGCCTCGACGAAACCGCCGGCATCAATCGCACCCATGAGTCGTATCCCAGTGATGGCGACCATGACGAATATCGCAACAAGTCGCTCAGCCTGAGCCTGAGTCACGCCCTGACGCAAGACATCGAAGTCGGCGCCAACCTGCTGGATAACCGTGGCAAGAGCGAGTTCGACAACCCGTTCGGTCGCTTCGACATGAATACGTTCGAATCGGTCCAGCAACAGCCCTACAGCGACTTCGACGTGAGCAGCGTCAGCAGCTATGTCGATGCACGGATCAACGATCTCTGGAAAACCCGCGTTGATGTCGGCCACAGTGAAAACCGCGAGAAGACCCTCGACAAGCTCAGCGATGAGCGCACCGTGTTCAACACCTATCGCGACTCGGTGACCTGGCAAAACGACCTGACGCTCAATGAGCGCAACAGCCTGATGCTCGGCGGCGACTGGTACGAAGACCGGATCAATAGCACCACGGCATTCGACGAAGACAGCCGCTGGAACCGCGCCGCATTTATCCAGCATCGCTATCAGGCTGACAGTTTTTCCACGGAGTTGGGCCTGCGCCACGACGATAACCAGCAGTTCGGCAGCCAGAACACCTGGAGCGGCACCTTCACCCTGCCGCTGAACCCGGACAACGAAGTGCTGCTGACCTACAGCGAAGGCTTCCGCGCGCCGACCTTCAACGACCTGTATTACCCTGACTTCAGCAACCCCGACCTGAAGCCTGAAACCTCGAAAAGCTATGAGCTGCAATGGCGTAGCCAATTGACCGAGGACAGTCGCCTGGAGACGTCGCTGTATCGCACCGACCTTGAAGACGCGATCATTTTCGGCAGCAACTCGCGCCCCGAGAACGTTGCCTCGGCACGGATCAACGGCTTCGAAGCAGCGCTGAAACAGGAACTGTTCGGCTGGCAGAGCAACCTTGGCGTGGCGATTATCGACCCACGAGATCGTGACACGGGTCACACCCTGGCCCGTCGCGCGCGCCGCACCTTGAGTTGGGATCTGGACCGTCAGTTCGATCGCCTGGGCCTTGGCGCCAGTTGGCAAGCGGTCAGCAGCAGCTATGACGACCTGAACAATCAACAGCCATTGGGCGGTTATGCCTTGTTGGGACTGCGCAGCAGTTGGGAGCTCAATCGTGAAGTCCGGCTGGAGCTGAAGGTCGACAACCTGCTGGACAAGGGTTACAGCCGGGCGCTGTACAGCTTCCAAGGGAGCCAGTACGGGTATCGCGAGGAAGGTCGGGCGTGGATGTTCGGGGTAACCTGGACGCCGGAGATCTGAGGCTGACGCAAATCATTGTGGCGAGGGAGCTTGCTCCCGCTCGACTGCGCAGCAGTCGCAATCAAAGCTGACAGGGCAATCAGACAAATTGCAGTGTTGGTTTTTAGGGCTGCTTCGCAGCCCAGCGGGAGCAAGCTCCCTCGCCACAGTTACAAATTCGGCGCGATCAACTGGCACAGTTTTGCAGTTGCCTCAATCATCTGCCCGCTCGGCCGCTCCAGGCCCTTGTCCGTCACCAGTCGCAATTGCCCTTGTGCCACGGCCGCCACCTGCGGCCAGGCTTTCCACGCATCGAGCTGCGCCTGATCGCTGGCCAGGATTACCTCGGGATTGCGCTGCAACACGGCTTCCACGCTGACTTGCGGTGCCGGCAGCTTCAGGTCATCAAATACGTTTTGCGCACCGCAGACCTCCAGCGCATCGCTGATGATCTGCTCGCCGCCAACCGTATACAGCGGCCGATCCCAGACCTGATAGAACACTCGCAACGGCTTGTCCCGGCGATAGCGCTGACGCAATTCATCCAGCCGCTGGCGTAAATCGCCGGCCAATGAAGTTCCGCGCTCAGGCCGACCGAGCTGAGCGGCAATGGCCTCGATCTGTGCGGCGAGCTGGTTCAGGCTGTGGGGTTCGGCGACGTAGGTGGGCATATTCAGTCGCTTGAGCTGGTCACGCTGGGCCGGGCCGACGCTACCGGGCCATAGCAGCAACAGATCGGGTTTCAGGCTGAGCAGGCGCTCCATGTCCAGCTGGCCATAGCGGCCAACGGAGGGCAGGTTCTTGAGTTCTGCAGGTCGTTCACCGGCATCCAGCACCCCTACCAGGAGGTCGGCGGAACCCAGTTCAACGACGATTTCAGAGAGCGACGGGGCGAGGCTGACAACCCGTTCGACCGCGAATGCCGAGCCGCTGGCGGCCAGCAGCAACACCGCCAGCCAGAGCGCGCGCATCAACCGAGTTGACGCGGAATACGGTAAAGGTAGAACAGCACGGCGGTCGACAGGGCCAGCAGCATCAGCGGCACGGCTTCGAGACCGACGAACACCGCCAGGGCACCGATCCAGGCCGGCAGCCCGGCGGCCAGGAATGCCGTGCGCCGCTTGGCCGCCAGACTGATCCAGGCGCCAGGTTCTTCAGGGGTATCGAGGGCTTTTTGGGTGGCGATAAGCGCGTGTTTGTAGGTACCGAAAAATTTCAGGCTGACAAACATCGAGGCGACTCCGGCGATGAACAACGGCATCGCCAGCACCGGCAGAATCGCTTCGCTCTGACCGAATACCGCGTTGATCACAAACAGCGGCAACAAGGCCAGCGCCAGGTATTGCCACCAGTTGAAGGACAATCGCCGCCGCACCTGACCGCGGGTCACGCCCGATCTACCTCGCCCTGATGCTCATTGCCCATCATGTGGTCGAGCTTGCTGGCCTTGGTCGCCAGGTAGAGTCGGTTATGCGGATTGTGGCCGGTGTGCAGCGGCACGCGCTCGGCGACCACGATACCCATGTCGGTCAAGGCCTTGACCTTGCGCGGGTTGTTGGTCATCAGGCGCAAGGACTTCACGCCCAGGTGCTCCAACATCGGCAGGCACATGGCGTAGTCACGCTGGTCGGCGGCAAAGCCCAGGCGTTCGTTGGCTTCGACGGTATCGGCGCCACCGTCCTGCAACTCATAGGCTCGGATCTTGTTGAGCAGGCCAATGCCCCGGCCTTCCTGGCGCAGGTAGAGCAAGACGCCACGACCTTCGCGGGCGATGGCCTGCAAGGCGGCCTCCAGTTGCGACCCGCAGTCGCAGCGCTGGCTGAACAAGGCATCGCCCGTCAGGCATTCGGAGTGCAACCGGCCGAGTACCGGGGCACCGTCGGCAATCTCACCCAGGCTCAGCACAACGTGCTCGCGGCCGGTGGCTTCATCGAGAAAGCCATGCATGGTGAATTGCGCAAAAGGCGTTGGCAGCTTGGAAGCGGCGACAAAAACGACAGGCACCGGTGTGCTCCTGATCTAAAAGTCTGAAGATTCGCAGAGCCGGCATTGTAACAGCAGGTTCCGGAGGACGCTTAGGCTGAATTATCGGCGATAACTATCAAAATGTTTGATATACACCGCACCACAATCAATGTGGGAGCGGCGCACCGCCGCTCCCACAATGGATACATCATCTACCTTAAGAACCGTGTCAGTTCGAATCAACAGCTCTCATGATCAACGCCTGGAATCCCCGGTCAGGCGAAAAACCACACCAGTCCCTGCATCGCCAACCAGGCGAACACCCCGGCCAGGACATCATCGAGCATGATGCCGACGCCGCCATGTACGTGCCGGTCAATCCAGCGAATCGGCCATGGCTTGAGGATGTCGAAGAAGCGGAACATCAGGAAACCCGCCAGCAACCACTGCCAGCCTTCCGGCACCAGCCACAGGGTGATCCACATCCCGACCATTTCGTCCCAGACGATGCCTTCATGGTCGTGTACCCGCAAATCGTCGGCCACTTTGCCGCACAGCCAGAAGCCGAACAGCATGGTGATGCCCAGCATCAGCCAGTAACCCCAGTCGGGCAGCATCTGCCACAACGGGATAAAGGGCAGCGCAACCAACGACCCCCAAGTGCCGGGCGCCTTTGGCAAGGTGCCCGAGCCAAAGCCGAACGCCAGGAAATGCCATGGATTGCGCCAGACCGACGGCGGTACGAACTCCGCCGGGACCTGTTTGGGATGATCTGTCACGGTGACTCCCGAAAATGTTGATAACCCCGGGATTGCGGGGTGATGTCTTTGCCATCGGCGTCCAGCAGCCTCACGCCCTGCCCTGTCACAACCTGGCCAATTACATGGATCGGCCAGCCACCGGCCAGTAATAGCGGCAATTCGACGGGCGGCAAGGTGAAGGCCAGGACGTAATCGTCGCCGCCGCTCAGGGCTGCAACCTGTGCGTCCGACTGACCGAGAAAGTCGACCAGACTCTGCGACAGCGGCAATCGATCCCGCTCGACTTCGATTCCGACCTTCGACGCCAGCGCGATATGCCCGCAATCCGCGAGCAGGCCGTCGGAGATATCCATTGCCGAAGTGGCCTTGCCCCGTAGCGCCTGACCCAAACCGAGCTGCGGTTGCGGCGACCAGTAATGCGCCAGCAATGGCTCGGCAATGCGCGCTTCGGCTGTGCGCTGGCCGAGCACCAAGGGCAAGGCACCGGCGGCATTGCCCAGGTTGCCGCCGACACACAGCAGGTCGCCCGGTTGCGCTCCACTGCGGGTCAGCGCCAGGCCGGCCGGCACGCGTCCGAACACGGTCATGGTCAGGCTCAGCGGCCCGCGGGTCGTGTCGCCCCCCACCAGCGCCACGCCGCAGCTTTGCGCCATCTGGTTCAAACCACGGGCATAAGCTTGCAGCCAATCGGCGGTCACCGTCGGCAAAGTCAGGGCAAGGGTAAAGGCAACCGGGGTGGCGCCCATGGCGGCCAGGTCGCTGACGGCCACGGCCAGCGAGCGCTGACCGAGCAGAAACGGATCGCAGGGATCGGCGAAATGCACGCCGGCCACCAACGTATCGGTAGAGATCGCCATCTGCTCCCCGGAGGGAACAGCCAGCAAGGCGCAGTCATCGCCGATCCCGAGGGCAACGCCTTCGCCGCCCTGCGCACAAGGCGCGGCGGCGAAGAAATTGCGGATCAGCTCAAACTCGCCCATGGCTTCGTGTCGACATTCCAAGCGCCGATCAGCGCTTGAACGCCTTCACTTCAGCTTCACGCAGACGCGGGGCCAGCTTGTCGAGCACACCGTTGACGAACTTGTGGCCGTCGGTGGAACCGAAGACCTTGGCCAGTTCGATACCCTCGTTGATCACAACGCGGTACGGCACGTCGACGCGCTTGAGCAGCTCCCAGGTGGACAGACGCAGAACCGCCAGTTCAACCGGGTCCAGCTCATCGATGGTCAAGTCCAGGCAAGGCGTGAGCGCGGTGTCGATTTCGGTCTTGAATTGCGGAACCCCGTGCAGGATTTCGCGGAAGTACGCGCCGTCGACATCACTGAAATCGTTATCGACCCGGAACTGCGCTTCGATCTCGTTCAGCGACTGCTTGGCCATGTGCCATTGGTACAGCGCCTGAGTCGCGAGCTGACGGGCTTCGCGACGCTTGACGCTTTTCGATGGCTTGCCGGCATCCGCAGGCTTTGGATCGCGCGGGTTGAAACGATCGCTTTCGTCGCTAATCACTTGGCCTCCAACTGCGCCAGCAGGCTGACCATTTCCAGAGCGGACAGGGCAGCTTCAGCACCTTTGTTGCCGGCCTTGGTGCCGGAACGTTCAATGGCTTGCTCGATGGAATCAACGGTCAGGACGCCGAAAGCGACCGGTACGCCGAACTCCATGGACACCTGGGCCAGGCCCTTGGTGCACTCGCCAGCCACGTATTCGAAGTGCGGGGTGCCGCCACGAATGACCGCGCCCAGGGCGATGATTGCCGCGAATTCGCCTTTCTGGGCGACTTTCTGCGCAACCAGCGGGATTTCGAAGGCGCCAGGTGCGCGGATGATGGTGATGTCGCTTTCGCTCACGCCGTGGCGAACCAGGGCATCAACTGCACCGCTGACCAGGCTTTCAACGACGAAGCTGTTGAAACGGCCCACTACCAGAGCGTAGCGGCCTTTAGGGGCAATGAAGGTACCTTCGATGGTCTTCAGGGTCATTCGATAGATCTCTTAAAGAGCCGGGACGCGTCTCGTACGCGTCCCTCGGTGATATTTGAACCGCGAATTCAAGGCCGGAAACAACCGGTCATTATTCGGAGGGCACGTATTCTACAACTTCCAGATCGAAACCGGATATCGCATTAAATTTCATGGGTGCCGACATCAGGCGCATTTTGCGTACGCCAAGGTCACGCAGGATCTGCGAACCGGCACCGACAGTGCTGTAGGTGGTCGGTTTTTTCACCGCTGCGTGATCGGCGGTTTCGCGGATATGCGCGAGCAACACGTCGCCATCGAGCGGGTGACCGAGCAACAGCACCACGCCGCTGCCAGCCTCGGCAACCGTGGCCATGGCGGCGCGCAGGCTCCAGCGGCCGGGTTGCTTGACCATCAGCAGGTCACGCAGCGGGTCCATGTTGTGCACGCGAACCAGGGTTGGTTCTTCGGCACATACGTTGCCCAGGGTCAGCGCCATGTGCACGTCGCCTTCCACCGAATCACGATAGGTCACCAGGTTGAATTGGCCCAGTTCGCTGTCCAGTGGCTGCTCGGCAATCCGCTGAACGGTACGTTCGTGGATCATCCGGTAGTGAATCAGGTCGGCGATGGTGCCGATCTTGATGTCGTGTTCAGCGGCAAAAGCTTCCAGCTCGGCGCGACGGGACATGGTGCCGTCGTCGTTCATCACTTCGCAGATCACGCCGCTCGGCTCGAAACCGGCCATGCGCGCCAGATCGCACGCCGCTTCGGTGTGGCCGGCACGGGCCAGGGTACCGCCGGCCTGAGCCATCAGCGGGAAGATGTGGCCCGGGCTGACGATGTCTTCAGCCTTGGCATCACGGGCAGCGGCAGCCTGCACGGTACGCGCACGGTCGGCGGCCGAGATGCCGGTGGTCACGCCGGTGGCCGCTTCGATCGATACGGTGAACTTGGTGCCGAAACCGGAACCGTTGCGCGGCGCCATCAATGGCAGCTTGAGCAGTTCGCAACGCTCGCGGCTCATCGGCATGCAGATCAGGCCACGGGCATGCTTGGCCATGAAGTTGATGTGCTCGGGCTTGCAGCACTCGGCGGCCATGATCAGGTCGCCTTCGTTCTCGCGGTCTTCGTCATCCATGAGGATGACCATCTTGCCTTGGCGGATGTCTTCAACCAGTTCTTCGATGCTATTGAGCGCCACAAGGCACCCCCCTTCTTTCGAAATTAGAGCTCAGGATTTGAGGTAGCCGTTTTGGGCCAGAAAGCTTTCGGTAATGGTGCTGCCGGCAGTCGGCTCTGCGGCCTTGTCGCCCAAAAGCAGGCGCTCCAGGTAACGGGCCAGCAAGTCCACCTCCAGGTTCACCCGGCGGCCTGGCTGATACGACGCCATGATGGTTTCGCTCAGGGTGTGGGGAATAATGGTCAGCAGGAACTCGGCGCCATCGACTGCGTTCACGGTCAGGCTGGTGCCGTCGACGGTGATCGAGCCTTTATGGGCGATGTACTTGGCCAGGTCCTTCGGCGCGCGGATGCGGAATTCCACGGCGCGCGCGTTCTCGGTACGGGCAACCACTTCGCCCACGCCGTCGACGTGACCGCTGACCAGATGCCCGCCGAGGCGAGTGGTCGGGGTCAGGGCTTTTTCCAGATTGACCGGGCTGCCGCTTTTCAGGTCGTTCATGGCGGTGCAGTCGAGGGTTTCGCGACTGACGTCCGCCGCAAAGCCATTGCCCGGCAATTCCACGGCCGTCAGGCACACGCCGTTGACCGCGATGCTGTCGCCCAGTTTGACGTCGCTCAGGTCGAGCTTGCCGGTTTCGACGTGAACCCGCACATCACCGCCCTTTGGGGTCAATGCACGAATACTGCCGATGGATTCGATGATGCCGGTAAACATGAGGTTCTCCTCGAGAACAAAGCCAGCGCTATAGCGATGGCCGGAAATTATACGCTCGCTGCTGGCGTAGGAATGGCAATGACTCGCCAGTCATCGCCCACCGCGCGAATTTCGATGATTTTAAGCTCGGGCGCATCCTTCATTTGCGCGAGCGGCCAGTCCAGCAGCGGCCGCGCCGAGGAACCCAGGAACTTGCCGGCAATAAAAATCTGGAACTCGTCCACCAGACCGAGCTGGGCAAAGGCACCCGCCAGACGCGGGCCGGCCTCGACCAGCACCTCGTTGGCACCACGGGCGGCGAGCTCAACCAGCAGCTGGCGCAGATCGACCTGGCCATCGTAGCCCGGCACGATCAGGCATTCCGGACCGTTGGCGTATTGCTCTTCCACTGCCACGCAGGTGGCGACCAGCGCTGGGCCAGCCTTGAAGAACGGCGCATCCAGCGGCACCCGCAGGCGCCCGTCGACCAACACCCGCAGCGGTGGACGGCTCATGGCCAGTGCCGTTTGCCTGGCATCCAGACCCAACTCATCGGCACGCACGGTCAAACGAGCACTGTCCGCCAGCACCGTATCGGCACCGGTCAGCACCACACTCGCCTGGGCACGTAGCCGTTGTACCGCCGAACGCGCTGCCGGGCCGGTGATCCACTGGCTTTCGCCGCTTTCCATCGCCGTGCGCCCGTCCAGGCTCATGGCCAGCTTGACCCGCACGAACGGCAAGCCGTGTTCCATGCGTTTCAGAAAGCCTTGATTAAGCTTGCGCGCCTCGCCTTCCAGCACACCGCTTTCAGTGGCGATACCGGCCTGGGCCAGGCGTTGCAGACCGCGACCGGCGACTTCCGGATTCGGGTCCTGCATCGCTGCGACCACGCGGGCCACACCGGCATTGACCAGTGCATCGGCGCAAGGCGGTGTGCGGCCGTGGTGGCTGCAAGGCTCAAGCGTCACGTATGCGGTGGCGCCACGAGCTTGCTCACCGGCCGCGCGCAAGGCGTGGACTTCAGCGTGGGGCTCGCCGGCGCGCTCGTGCCAGCCTTCGCCGACAATCTGCCCGCCCTGCACGATCACGCAACCGACACGCGGATTGGGGTGCGTCGTGTAATGTCCCTTGCGCGCCAGTTCCAGGGCACGGGCCATGAAATGGGCGTCGAGGATGGCTTGTTCTGCGGGTGTGGTCATTCTTTCACCGGTTCACGGGCCAGGCGATCGATCTCTTCGCGGAACTCATTGAGATCCTGGAAGCGACGATATACCGAAGCGAAGCGGATATAGGCGACTTCGTCGAGCTTCTGCAGCTCGGCCATCACCAATTCGCCGACCACGAGGGATTTGACCTCGCGCTCGCCCGTGGCGCGCAGTTTGTGTTTGATGTGCACCAGCGACGACTCGAGGCGCTCGACACTCACCGGGCGCTTCTCCAGCGCGCGCTGCATGCCGGCGCGGAGTTTTTCTTCGTCGAACGGCTGGCGACTGCCGTCGGTTTTGATCAGGCGCGGCAACACCAGTTCAGCCGTCTCGAACGTCGTGAAACGCTCGCCGCAGGCCAGGCATTCACGCCGGCGGCGCACCTGTTCGCCCTCGGCGACCAGACGCGAGTCGATGACCTTGGTGTCGTTGGCACCGCAGAAGGGACAGTGCATGGTGGCAGGCAACAAAAAAAGGGAGGGCCATGGTAGCGCATCCCGGTGGCAAGACAAGCCATAGGGTTTGCGGTATACAGACGGGATGATCACTTGATCCATGGAATTCAGCTTTATGGAGCCACCAATGTCGTTACGTCCGCTCATTTTGCTCAGTGTTTTCAGTCTGCTGGTGGCTTGCGGCAGCGATGCCCCCAAGTCCCAGCCGCCAACGCCAGGCCCGGCGCCGCAGCAAGCGCAGAAGAAAGCCCGGGAGGCGGCTGACCTCGGCCCTCTGCCCGCCTATCAGCGTGAACTGAGCGGTACCCTGCAAGGCGTTCCAGCCGGCGCTGAGGTCGAACTGGCATTGCTGGTGATCGACGATAAGGACCGCCCGCAACAATTGCTCGCCAGTTCCAGCCTGATCGGCAACAACCAGGTGCTGCCATTTCACCTGCGTTTCAATCCGCAATCCTTCCCGTCCGGGGGCCGTGTTGAACTGCGAGGCCGCGCCAGTCAGTCCGGGCAGCTGATCCTGCACTTGCCGTCGCAGCTGATTACCCAGCCGACCACCCAGGCCCTGGGTCAACTGCAATTCGTCAAAGCCCCATGAGTGCACCGCTCGACCTGCAAAAGGCGTTGGGTGAACTGCTCGGTGATGCGCAATTGGTTGCCTGTGAGTTACCAGGGACCGACCTGAAGTTGTGGCTGATCGACGGCGACAACATGGACCGCGCCTTCAGCCCGGAAGAGACCCGGCGCATCCTGCATGAGCCGCCGTACTGGAGTTTCTGCTGGGCCAGCGGCCTGGCCGTGGCCCGCTATCTGGCCGAAAACCGGCATTGGGTCGAAGGCAAGCGCGTGCTGGATTTTGGTGCCGGTTCCGGGGTGGCGGGGATTGCCGCAGCCAAGGCCGGCGCGCTCGAAGTGCTGGCCTGCGACCTTGACCCGCTGGCGATTGCCGCGTGTCGGGCCAATGCCAAGCTCAATGACGTAGAACTCAACTACTCGACAGATTTTTTCTCCGAGGCCGATCGCTTCGACCTGATTCTGGTGGCGGATGTGCTGTACGACCGGGCCAACCTGCCGCTGCTCGACCAGTTCCTCAGCCGCGGCCGAGAGGCGCTGGTGGCGGATTCCCGAGTGCGGGATTTTCGCCATCCGTTGTACCGGCGCATCGAAATGCTTGAAGCCATGACCCTGCCGGATCTGGCCGAGCCCCACGAGTTTCGGCATGTGAGCCTGTACCACGCGCAACGCTAGCTAAAAGCTTCGTCGGATCGCCGCCCGGAGCAAGCCCGGTCAGGCAACACACCGCTCACGGCCACCCCGCTTCCGGCCGCCCCCCACCAAGTCGTATAGTTGCCCCATTCACGCTTTTACGAGATTGCCCATGAGTCAGGAAACGCCGTACATCTTCGACGCCACGACTGCCGATTTCGACCAGTCGGTGATCGAGAACTCTTTCCACAAGCCGGTGCTGGTGGATTTCTGGGCCGAATGGTGCGCGCCCTGCAAAGTGCTGATGCCGATGTTGCAGAGCATTGCCGAGAGCTATCAGGGTGAATTGCTGCTGGCCAAGGTCAATTGCGACCTCGAACAAGACATCGTCGCCCGCTTCGGCATCCGCAGCCTGCCGACCGTGGTGCTGTTCAAGGACGGCCAGCCTGTCGACGGCTTTGCCGGTGCCCAGCCGGAATCCGCCGTGCGCGCCCTGCTCGAACCCCACGTGCAGATGCCGCCACCGGCCGCCGCCGATCCGTTCGAACAGGCCCAGGCGCTGTTCGACGACAGTCGCTTTGCCGATGCCGAAGCGCTGCTCAAAGTGATCCTGGGTGAAGACAACACCAACGCCAAGGCACTGATCCTCTACGCCCGCTGCCTGACCGAGCGCGGTGAACTGGGCGAAGCGCAAGCCGTGCTGGATGCGGTCAAGAGCGACGAGCACAAGGCCGCGCTGGCTGGCGCCAAGGCACAGATCAAGTTTCTCGGTCTGGCCAAGGACCTGCCGGATGCCGCCGATCTGAAGGCCCGGCTGGCAAAAGACCCGCTGGACGATGAAGCGGTCTATCAACTGGCGATCCAGCAACTGGCCCGTCAGCAGTACGACGCCGCTCTGGAGGCTTTGCTCAAGCTGTTCACCCGCAACCGCAGCTACAGCGAAGGCCTGCCACACAAGACCTTGCTGCAGGTGTTCGAGTTGCTGGGCAATGATCATCCGTTGGTGAGCACCTACCGCCGCAAGTTGTTTGCCGCCCTCTATTAAAAATCAAAAGATCGCAGCCTGCGGCAGCTCCTACAGAGAATATGTATTCACCCTGTAGGAGCTGCCGCAGGCTGCGATCTTTTTACGGTCTACTCGATCCAGCTGTAGAGCGGCGTATCCCCGCCGCTCACTACCTTCACGTCCGGACTATGGCGCAAACGCACCAGCAGGCGTTTGCCCGCCGCCGCGCTGCCGGTCAGCCCTTCGAGTTGATCAAGCAGGTCCGGCCCGCTGAGCTGCCCTGCCTTGCGCAGCAAATCCCTGGCGATCTGCCACAGCGCATCATCCTGATTCAGTGGTTTCGCCGCTGGCACGCTGACGGCGGATTTTTCCACCTGCAACTGCGCCCCTAGCCGCGCCCAGTCCGCGTCGTCCATCTCCAGGGTCAAATCCACCGGCCAATCGCCGATGCTTCCGCGAATTCGCAACATAGGTCTGCTCCCGCACATTTCTTCCCGGCATGCTCCCATGGGACTTGTGCAACGCCAAGCAGGCAGTCAAACTCTCCGCACTTACGTTATAAGATCACATAACATTTTCTTCATTTTACTTTTCGGAGACTCGTCATGCGCCGTCTGCTTCTCGCCCTGCCGTTTGCCATGTTGCCGCTGGCTGTCGCCCATGCCGCCGACGAACACGATCATGAGCATGGCAGCCTGGCCGCCCACGAACATGGCGTGGGACGCCTGAACGCGGCCCTGGACGGCAAGACCCTGGAGCTGGAGCTGGAAAGCCCGGCCATGAACCTGGTGGGTTTCGAGCACGTCGCCACCAGCGACGCCGACAAAGCCAAGGTCGCCGCCACCCGCGCGCAACTCGAGCAACCACTGGCCCTGTTCAACCTGCCGAAAGCCGCCGGTTGCGTGGTGGAAAACCAGGAACTGGAAAGCCCGCTGTTCGGCGACAAGCCCGAGGCCGACGATGATCACGATGAAGACGCCAAGGACGAAGACGGCCACGAACATCATGATCACAGCGAAATCCACGCTCGCTATCAGTTCACCTGCGCCACGCCAGATGCATTGAAGACCCTGGACCTGGCGAATATTTTCACCCGCTTCCCGGCCACCCGGAAAATTCAGGTACAACTGATCGGCCCGAGCGGGCAGCAAGGGGTTGATGTGACGGCCAAGGCTGCTGCGCTGAAATTCTGAATTCACTGAAGCCCCCCTGTAGGAGCTGCGGAGTGAAACGAGGCTGCGATCTTTTGACCCTCAACGATCAAAAGATCGCAGCCTGCGGCAGCTCCTACACAGGTCAATCAACACCCATGAAATCGGCTAAATGACCCAAGCACTCATCGAACTGTCCGACCTGGGCTTCAGTTGGCCCGGTCACCCGCCGCTGCTGGACATCCCGGCGTTTCGCCTGGAGCGCGGCGAAACCCTGTTCCTCAAAGGCCCCAGCGGCAGCGGCAAGACCACCCTGCTCGGCTTGCTCGGCGGCGTGCAAAAGCCTGATCGCGGCAGCATCCGCCTGCTCGGCCAGGAACTGACGCAACTCTCGGCCGGCGCCCGCGACCACTTCCGCGTCGATCACACCGGCTACATCTTCCAGCAGTTCAACCTGCTGCCGTTTCTGTCGGTGCGCGAGAACGTCGAACTGCCCTGCCACTTCTCGAAACTGCGCGCCGAACGGGCGAAACAACGCCACGGCAGCGTCGACAAAGCCGCCGCCACGCTGCTCGCCCACCTGGGTTTGAAGGATGAAAACATCCTCGGTCGCCGCGCCGACTCGCTGTCCATCGGCCAGCAGCAACGGGTCGCCGCCGCCCGCGCACTGATCGGTCAACCGGAACTGGTGATCGCCGATGAGCCGACCTCGGCCCTCGATTACGACGCCCGCGAGAACTTCATTCGCCTGCTGTTCGCCGAGTGCCGCGAAGCCGGGTCGAGCCTGTTGTTCGTCAGCCATGACCAGAGCCTGGCGCCGCTGTTCGACCACAACCTGTCGCTGGCCGAACTCAATCGCGCCGCCACCCCGTCCGAGGTCTGAGATGTATCTGTTTCGTCTAGCCATGGCCAGCCTGGCTAACCGTCGCTTCACCGCGATCCTCACCGCGTTCGCCATTGCCCTGTCGGTGTGCCTGTTGCTGGCTGTGGAGCGCGTGCGCACCGAAGCCAAGGCCAGTTTCGCCAGCACCATCAGCGGCACCGACCTGATCGTCGGCGCCCGCTCCGGCTCGGTGAACCTGTTGCTGTATTCGGTGTTCCGTATCGGCAACGCCACCAACAACATCCGCTGGGACAGCTTCGAACACTTCGCCAGCAACCCGAAAGTGAAGTGGGCGATCCCGATGTCCCTCGGCGACTCCCATCGTGGTTATCGGGTGATGGGGACCACTGAAGCGTACTTCGAACATTACCAGTACGGACGCCAGCAACACCTGCAACTGGCCGATGGCCGGGCTTTTGCCACTGACCCGTTCGAAGTGGTGCTCGGCGCCGAAGTGGCCGATGCACTGCACTACAAACTCGGTGACAAACTGGTGCTGGCCCACGGCGTGGCGGCGATCAGCCTGGTCAAGCACGACGACAAGCCGTTCACCGTGGTCGGCATTCTCAAACGCACCGGCACACCGGTGGACCGCACGCTGCACATCAGCCTCGGTGGCATGGAAGCGATTCACATCGACTGGCATAACGGCGTGCCGGCCCGGGGCGAGGGGCGCATCACCGCCGACCAGGCGCGCAACATGGACCTCACGCCGCAAGCGATCACCGCGTTCATGCTCGGCCTGAACAACAAGATTTCGACCTTTGCCCTGCAACGGGAAATCAACGAGTTCCGTGGTGAGCCGATGCTGGCGATCCTGCCGGGCGTGGCGTTGCAGGAGCTGTGGAGTCTGATGGGCACCGCGGAAAAGGCTTTGTTCGTGGTCTCGCTGTTTGTGGTGCTGACCGGGTTGATCGGCATGCTTACGGCGATTCTCACCAGCCTCAATGAACGCCGCCGGGAGATGGCGATCCTGCGCTCGGTGGGCGCACGCCCCTGGCACATCGCGACGCTGTTGGTGTTGGAAGCCTTTGCCCTGGCGCTGTCGGGCGTGATCGCCGGTGTGGCGTTGTTGTATGCGTGCATCGCGGCGGCCCAAGGCTATGTGCAAGCCAACTACGGTCTGTTCCTGCCGCTGTCCTGGCCGAGCGAATATGAATGGACGCTGCTCGGTGGCATCCTGATCGCCGCGCTGCTGATGGGCAGTGTGCCGGCCTGGCGCGCCTATCGCCAATCCCTGGCCGATGGCCTGTCGATCCGTTTATGAGGACGTTGAAAATGCCCCGCGCCGTACTTGCGCTGTTGATGCTGGTCGCCCTGCCGCTGTGGGCGGCCCAGCCAAAAGACCTGACCTGGTCGGAGATGATCCCGCCCGACGCGCCAAAAGAAGTGCCGAACATGACGCCGCTGCACGATCTTTCGCAGATGAGCAATGCTCTGTCGGCCGAATCGGCGCCCGCCGCCAAGCAAGACCTGCCCAATGCACCGGTGGTCAAGACCCTCGATGGCCAGAACATTCGCCTGCCGGGTTACATCGTGCCGCTGGAAGTGAGCGAGGAAGGCCGCACCACGGAGTTTCTGCTGGTGCCGTATTTCGGCGCCTGCATCCATGTGCCGCCACCGCCGTCGAACCAGATCGTGCACGTCAAAAGTGAGGTTGGCGTGAAGCTCGACGAGTTGTATCAGCCTTACTGGATCGAAGGCGCGTTGCAGGTCAAGGCGTCCACCAGCGAACTGGCGGATGCCGGATATCAGATGGAGGCGGACAAGATTTACCTGTATGAACTGCCGGAGTGAGTCCGACTGTATTGTGTCAACTGTCTGTCCGCCATCGCGAGCAAGCTCGCTCCCACAGGGTCAAGTGCTGAAACACAAATCTTCAGCACACCACAACTCCTTGTGGGAGCGAGCTTGCTCCGGGCGGCGATCCGACGATCAGGCCATGAAAAACACCACAAAAATCACTCCCACCCCACTTTCATTGAGCTGCATCAAAAGACCGAATAGTTAGCCCGCTTACCATTGGACATCGAACTTTTTAACGTCCTCTGGAGCCCCCATGAACAAGTCCATGCTCAGCGCTTCGCTGGTTGCCCTCGCGCTTGCAGCCCCGCTCGCCCACGCCTTCGAGGCGGGCGACATTCTCCTTCGCGCCGGTGCAATCACCGTCAACCCGGAAGCCGACAGCTCCAGTGTCAAGGTTGATCAAGGCCCGCTGGCGGGTGCCGACCTGGGTGGCAAGGCGACACTGAGCAGCGACACGCAACTGGGCTTGAACTTCGCCTACATGCTCACCAACCACCTGGGCATCGAGCTGCTGGCGGCGACCCCATTTGAACATGATGTAAAAATCAAGGGCACCGCGCTGGCACCCGCCAACGGCAAGCTCGGTAGCATCAAACAGCTGCCGCCGACCTTGAGCCTGGTGTATTACCCGCTGGATCCCAAGTCGGCGTTCCAGCCGTACATCGGCGGTGGCATCAACTACACCTATATCTACGACGAACATGTCGGCAGCCGAGCCCAGTCCGCCGGTTTCAGTAACTTCAAGGCGGATAATTCCTGGGGGCTGGCCTGGCAGGTCGGTGCCGACTACATGCTGACCGACAACGTGATGATTAACGCCCAGGTGCGCTACATCGACATCGATACCACCGCCACTGTGGAAAACAACGCCATTGCACCGGGCACCCGGGCCAAGGTAGACGTTGATGTGGATCCGTTCGTCTACATGGTGGGTCTGGGTTACAAGTTCTAAGCGACACTGCTGGAAGAATGTTCACGTGGTGGTGAACCTGGCTGTTGTGGCGAGGGAGCTTGCTCCCGCTGGGTTGCGAAGCGACCCTAAAACCGACAAAAGCGGTGATTCAAACAAACCGCATTGACTGGATTTACGACTGCTGCGCAGTCGAGCGGGAGCAAGCTCCCTCGCCACAGGAGTTGCACAAGTTGTACGTAAATTCCGGCCATGAAAAAGGCGCCTGTAAAAAGGCGCCTTTTTCATGTCCGCATGGAAGCGATCTATCGCCCCAGCAACCGCGCCAGCCCCTCGCGCATCGGGGTCTGCTCAGTGGTACTGAAGCGTTCCAACAGGCGCCGGTTGTTCGCCCGGGAATGACGAATGTCACCGGAGCGCGCCGGGCCGTAGCTCACCGGTGGCAGCTTGCCGACCACCGCTTCGAGCGCTTCGAGCATTTGTTTGAGGGTCGTCGCCTGGTTCCAGCCGACGTTGACCGCACCGTCTTCGACCCGGGGCTTCTCGATGGCCTGCACCAGCAAGTCGACCAGATCTTCGACATAGACAAAATCCCGGGTCTGCTCGCCATCGCCGAACACCGTGATCGGCAAGCCCTTCAGCGCGCGCTCGCTGAATATGCTGATTACCCCGGAGTACGGCGAGGACGGATCCTGGCGCGGACCGAAGATGTTGAAGAAGCGGAAAATCACCGGCTCCAGCGCATGTTGGCGGCGGTAGAAGTCGAAGTAATGCTCGCTGGCCAGTTTGTCCACCGCGTAAGGCGTCAACGGCGCCTTGGGCGTGTCTTCGTCAATCGACTCACCTTCGCCGTTGTTGCCATACACCGCCGCGCTCGAAGCAAACAGCACACGCTTGACCCCGGTCTGGCGCATGGCTTCGCAGACGTTCAGCGTGCCGATGAAGTTGCTCTGGTGCGTGCGCACCGGATCGTCTACCGAGGCCTGCACCGAAGCCACGGCCGCCAGGTGCGCCACGGCGCTGCAACCGGCCATCGCCCGGGCAACCAGAGCTGCATCGGCCACGTCGCCAACGATCAGTTCGACCCTGGGATTGTCCAGCGGCAGATTGCTGCGTTTGCCCGTGGACAGGTCATCGAGAATCCGCACCGAGTGGCCCTTGGCAAGCAGCGCGTCAGTCAGGTGAGAACCAATGAAACCGGCACCACCGGTGATCAAAACGGGGTCGTCAGCCATGGCGATAAAACCTGTCTAGTAGACCGGGAAGCGCCGCACGCCAGGCGCGCGGTTTGATTCCAAAGGTGTGCAGAATTTTTTTGCAGGCCAGTACCGCGTGTTGCGGTTCTTCGGCGGCATCCGGACGCGCGGCGTGGGCCTGGGCGGTCGGGGCTTCGATAGCCAGCGGATGCAGGCTGCGGGCTTCGGTCAGGATCGCCTGCCCCAGCGCCAGCGGCGTGGTCGCCTCATGCCCGGCGTAGTGGTAGGTGCCCCACAGCGGCGCGGCGCAATCGAGTTGCTTGAGCACTGAAATGATCACGCGGGCCGCATCGTCGACCGGCGTCGGATTGCCCCGTCGGTCGTCGGCCATCAACAGTTCTTCGGGTTGCTCGGCACGGGCGAGGAAGCGGCCAAGGGCGCCGTCCGGGCTATCGTCCAGCAGCCAGCCGAAACGCAACAGCACGTGCTGGGGGCAGGTAGCGCGCACACTTTGCTCGATCCGCCACAATGCCTGACCCCGCAGACCCAGGGGTACCGGTTCGTCTTTTTCGCTGTAGGCCGTGGCGCGGGAGCCGTCGAACACGCGATAGCTGGAGGGTTGCAGCAGAACGATGTTGTGGTGCTGGCACAGTTCCGCCAGACGCTCGATCGCGCGCTCCTGGCCGGCCAGGCGCGATTCGCTCACTGCCTCGGCCTGAAACCAGTCGAAGTAGTAGGCAAGGTTGATCAATGCATCGGGACGGGTGTCGTCGAGCAGTTGTGTCAGGCTCGCGGCATCCCAGCCGTCTTCGGGCGGGCGGGGGGCGAGGAATCCGATGTCTTCCTCCGCACCAAGGCGAATCAGCGCCTGCCCAAGGGCATTTCCGCCGCCCAGTAACATAAGGCGCATTCGCATAGAGTCAGCAGGCCCAGTCTGATTGAAACGATGGCTTTATCGACACCGCCCCAGGCGATGTCGTTGATAATTGCCGGAATCGTTGCATTTTGCGGGTTTAGTGCGCAACCGTCACCCGTAAAGTGTAGATGTCCGACTTTTGCGTTGCCGCCACTGGCCTCATCGCGAGCAAGCTCGCGATGAGGCCCTGAAGACCAGCGAAGGTCTTGAGCGGTACTTGCAACTTCCCGTCCCCACCCGCATAAATTGCTGCATGAACCTGCCCATCCCCGCAGACAGTGCCCTGAGCGGCTTTCACCCTGCCGTCAGCGCCTGGTTCAACCATACGTTCCCGGCCGTCACCGCCGCCCAGGCCCGGGCGTGGCCGTTGATCCGCCAGCGCCGCTCGACCTTGGTCGCCGCGCCCACCGGTTCCGGCAAGACCCTTACCGCCTTTCTCGCTGTCATCGATGACCTGGTACACCGCGGCCTGGAAAACCCCGAAGGCTTGCCCGACGCCACCCAGGTGGTCTACGTCTCGCCCCTCAAGGCGCTGTCCAACGACATCCAGATCAACCTGCAAAACCCGCTGGCCGGCATTACCGAGCAATTGGGCGTGATGGGCCTGCCGCAACTGCAGATCAGCACTGCCGTGCGCACCGGCGATACACCGCAAAAAGACCGTTCGGCGATGCGCAAAACGGCGCCGCACATTCTGGTGACCACGCCGGAATCCCTGTATGTGCTGCTCGGCTCCGATTCCGGCCGGCAGATGCTCGGCACGGCACGCACGGTGATCGTCGACGAGATCCACGCCATGGCCGCCAGCAAACGCGGCAGCCACCTGGCACTGAGCCTTGAACGCCTGCAAGCACTCTGCCCGGAGCCGCTGCTGCGCATCGGTCTGTCGGCCACGCAAAAGCCCATCGAAGCCGTTTCGCGCTTCCTTGTCGGTGGCGATCGTCCGTGCGAGATCGTCGACATCGGCCACGCCCGCCCCCGCGACCTGGACATCGAAGTGCCGCCCGTGCCGCTATCGGCCGTGATGGCCAACGATGTCTGGGAACTGGTGTACGACCGCCTCGCCGCCCTCGCCCGGGAGCACCGGACCACACTGATTTTCGTCAACACCCGGCGCCTCGCCGAGCGCCTGAGCCGGCACCTGAGCGAGCGCCTGGGCAAGGATGCCGTGGCCGCCCATCACGGCAGCCTGGCCAAGGAATTTCGCCTGGATGCCGAGCAGCGACTCAAGCGCGGCGACCTGCAAGTGCTGATTGCCACGGCATCGCTGGAACTGGGGATAGACATCGGCGACGTCGACCTGGTGTGCCAGATCGCCTCGCCGCGTTCGATTGCCGGGTTTCTGCAACGGGTCGGCCGTTCCGGGCACCAGGTCGGCGGCACGCCCAAGGGCCGTTTGTTCGCCACCACCCGCGACGACCTGATCGAATGTGCCGCGCTGCTCGACTGCGTGCGTCGGGGCGAACTCGATACCTTGCTGATCCCGCGAGCGCCGCTGGACGTGCTGGCGCAGCAGATCATCGCCGAGGTCAGTTGTCAGGAATGGCCGGAGCAAGCGCTGCTGCGCATGCTGCGCCGCGCCTCGCCCTACGCCGCACTCGACGACAAACACTATCAGGCGCTGCTGCACATGCTCGCCGAGGGCTACAACGGCCGTCAGGGCATCCGTAGCGCCTATCTGCATCGCGACGCCGTGAGCCGCACCCTGCGCGGGCGCCGGGGCGCAAAACTGACGGCGGTGACCAGTGGCGGGACCATTCCGGACAACGCCGACTACAGCGTGCTGCTGGAGCCTCAAGGGCTGAACATCGGCACCATCAACGAAGACTTCGCCGTGGAAAGCATTGCCGGGGATATCTTCCAGTTGGGCAACACGTCCTATCGGATCCTGCGGGTGGAAACCGGCAAAGTCCGGGTCGAGGATGCCCGGGGCCTGCCGCCGACCATTCCGTTCTGGCTCGGTGAAGCACCGGGGCGCAGCGCCGAATTGTCCGCGGCGGTGGCGCGCTTGCAGGCACAACTCGACGACCTGCTGGGGGCTGCGCCAGGCAACTTGCAGCCAGCGCTCGACTGGCTGACCGAGACCCTGGGCCTGAACCTTACCAGCGCCGAACAACTGGTGGACTACCTGGCTCGCGCACGGCAAGCACTGGGTGCCCTGCCATCCCAGGACACGCTGCTGATGGAACGCTTTTTCGACGAGTCCGGCGGCACCCAACTGGTCATTCACACGCCGTTCGGCAGCCGCATCAACCGCGCCTGGGGCCTGGCCTTGCGCAAGCGCTTCTGTCGCACCTTCAACTTCGAGTTGCAGGCAGCCGCCAGCGAAGACGCCATCGTGCTGTCGCTGTCCACCAGCCACAGTTTTGAACTGGATGACGTCTGGCGCTACCTGCACAGCAACAGTGCCGAACACATCCTGATTCAAGCCGTGCTCGACGCGCCGCTGTTCGGCGTGCGCTGGCGCTGGAATGCCGGCGTGGCCCTGGCGCTACCGCGCTACAGCGGCGGGCGCAAGGTCCCGCCGCAGATTCAGCGGATGAAAAGCGAAGACCTGATCGCCAGCGTGTTTCCCGATCAGATCGCCTGCGTGGAAAACCTCGCTGGCGAACGGGAGATTCCCGACCATCCGTTGGTGGAACAGACCCTCGACGATTGCCTGCACGAAGCCATGGACACCGAAGGCTGGCTGGCTTTGCTTCGACGCATGGAGCGCGGCGACATTCGCCTGATCAGCCGCGACTTGCCGGCACCCTCGCCGCTGGCGGCGGAGATTCTCAGCGCCCGGCCCTATACCTTTCTCGACGATGCACCACTGGAAGAACGCCGCACCCAAGCGGTGCTCAATCGGCGCTGGAGCGACCCGCAGTCCACCGATGATCTTGGTGCGCTGGACGCCGAGGCGATTGCCGCCGTGCGCGACGAAGCCTGGCCGACGCCCTCCGGTGTCGATGAAATGCATGAGGCCTTGATGAGCCTGGCGTGCATCACCAATGCCGAGGCCTGCGCCAATCCGCAGTGGCTAGACTGGCTCACAACCCTGGCCGACAGTGGGCGCGCGAGCCGTTTGCAGATCAACGCCGGGCAATCGCTGTGGCTGGCACTGGAACGCCTGACCTGCCTGCGGGCGATTTATCCACAGGCCGAATTGACGCCATCGCTGCAAGCGCTGCCGGACTTCGACGAGGCCTGGGAACCCGACGACGCCATCCTCGAACTGATCCGTGCACGGCTCAGCGCCTTCGGGCCGCTGGCGCTCGAGCGCATTGCCGAACCGCTCGGTTTGCCCGCTGCGCAGGTCAACCAGGCCCTGGCGCAACTGGAACGCGAAGGTTACGTGCTGCGCGGCCGATTCACCCCGGGCACCGCCCAGGAAGAATGGTGCGAGCGGCATTTGCTGGCGCGGATTCACCGCTATACGGTCAAGCGCCTGCGCCGGGAAATCGAGCCGGTGGCGTTGCAGGATTTCATGCGATTCCTGTTCGACTGGCAGCATGTATCGAGCGCAAGCCAGGGCCAGGGCGCGGCGGTTTTGCCGGCCGTTATTGCGCAATTCGAAGGCTACCCCGCCGCTGCTTCAGCCTGGGACAGCGATATCCTGCCAGCGCGAATCAAGGACTACTCGGCGACCTGGCTGGATGAGTTGTGCCGCAGCGGCAGACTGGTATGGACACGCCTGACTGCACACAACAAAAGCGCCAGCACCGCCCTGCGCAGCACGCCGATCGTGTTGCTGCCGCGCAACCAGGTCGGCCTCTGGAGCAGCTTGACCGAACAGACGCCGGTCAGCGAACTGTCGCCGAAAACGCAAAAGGTCCACGCCGCCCTCAGCCAGCATGGCGCGTTGTTTTTCGATGAGCTGATCCATGAGGCCCACCTGCTGCGTTCAGAGCTGGAAATCGCCCTGCAGGAACTGGTGGGCGCGGGGCTGGTGAACGCCGACAGCTTCGCCGGATTGCGCGCCCTGATTACCCCGGCCAGCAAGCGCCAGCCGCGCAACAGTCGGCGTGGACGCGGAGCATTCATCGGTGGCATGGACGACGCCGGACGCTGGGCCCTGTTGCGACGCGCACCTACCGGGCCGATGGTGCAAAACCAGCGGATGTCTGCCGAAACCCTTGAACACATCGCCATGACCTTGCTGCGCCGCTACGGCGTGGTGTTCTGGCGCTTGCTGGAACGCGAGGCGGACTGGTTGCCGAGCTGGCGGGAACTGCTGCGTACCTTCCATCAGCTGGAGGCACGCGGCGAGATTCGCGGCGGGCGGTTTGTCAGTGGCCTGGCGGGAGAGCAATTCGCCCTGCCCGAGGCGATCCCCTTGTTGCGAGAGGTGCGGCGTCGGCCCCATGACGGCAGCCTGGTCGCGGTGTGCGGGGTCGATCCGCTGAACCTCGCCGGCACGCTATTGCCCGGCATGAAAGTCCCGGCACTGGCGTGCAATCGGCTGGTGTATCGGGACGGGTTGCCGGTGGCTGCCGAGATTGCCGGCAAGCAGCAGTTCTGGGGGGAGTTGGATCAGCTCGGTGGTGCCGAGGTGCGCAACAAACTGATCCGGCATTGAAGTTGTCTGGTCTGGCGCCTTCGCGAGCAAGCCCGCTCCCACATTGGATCTATGTTCGGACGCAGATTGGTGTTCCAACACAAAACCCTGTGGGAGCGGCGGTGCGGCGATCCGACTTGCCCGCGAAGAGGCCATCACAGCCAACAAAGAACCTCAGGACAAAACCTTCTACTGAGAACGCGGCCTATCCGGCATCAGTACAGCAGCATGCTCTGGTTCGATCTCCGGCGGCGCTTCGACCGGATGCCGCGGCACCAGCGCCTGCTGTGGATAAGTCTGCGCGAAGTTCACCCACGGACAGTTATCCACAAGCTTTTTCAACCGCTGGTTGAAGGCCCGGCTCACCGCGTATTGACCACCGGACACCGTGCGGAATTGCGCGGTCAGCACCACACCGTTGAGGTCCATCTTGTCGACGCCAAACACATCCAGCGATCCTTGCAGGTTGTAGCGCAGGAACGGGTCGTTGCTGATGGAGTGCCCGGCCTCGCGGATCAGTTCGATGGCCTTGTCGACATCGGTGTCGTAAGTGAACTGCACCGAGAAAAACGCATAGGCGAATTGCCGCGATTGGTTGGTCACGGCCTTGATCTGCCCGAACGGCACCGAGTGCACGAATCCCTTGCCGTCGCGCAGGCGCAAGGTGCGAATGGTCAGGCCTTCGACGGTGCCTGCGTGGCCGGAATCGAGCACCACCCAGTCACCAATGGACAGGGTGTCTTCGATGATGATGAACAACCCGGTAATCACATCCTGCACCAGTTGCTGGGAACCGAAACCGATCGCCAGGCCGATGACCCCGGCACCGGCCAGGAATGGCGCGACGTTGATTCCCAGGTTGGCCATGGTGGTGATCGCGCAAATCACCACCAGGATGATTTTGATCGCGTTGCGCAGCAGCGGCAGGATGGTTTTCACCCGCGTACTCGGCTGGCGCGCCGAGCGCTTGTTGGTGGGTGGTTTCAGGGCTTCCTGAATGGCCGTGTCGAGCAACACCCAGACCATCCAGGTCACCAGGAGGATCAAACCGATGTGGCTCAGGGAATCGCTGATCGCCCGGCCCACGGCATTGGTCACTGCGAATTCGAACAGCGACACGCCCCAGATCCGTCCGAGGATATCGATGAACACGATGGCCATGCCGATGCGCAGCAAGGCGTGGGACAGATTGAGAAAGCGTTCCTTGTAGGCGCTGCTGCGGCGCAGCTCCGTCTCGCTGTGGGCCTTGAACAAATGGTGCAGCGTGGTGCTGAGGAACACCGTGGCAATCAGCAATACAGTGGTGAACAAGGCGCTGCGCAGCACTCTCTGGTTGTCCGCCCCGGCACCGATCAGGTTGATGATCGAAACCAGTACCATCAACAGAATCGGCCAATACCAGAGCCCGGAAAATATCCGCAGGGTTTCACGCAGCGCCGGCTGCCTGAGGCGCTGGGCCAGCGGCAGGATGCGGATCACCTGGGCGACCGGTCGGCGCATGCGGATCACCAGTAAGCCGAAGGACATCGATGCTGCCAACCCGGTGAACACGGCGATGCTGCTGGTGAGGTTGCTGCCCAGTTGATGGGCGATCTGCGGGCTGGTCAGGGCATCGCTCAATGCCACCAGAAAGCCGATGACGAACAAGGGGCGGGGACTCTTCTCGCGGATGATCTGCACCGCCCGCCGCTTGTGCCCGACATTGAACACCACCACCAGCGACAGCACCAATGACGCGGCAAATATCCCCGCGCTGGCGGCATAGGCCAGACACAGCGCCAGCGCCCGTCCTGCCGATATCGGCAAGAACTGACTGGCATAAATCGTCAACGGCAGACTGATCACCGCCGCAAGGGTGTAGGGCAGCACGTAGCCGAGCAACGCCTGGCCCCGCTCACGACTGAGCAGCAGACGATGCTCGCACAGGCGCCTGACGGCCATCCGCCCAAGCAGCCAAAGACAGGCAAACACCACCGCCCACACGCAGGTCAGCAGCAGGAAATCGCCGGCGACGCTCCAGGGCGAACGGGCCGAAGGCTGATTGACTAACTGATCCACTTCATCGACTGCCAGGTCGGCACGCAGGCGCCAGACGTCGACGAGATTTTCATTGAGATCGAGTTTGGTCTGGACCTCGTCGATGCTTGAACTGATGGCCCCCAGTAACCCGCCTTGCACCAGCGGCTCGGGGTGGGCCGGCGGCGTCGCGGCGGCGGGCAGCCCCGGTATCGCGGCGGCTTCCAGTTGCTCGCTGCCCACAAACAGCAACGCACCGAGCAGTATCGCGGTCTTGAGCCTGATCAAAACACCCGCTCCTTTGGCTGTATCGGTAGGGAACTGATCGAGAAATGCCGGACAAGTTCGGATATAGATCCCTCGCCACAGACTAACACCCGCGCTCGCGATCTTTGCGCCCGAGGCAAATATCAAATGTCCTTCCCTGTATTTTTCTGAACGAGCCAAATCCCGACGCTGCGCTGCCCACGGGGTGTTTTTCTCGATCGACTCGACTATCGCCACCAGTCTAGTGCCGAAGGGAAAAGCCGCCAGCACGATTGCGAGCATGTTCACCAGCCTGACCGGCGTTGGTCACCGGCGTGCCGCTGGGGACATTCATCGGCCAGCATTTGGGCTGGTGTGAAACCGTCCTTGCCGTTTTGCCTCCGGATGTAATCGCCCTCATCGGCAGCTACGTGCCGGAATATATCGCCCACAAGTGGTGCTCTATAGAAAATTTACCGTCCGTAGCGCCATCGAAACTTTCGCCGCAGCCTCGTAGTCATCTCAAGACAGGCGCTGTCAGACCGGAGGCGACATGGCGACGATTCATATCGGTATTTCAGGCTGGCGCTACACGCCCTGGCGGGGAGACTTCTACCCCAGTGGCCTGACCCACAAGCGCGAATTGCAATTCGCCTCGCGGGCGGTCAACAGCATCGAAATCAATGGATCGTTCTACGCGCTGCAGCGGCCCGAACGTTATGCCCAGTGGTACGGCGAAACCCCGCTCGACTTCGTTTTCAGCGTCAAGGCCCCGCGCTTCATTACCCATATCAAGCGGCTGCGGGACATCCACAGACCGCTGGCCAATTTCTTTGCGTCCGGAGTGCTGGAATTAAAAGAAAAGCTCGGCCCTGTCCTCTGGCAGTTTCCCCCCAGTTTCAAATTCGATGCCGAGTTGTTCGAAAACTTCCTCGACCAATTGCCCCACAATACCGAACAGGCCGCCGCCCTCGCCCGCCAGCACGACTCCCACGTCACCGGCCATGCGAGTCTGAAGGCTCACAAAAAACAGCCCTTGCGCCATGCCGTAGAGATCCGTCACGACAGTTTTATCGATCCGCTGTTCGTCCGCTTGCTCAAGCGCTACAACACGGCCCTGGTCATCGCCGACACGGCAGGTAAATGGCCGTACCGCGAAGACATCACCAGCGATTTCGTCTACCTGCGCCTGCATGGCGCCGAAACACTCTATGCCAGCGGCTACACCCCGCAGGCACTAAAACACTGGGGCGAACGAATCGAAGCCTGGCATCACGGCCGGCAACCGGATGATGCACAACTGATCGCGCCCCGGCAGAAACCAAAGGCGTGCAAATCCCGGGAGGTATTCTGCTATTTCGATAACGACATCAAAATCCGCGCCCCCTTTGATGCACGCCATTTGCTGCAACGCCTGCACCTCGACAAAAACCTCGCCACCGTCCCCGGTGAGCCTGCCACCGAGGGCGTGTTGCCATGAACATTCCCGAGCCGGTCGGCGTCACGGACGAGCAGACACCCATCAATACGACAGTGCGCAGCTTCACAGTGCTGACGGTCAACACCCACAAAGGTTTCACCGCGCTCAATCGCCGTTTCATCCTGCCGGAACTGCGTGAAGCGGTGCGCAGTGTGTCTGCCGATGTGGTGTTTTTGCAGGAAGTCCACGGCACCCACGAACAGCATCCCAGGCGCTACACCAACTGGCCGGCGATGCCGCAATACGAATTCCTCGCCGACAGCCTGTGGCCACAGTTCGCCTATGGCCGCAATGCGGTGTATCCGGCGGGCGATCACGGCAATGCGCTGTTGTCGAAGTTCCAGATCATCCGCCACGACAACCTCGATGTATCCATCAGCGGCCACGAGAACCGCGGGCTCCTGCATTGCGTGTTGCGCCTGCCCGGCGATGGCCAGGAGGTGCATGCCATTTGCGTACACCTGGGGTTGCTCGAAACCCATCGCACCGCACAACTGAAGCTGCTCGCCCAACGCCTGGACGCACTGCCCGGCGACGCCCCGGTGATTGTCGCCGGTGACTTCAACGATTGGCGCCAGCGCGCCGATGCGTTGCTAAAACCCAGTGGTTTGCGTGAAGTCTTCGCCGCGCACCATGGCAAACCGGCACGCAGTTTCCCCGCGCGCTTGCCGGCATTGCGCCTGGACCGAATCTACGTGCGCAACCTCAAGGCCAGCCATCCGCGAGTGCTGACCTCCCGGCCCTGGTCGCACCTTTCCGACCACGTCCCGCTGTCGGTGGAGATCGAGCTATGAGCAGCCAGTCGATGGAAAAAACCACGCTGGAACACATTCCCGCTCCGCCGACCCGCGAGCCGACAGCGGTCGATGTCGAATACGGCTGGCAAGGCAGCAATCGGGTCGAGTTGCTGGAAAACGGTGAGGCGTATTTTCCCCGGGTGTTTGAAGCCCTGCGCCGGGCGCAAAGTGAAATCTTGCTGGAAACCTTCATTCTGTTCGAGGACAAGGTGGGCAATGAGCTGCAACAAATCCTGATCGAAGCCGCTCAACGGGGCGTGCGCACCACCGTCAGCCTCGACGGCTTTGGCTGCGGCGAACTGAGTACCGGGTTCCTCACCGCCCTGACAGCCGCCGGCGTGCATCTGCAAATGTTCGATCCGGCACCGAAACGCCTGGGCATCCGCACCAACTGGTTCCGGCGCCTGCACCGCAAGATTGTGGTGGTCGATGGCACCGTCGCGTTCGTCGGCGGGATCAACTTTTCCGCCGATCATCTGGCCGATTTCGGCCCCGAGGCCAAGCAGGATTATTCCGTAGAGGTTCAGGGTCCGGCCGTTGCCGACATCCATCACTTTGCCCTGCTGCAATGCGGTCGCCCGGCACACGCCAAATACTGGTGGCAGCGCCGTCGGCAGCGGCGTTCGGAACTGGCCTTCAGTGATCACGATGGCCAGGTGCGGCTGGTGTACCGCGACAACGGGGAACACCAGACCGACATCGAGGAGGTTTACCGCCAGGTGTTGCGCCAGGCGCAGCGCCGGGTGGTGATCGCCAACGCCTACTTCTTTCCCGGTTTCCGCTTGCTGCGCGAGATCCGCAACGCGGCACGCCGAGGGGTGGATGTGCGGTTGATCCTGCAGGGACAGCCAGACATGCGGGTGGCCAAGCTCGCGGCGCGCATGACCTACGATTACTTGCTCAAGTCCGGGGTGAAGATCTACGAATATTGCGACCGCCCACTACACGGCAAGGTCGCACTGGTGGATGAGGACTGGAGTACCGTTGGCTCGAGCAATCTCGACCCGTTGAGCCTGTCGATGAATCTGGAAGCCAACGTGCTGATCCGCGACCGTGGCTTCAATCGAGTTCTGTTCGATCGCCTGGAAGACCTCAGCGACAACCACTGCAAGGTCATGTCTCACGACATCGCGCCACGCGGGCGTGTCTGGCACATGACCATCGGTTTTCTGGTGTTCCACTTCCTGCGGCATTTCCCGGCATGGGCCGGTTGGTTGCCGGCGCATAAACCTCGCCTGAAACCCTTCCCCCCTCCGACCGAGAGCGCTGACCATGAACCGCGCTGATCCCCACACGGCAACTCACGCCAAAAGCCCGGGCAAGTCGCACTGGAGCCGCTGGAAACGACCGCTGACGATGCTGTTCTTCCTGATGCTGATCGTGCTGTTCACGATGCTCGCCCAGCGCCTGGAATGGAACGAAGTGTTCGATAACCTGGCGGACTTCAAGGTGCGCACACTGATCATTGCGTCGGGGCTGACCCTGGTGAGTTTTCTGGTGTACGCCTGCTTCGACCTGATCGGCCGCACTTACATCCGCCAGAACCTGACCTGGAAGCAAATCCTGCCGGTGGGAATCATCAGCTACGCCTTCAACCTGAACCTCAGCGCCTGGGTCGGCGGCATCGCCATGCGTTACCGGTTGTATTCGCGGCTCGGGGTCAGCAAGAGCAACATCGCGAAAATCCTCGGCCTGAGCCTGGCGACCAACTGGTTTGGGTACATGGTAATTGCCGGTGCCGTGTTCAGCAGCGGGCTGGTACGCATGCCTCCGGGCTGGAAGCTCAGCAGTAGCACGCTGCAAGGCGTGGGGGTCTTGTTGTTGCTGCTGAGCGCCGGGTACCTGGCGGCGTGCCGGTTTGCCAGGCGTCGGGAGTGGGCGATTCGCGGCATCGAAATCGACCTGCCATCCTTGCGCATGGCGGTGCTGCAACTGGCCCTCGGTGCCCTGAACTGGTCGCTGATGGCGGCGGTGATTTTCACCTTGCTGCCGAGCAAACTGGACTATCCACTGGTGTTGGGCGTGCTGTTGATCAGCGCCATCGCCGGGGTCATCACTCACATCCCGGCCGGGCTCGGCGTGCTGGAAGCCGTGTTTGTGGCCCTGCTGCAACACGAGGCTTCGCGGGGCAGCCTGGTGGCGGGACTGCTGGCCTATCGGGCGATTTATTTCATCCTGCCGCTGTTGATTACCCTGGTGATGTATTTGCTGGTGGAAGCCAAGGCCAAGGCGCTGCGGATAGAGAAAAAACCCAAGTGATTTTGTGCTGGCTGTGAAGACGCCTTCGCGAGCAAGTCGGATCGCCGCACCGCCGCTCCCACAGGGTCTGTTGGTGGATGCAGATTCTATGTACACCCTCGATCCATGTGGGAGCGGCGGTGCGGCGATCCGACTTGCCCGCGAAGGCGTCCACAAGCACACCGCAAATCACCGGGATTGAATAATGCTCAACCGCTCCCCCACCACCATCTCGGTAATCCAGCCGACAAGGATCGAGGTGTAGGCCTGCTGCGAAACCGGGTCGCTCAGCGCGTGATCGGCACCATCGATGATGCGATGGGTCAGCGAGTGAGTCTGCTGGCACGCCGCGCGGTAACTCATGATCGTCGAATGGGGCACATAGTCGTCGGTCTCGGACTGCACCAGCAGGACATCCCCGGTGAATTGCGAGCAGGCATGCAAGGCGCGATTGCTGTCGGCACGCACCAGGGTGCTTCGGTAATCACGCAGGTCCAGCTTGTCCAGATCGCGTTTCGGCGCGTGCCATTGCTCGTCGCGATACAGCGCCGGCACCCGCAACGCCAGCCAGCGAACCGGCCTGAGCGAGGTCAGGATCGAGGCCAGATACCCCCCGTAACTGGTGCCGACCACGGCAATCGCCGAGGTATCGAGAGCCGGGTGCGCGAGCAAGCGGTCATAGGCCGCCAGCAGGTCGCGCAAATTGTCTTCCCGGGTCACCCGTGTCAATGGGATACCGGTGCCATTGGTGTGCCCGCGCAAATCGAATGTCAGGCACACGCATCCCAAGCCGGCGATGCCTTTGGCGCGCTCCAGGTCCCGCTCCTGGCTGCCGCCCCAACCGTGCACGAAGAGCACACCGGGAACTTTCGATTTGGGACTCAGGAAGGTCCCGCTCATCTGTTCGTCGTCGATGTCGATCTGAATGGATTCGCTTCTAGCCGTCATTGGATTCAACCGTCACGTACTTGAGGAGAAAGTCACTGGCCTGCGCCGGCCCGCGGTACACCTCGATGGCGTCCGCCGGTAGCGGCTGGTCGATGTAGGTTTCCACCGAAGACACACGAATCGCGCATATCCCCGGATCGTTGACGAAACTCTGCAAGGCCGCCACCTCGGCGCTGCTGGCACCGCCCATGCGCCAGGACTGTTCCAGCACACCGCTGCGTGGCCGACCGTCGCTGCCGACGCCCTGGGCGATGTCGTAGTTGCGCCGCGAGGCATAGAAACCGGGATAGGCTTCATCCGCCGCGCTGTCGAACACCTGTGCCTGATGGATCGCCAGGCACACGTCTTCCGGAAGATCCAGTTCCAGTAATGCGTCATAGCCGCCTGGCACCACCAGCAGGTTGGACCCGCCATACACCTGTTCCCCCTGAGCGTCCTCGGTCAAATATTGATCACCGCAGTAACTGAGTACGTGGCCGCCGATACGACTCTGGCCGACGCTGTGGGTGATCACCTGGTCCAGGTCCTGTTCGAGTACCACGCCTTCGGTGAACATCGCCTCAGCTTCCGGCTGGGCAAGCAGCTCATCGAACTCGTCGAGGCTTTTGATCACTTCCTGACCACGTCCGGCACAGGCATGAATCGGTTTCAGGCGGATCGGCCCGGTGTACAGCAAATGCTCTGCCGCCGGACGCGCATCCTTCAGAGAGAACACACTGAGACCGTCGAGCACCACGCTGCGCACCCGCTCGGAAAACAACGGAGCCCAGCCTGGCGGCGCATGGGCGTGGCGGTTGAGCAATCCGTGGCTGATGGCCTTGGTGCAAATGAAGTCGTGGTCGACATAACCACCCCACAAATCCTCCGGCCCCTTGACCCCCAGTTGCCGGGCAATCGCAGCGCCCACCAGGGTCTGGGTCGGCAACAGGTAGAGGTCCCGCCCGACATGCAGTTGCGGGTCGTAGCTGCCGCCATACTTGAGCCCCAGTATCTGAGCCAGCCAGCGGGCCAGCGCACGGTTGGTTTCAACTTCGTGCTGCGGTGCATCGGCGAGCACCGAATGGGCGACCACCAGTCTCCTGGAGTTTGCTGGGGTCATGCATCCCCCTTCAATCGACGCTTGATGAATGTAGCTGAAGGGGTGCAGAGATCAGGCCAAGGCCCGTCGAGGGAAAAGGGGTTTAAAATCAGCCCGTTGCACAGACAGCGATGGCATTAGGCCTGTTTTATTCTGCACGACGCCCTTTGATACTCCGGCATTTTGCACGATTCCAGACTGGCACAGAACACATGTGGAAGCGGGCTTGCTCGCGAAAGCAGAGTGTCATTCACCGCAAATGTTGACTGAAAGTCCGCATTCGCGAGCAAGCCCGCTCCCACAGGGGGATTTGTTGTGAACGGCCTACCGTGCCGCGGCCCCCGGCGTCACCCCAAACCGCGTCCGATAATCACTCGGCGCCAACCCGGTGATTTTCCTGAACGTCGCACGAAATGCCCCGGGGTCCTGATACCCCACGGTCCAGGCGATGTGATCGATAGTGCCGTTGGTGAACTCAAGCATTTCCCGGGCCTTGCCGACCCGCAGATGCTGGCAGTATTCGGTGGGTTTGAGCCCGCTGGCCGCGCGGAAGCGGCGCAGGAAGGTACGTTCTTCCAGCCCTGCCTTTTCGGCCATCGCCGCCAGCGACACATCGGTCGCCCCGGTGCTTTGCAGCCAGTGTTGCACCTTGAGGATCGCCGCATCGCCATGACTGAGGATCGGCGCAAAGTTGCTGCCGCACTCACTGGCGCTGTCGCTGTGTTCCACCACCAGAAAACGTGCGGTGTTGGTGGCGATGCTCGGCCCCAGCAGTCGATTGACCAGGCGCAGACCCAGTTCGGACCAGGCCATCAGCCCGGCGGTGGTAATCAGGTCGCCGTCATCGACAATCGGCGTATCGGCCTTGAGCCTGATCGCCGGATAACGCTCGGCGAAGGCTTTGGCCGAGGTCCAGTGGGTAGTGGCGCTGCGACCGTCAAGCAGACCGCTTTCGGCCAACAGGATAGAACCCACGCAAACCCCGCCCAGTGTCGCACCGCTGGCATGTTGCTCACGCAACCAGCGGATCAATCCCTGTGGCGCCTGGCCCTCGGAAAAACCGCCGATCGACGGCGGAATCAACACGGCCACCAGGGCGCGCCCCGGGCCGGAATGACTATCGAATACCCGAACCGGCGGCTGATCACCCTCGACCTGCCAATGGCTGACCCGCAACAGCGGTAACTGCGCAGCCTGATGCTCGGCGGCGATCCGGTTCGCCACCCCGAACAAGTCCGTCAAGCCGTGCACCGCCGCCATCTGCGCGCCGGGATAGATCAGCACACCGAGTTCGGCGACTGCCCTTTCTGCGTCCATTGTCAGTTTTCCCCCTTCTATTGTCGGTGCGGCCAATCCTCGGATTGCCTGCCACAGCCAATACTTCATTCCACACCAACACACACTTCGAGGAAACAGTCATGGCCAAGCAAGCGCTCATCGTAGTCGATATCCAGAACGACTACTTCCCCCAAGGCAAGTGGCCGCTGGTCGGTGCCGATGCCGCCGCCGACAACGCCGTCCGCCTGATCAAGGCCTTCCGCGACGCGGGGGATTCGGTGGTGCACATCCGCCACGAATTCACCTCCGAAGAGGCGCCGTTTTTCACTCCGAACTCCGAAGGCGCCAAGCTGCATCCGAAAGTGCTCAACCGCGCCGACGAACCGGTGGTACTCAAGCACTTCGTCAACTCATTCCGCGAAACCGAATTGAAATCGATCCTCGACGAGCAAGGCATCAAGGAACTGGTGGTCGTGGGCAGCATGAGCCACATGTGCGTCGACGGCATCACCCGTGCGGCGGCGGATTTTGGCTATACGGTCACCGTGATCCACGACGCCTGCGCCACCCGTGACCTGGAGTTCAATGGCGTGACGGTTGCGGCGGTGCAGGTTCAT
The DNA here is from genome assembly GCF_949767755.1 of Pseudomonas sp. IT-P4. NCBI lineage: Bacteria > Pseudomonadati > Pseudomonadota > Gammaproteobacteria > Pseudomonadales > Pseudomonadaceae > Pseudomonas > Pseudomonas sp. IT-P4. The sequence goes on along the minus strand of NZ_CATKPX010000056.1, from coordinate 40,695 downwards.
GCGGCGTTCATGGCAGCCCTGGCGTTTGCGTATGCCAGCGTGGTGTCGACCAACGAGTTCCTCGCGGCCTGAGTCTGCAACCAAATTTTACCGCCCATAAAAAACCCGCACTTCGAAGTGAAGTGCGGGTTTTGTGTTTCAGCTTGCCGCTTGTAGCTTGAGGCTTGCAGCCAGGCTAGAACGGAATATCGTCATCAAAGCTGTCGAAATCCGGAGCCGGCTGAGGAGCCGCCTGCTGTGGAGCCGGGCGCGACTGTTGCGGTGCCGACTGCTGTGGACGCGGAGCCTGCTGGCGCGGAGCGGATTGCTGGTAGTTGTTACCGCCGCCCTGGCCTTGCTGGTCGCCCTGTGGACGGCCGCCCAGCAGTTGCATGGTGCCTTGCATGTCGACCACGATTTCGGTGGTGTAGCGCTTGATACCGTCTTTTTCCCACTCGCGGGTCTGCAGCTTGCCTTCGATGTAGACCTGCGAACCTTTACGCAGGTATTCGCCAGCGATTTCTGCAACCTTGCCGAACATCGACACACGGTGCCATTCGGTCTTTTCGACTTTCTGACCGGTTTGCTTGTCGGTCCACTGTTCGCTGGTCGCCAGACTCAGGTTGGTCACGGCGTTACCGTTAGGCAAGTAGCGAACTTCGGGATCCTGGCCGCAAGTGCCGACCAATATGACTTTGTTAACCCCACGGGCCATAACGTTCTCCTAGGCTACGCACGCTGCCCCGGCCGGGTTGTTCACCAGGCGCTCAAGGGTGGTGCGATCCAATAGTTCGGTGTCCAGTTTGATGTAAATCGCCGCCTCTTCCGCGACGATGACTGCATCTGTTACCCCTACGACCGCCTTCAGGCGCTCGACCAGACCCGCTTCGCGGATCGCCTCGGGCGACAACGGCAAGCGCAGGCTCGTGACGTAGGGAGGTTCGCGCATGGTAACAGCAAAGGCCAGCCAGAGGGCAGCGAGAGCGGCGCATCCGAGGAACACAACCGACAGACCGCCATGCTGGAACAGCCAGCCACCGAGGATTCCCCCCAGTGCCGAGCCGAGGAACTGGCTGGTGGAGTAAACCCCCATCGCCGTGCCCTTGCCGCCAGCCGGTGAAACCTTGCTGATCAGCGACGGCAACGAAGCTTCCAGCAGATTGAACGCGGTGAAGAACACCACCGTACCGATCACCAGAGTCCGCAAGCTGTCGCCGAACTGCCAGAAGAATAGCTCAGTGAGCATCAGCGTCACGACGGCGCCGAGTAAAACTCGTTTCATTTTGCGTTTCTTCTCGCCGTAGATAATGAACGGGATCATGGCGAAGAAAGAAATCAGCAACGCGGTCAGGTATACCCACCAGTGCTGCTCTTTGGGCAGCCCGGCTTTCTCGACCAGCGCCAGCGGCAAGGCGACGAAGCTGGACATCAACATCGCGTGCAACACAAAAATGCCCAGGTCCAGGCGCAACAGGTCCGGATGCTTGAGGGTCGGGATCAGCGCCTGGCGCGCGACACCGGACTCACGGTGCTGCAACGGGCCGGTGGAGCGCGGCACCATGAACATCACGATCACGATGCCGAACAGCGCCATACCGCCCGTGGCAAGGAACAGCCCGGACAACCCGAAGGCGCGGGTCAGCAGCGGGCCGACCACCATGGCCACCGCAAACGACAGGCCGATGGTCATGCCAATCATGGCCATGGCCTTGGTCCGGTGCTGCTCGCGGGTCAGGTCGGACAGCAAGGCCATGACCGCCGCGGAAATCGCCCCGGCGCCCTGCAGGATCCGGCCGGCAATTACGCCCCAGATCGAGTCGGCATTGGCTGCCAGCAGACTACCGAGGGCAAACACGATCAGGCCCAGGTAAATCACCGGGCGGCGACCGATGCGGTCGGAAATGAAACCGAAAGGAATCTGGAACACTGCCTGGGTCAGGCCATAGGCGCCAATCGCCAGACCGATCAGCGCCGGCGTGGCGCCAGCCAGATCCATCCCATAGGTCGCCAGTACCGGCAACACCATGAACATGCCAAGCATACGGAAGGCGAACACCAGGGCCAGACCGCTTGCCGCGCGGGTCTCGCTGCCACTCATGCGCTCGCTGTGGGGATCGTGCATGGAAAAACCTCATGTGAACCGGCGGCGATTCTACCAGTCCCATCGATTGGCAGGGTATATCGCGACGCTTTGACGCGCATTGCTGACACACTCTTCATGTAAGACAGTAGCCCACTCGTTTGATAGTGTGCATCCATCCAGTATTTGGCCGTATACTCCTACGTTTTCGACGCCCGCCGAGCGAGGCCACCTTGGACAAGATCCTGATTCGTGGGGCTCGAACCCACAACCTGAAGAACATCGACCTGACCCTGCCGCGGGACAAGCTGATCGTCATCACCGGCCTGTCCGGCTCCGGCAAGTCGTCCCTGGCTTTCGACACCCTGTACGCCGAAGGTCAGCGTCGCTACGTCGAATCGCTGTCGGCCTATGCCCGGCAGTTCCTGTCGATGATGGAAAAGCCCGACGTCGACACCATCGAAGGCCTGTCGCCGGCGATTTCCATCGAACAGAAGTCGACCTCGCATAACCCGCGTTCGACGGTCGGCACCATCACCGAAATCTACGACTACCTGCGTCTGCTTTATGCACGCGTGGGTATTCCCCGCTGCCCGGATCACGACATCCCGCTGGAAGCGCAGACCGTCAGCCAGATGGTCGACCTGGTCCTCGCCGAACCGGAGGGCAGCAAGCTGATGCTGTTGGCGCCGGTCATCCGCGAGCGCAAAGGCGAGCACCTGTCGGTTTTCGAAGAGCTGCGCGCGCAGGGCTTCGTCCGCGCCCGAATCAACGGCAAGCTCTATGAACTGGACGAAGCGCCCAAGCTCGACAAGCAGAAAAAACACACCATCGATGTCGTGGTCGACCGCTTCAAGGTTCGCGCCGACCTGCAACAGCGCCTGGCCGAATCCTTCGAGACCGCGCTGAAACTGGCGGACGGTATCGCCCTGGTGGCGCCGATGGACGACGAGCCGGGTGAAGAGATGATCTTCTCCGCACGCTTCGCCTGCCCGATCTGCGGCCACGCGATCAGCGAACTGGAACCCAAGCTGTTCTCCTTCAACAACCCGGCCGGCGCTTGCCCGACCTGCGATGGTTTGGGGGTGAAGCAGTTCTTCGATATCAAGCGCCTGGTCAATGGCGAACTGACCCTGGCCGAAGGGGCGATTCGTGGCTGGGACAGGCGTAACGTCTATTACTTCCAGATGCTCGGCTCGCTGGCCTCGCACTACAAATTCAGCCTGGAAGTTCCGTTCAACGAACTGCCCGCCGATCAGCAGAAATTCATCCTGCACGGCAGCGGCTCGCAAAACGTCGATTTCAAATACCTGAACGACCGTGGCGATATCGTCAAACGCTCGCACCCGTTCGAAGGCATCGTGCCGAACCTGGAACGCCGTTACCGCGAAACCGAATCGGCATCGGTGCGCGAAGAACTGGCCAAGTTCCTCAGCACCCAGTCGTGCCCGGATTGCCGTGGCACCCGTCTGCGGCGTGAAGCGCGGCACGTGTGGGTTGGCGAGAAAACCCTGCCGGCGGTGACCAACCTGCCAATCGGCGATGCGTCCGATTATTTTGGCGGGCTCAAGCTCACCGGCCGACGTGGCGAAATCGCCGACAAGATCCTCAAGGAAATTCGCGAGCGCCTGCAATTCCTGGTCAACGTCGGCCTCGACTACCTGTCGCTGGATCGCAGCGCGGACACCCTGTCCGGTGGCGAGGCCCAGCGTATTCGTCTGGCCAGCCAGATTGGCGCTGGCCTGGTCGGCGTGCTGTACATCCTCGACGAACCTTCGATTGGCCTGCACCAGCGCGATAACGACCGGTTGCTCGGCACCCTCAAGCACCTGCGCGATATCGGCAACACGGTGATCGTGGTCGAGCACGACGAAGACGCGATCCGTCTGGCCGATTACGTGGTGGACATCGGACCGGGCGCTGGCGTGCACGGCGGGCACATCGTCGCCGAAGGCACACCGGCCGAAGTCATGGCTCACCCTGACTCCCTGACCGGCAAATATCTGTCGGGCCGGGTGAAGATCGAAGTCCCGGCCAACCGCACGCCGCGCAACAAGAAGCTGTCGCTGTCGCTCAAGGGTGCTCGCGGCAACAACTTGCGCAATGTCGACCTGGAGATTCCAATCGGTTTGTTGACCTGCGTGACCGGCGTGTCCGGCTCGGGCAAGTCGACGCTGATCAACAACACGCTGTTTCCATTGAGCGCCACGGCGCTGAACGGCGCGACGACGCTTGAAGCTGCCGCTCACGACAGCATCAAGGGTCTGGAACACCTGGACAAGGTCGTCGACATCGACCAGAGCCCGATCGGCCGTACACCGCGCTCCAACCCGGCGACCTACACCGGGTTGTTCACACCGATCCGCGAGTTGTTTGCCGGCGTACCGGAGTCCCGCTCCCGGGGCTACGGGCCGGGGCGTTTCTCCTTCAACGTGAAAGGCGGGCGATGCGAGGCTTGTCAGGGCGATGGCCTGATCAAGGTGGAAATGCACTTCCTGCCGGACATCTACGTGCCCTGTGACGTGTGCAAGAGCAAGCGTTACAACCGCGAGACCCTGGAGATCAAGTACAAGGGCAAGAGCATCCACGAGACCCTCGAGATGACCATCGAGGAAGCACGGGTGTTCTTCGATGCCGTACCGGCCCTGGCGCGCAAGCTGCAAACCTTGATGGACGTCGGACTGTCGTACATCAAGCTGGGGCAATCGGCGACCACGCTTTCCGGTGGTGAAGCCCAGCGGGTGAAGCTGTCCCGCGAACTGTCCAAGCGCGATACCGGCAAGACCCTGTACATCCTCGACGAACCCACTACCGGGCTACACTTCGCGGATATCCAGCAACTGCTGGACGTTTTGCACCGCCTGCGCGACCACGGCAATACAGTGGTGGTGATCGAACACAACCTGGACGTGATCAAGACCGCCGACTGGCTGGTGGACCTGGGTCCGGAGGGCGGTTCCAAGGGCGGACAGATCATTGCCGTCGGCACGCCGGAGGAGGTGTCAGAGATGAAGCAATCCCACACCGGTTACTACCTCAAGCCGCTGCTGGAACGCGACAGGGCTTAACCGGGCCCCATGAAAAAGCCCCTGTCACTTCATCAGTGACAGGGGCTTTTTTGTATTCGCAGCAATCAGGTGTGGGATTGCAGGTAGTTCTCAAGCCCGATCAACTTGATCAGACCCAACTGCTTCTCGAGCCAGTAGGTGTGATCTTCTTCTGTGTCATGCAATTGAACCCGCAGCATTTCGCGGCTGACATAGTCCTTGTGTTGCTCGCAGAGCTTAATGCCCTTGCACAGCGCTGCCCGCACTTTGTATTCCAGGCGCAAATCCGCTTCGAGCATCTCGGTGACTGTGGTGCCGACATCGAGATCGTCCGGACGCATCCGCGGCGTGCCCTCGAGCATCAGAATCCGGCGCATCAGGGCATCAGCGTGCCCTGCTTCCTCTTCCATCTCGTGGTTGATTCGTTCGTAGAGCTTGGTGAAACCCCAGTCCTCATACATCCGCGAGTGGACGAAATATTGATCACGCGCGGCCAGTTCGCCGGTCAGCAACGTGTTGAGGTAATCGATTACATCTGGGTGGCCCTGCATCGCCCTACATCTCCCTGCTTGAAAGTTGTAGTTTGAACCAACATGCCGGTATCGTCACTCGCAAGACGCAATAAAAGCGAAGATATTCTGAGAAAACCGGCTGAAATAACGCAAAAACCGCCCAAACAAGGGCGGTTCTGCTTCTCATTTAGACTTCGTTAAGCTGTACGTTGAGCAACTTTGCGATTGCTTCTCCATACGCCGGGTCAGCCTTGTAGAAATGTTGCAGCTGGCGGTCAACCACATCACTCGACACGCCCGCCATCGCACCGGCGATGTTGCTGACCAGCAGTGATTTCTGCTCTTCAGTCATCAAGCGGAACAATGCGCCGGCGTGACTGTAGTAATCCGTGTCTTCACGGTGGTCGTAACGATCGGCGGCACCACTGAGGGCCAACGCCGGCTCTGCGTAACGAGGCGCCTGCTTCGGCGACTCGACGTAGCTGTTGGGCTCGTAGTTCGGCGTCGCACCGCCATTGCTGCCAAAAGCCATCGAACCATCGCGCTGATAACTGTTGACCGGACTCCGAGGAGCGTTGACGGGCAACTGCTGGTGATTGGTGCCGACACGGTAGCGATGAGCGTCCGCATAGGCGAAGACCCGACCTTGCAGCATACGATCCGGCGACAGTCCAACGCCTGGAACCATGTTGCTGGGCCCGAACGCGGCTTGCTCGACTTCCGCGAAGTAGTTCTGCGGATTGCGATTGAGCTCAAGTTCTCCGACTTCAATCAGTGGAAACTCTTTCTGCGACCAGGTTTTGGTGACATCAAACGGGTTCTCGTAGTGCGCCGCTGCTTGAGCCTCGCTCATGATCTGAATGCACACGCGCCATTTCGGAAAATCACCCTGGTCGATTGCATTGAACAAGTCGCGCTGAGCGTAATCCGGATCAGTACCCGCCAGGCGAGCAGCCTCGGCAGGTGCAAGGTTCTTGATCCCTTGCTTGGTCTTGTAGTGCCATTTCACCCAGTGACGCTCGCCCTGAGCGTTGATAAGGCTGTAAGTGTGGCTGCCGAAGCCGTGCATGTGACGGTATCCATCAGGGATACCGCGGTCGGAAAACAGGATGGTGACCTGGTGCAGCGCCTCGGGCGAATGCGACCAGAAGTCCCACATCGCCTGGGCACTCTTCAGGTTGCTTTGCGGCAAACGCTTCTGGGTGTGGATAAAGTCCGGGAACTTCAGTGGATCACGAATGAAGAACACGGGGGTGTTGTTGCCCACGATGTCCCAGTTTCCTTCCTCGGTGTAGAACTTCAAGGCAAACCCGCGTGGATCACGCTCGGTATCGGCCGAACCACGCTCGCCACCCACGGTGGAAAACCGCAGGAAAGTGGGGGTTTGCTTGCCGACTGCCTCAAACAGCTTCGCGCTGGTGTATTGAGTGATATCGCGCGTCACGGTGAACGTACCGTAGGCACCCGAGCCCTTGGCGTGTACGCGGCGCTCTGGGATGTTTTCACGGTTGAAGTGAGCAAGCTTCTCGATCAGGTGAAAGTCGTCGAGCAGCAGCGGGCCACGAGGGCCAGCGGAACGGGAATTCTGGTTATCGGCAACAGGAGCGCCACTGGCGGTAGTAAGCGTTTTGTTTTGGCTCATGCGATGTTCCTTCCTCTGTCGGTCTTGAACTGCCGGCTATCGGCTGAGAAGGAGTATTGATCATCAATATGACAGCTACAAATTCATTAACCTGTAGACATCGATAGAGAAAAACTAATGACCATCCCCATCACATCATGACGATGTGGACGAAGGAGACGCTTGTACAAACGGCGCGTTTCTTACAGGCACAAAAAACCGGGCACTAGGCCCGGTTCTTTGTTTCAGACTGACGTCTTACTCGGCAGATACAGCTTCGCCAGCAGTAGCACGATCAACCAACTCGACGTACGCCATAGGCGCGTTGTCGCCAGCGCGGAAACCGCACTTGAGGATGCGCAGGTAGCCACCCTCACGGGTAGCGTAACGCTTGCCCAGGTCGTTGAAGAGCTTACCAACGATAGCTTTCGAACGAGTACGGTCGAAAGCCAGACGGCGGTTAGCAACGCTATCTATCTTGGCCAAAGTGATCAGCGGCTCGGCAACGCGGCGCAGTTCTTTAGCTTTTGGCAGAGTAGTTTTGATCAGCTCGTGCTCGAACAGCGACACCGCCATGTTTTGGAACATGGCCTTGCGGTGCGAGCTGGTGCGGCTCAGGTGACGACCACTTTTACGATGACGCATGGTTCATTCCTTACCAAACACTACGTTCGGTGATTACGACGATCAGGCAGTCGCCTTGTCGTCCTTCTTAAGACTTGCAGGCGGCCAGTTGTCGAGGCGCATGCCGAGGGACAGACCGCGGGAGGCCAGAACGTCCTTGATTTCAGTCAAGGATTTCTTGCCCAGGTTCGGAGTCTTCAACAGCTCTACTTCGGTACGCTGAATCAGGTCACCGATGTAGTAGATGTTTTCCGCCTTAAGGCAGTTAGCCGAACGTACAGTCAGTTCCAGATCGTCAACCGGGCGAAGCAGGATCGGATCGATCTCGTCTTCCTGCTCGACAACCACTGGCTCACTGTCACCCTTGAGGTCGACGAACGCAGCCAACTGCTGTTGCAGGATGGTTGCAGCGCGGCGAATTGCCTCTTCAGGATCCAGAGTACCGTTGGTTTCCAGATCAATAACCAGCTTGTCCAGGTTAGTACGCTGCTCGACACGGGCGTTTTCCACCACGTATGCGATACGGCGAACCGGGCTGAACGAAGAGTCAAGCTGCAAGCGACCGATGCTGCGGCTTTCGTCTTCATCGCTCTGACGCGAGTCTGCCGGTTCATAACCACGACCACGAGCCACTACGAGCTTCATGTTCAGGGCGCCGTTAGACGCCAGGTTAGCGATTACGTGATCGGGATTAACGATCTCGACATCATGATCCAGCTGAATATCGGCAGCGGTAACCACCCCCGAACCCTTCTTCGACAAGGTCAGCGTAACTTCGTCACGACCGTGCAGCTTGATAGCCAGACCTTTAAGGTTCAACAGGATTTCAATTACGTCTTCCTGTACACCTTCGATGGCGCTGTACTCGTGGAGCACACCGTCAATCTCGGCCTCGACTACTGCACAGCCGGGCATTGAGGACAACAGGATGCGGCGCAGCGCGTTGCCCAGGGTATGGCCGAAACCACGCTCGAGAGGCTCGAGAGTGATCTTGGCGCGGGTTGGACTGACAACCTGCACATCAATGTGGCGGGGTGTCAGGAACTCATTTACCGAAATCTGCATGGATGCACCTATTTTCTAGCCCTTACTTGGAGTAGAGCTCGACAATCAGGCTTTCGTTGATGTCGGCGGACAGATCACTGCGAGCTGGAACGTTCTTGAAAACGCCCGACTTCTTCTCAGTGTCTACTTCTACCCATTCTACGCGGCCACGTTGGGCACACAGATCGAGAGCTTGGACAATGCGAAGTTGATTTTTTGCTTTCTCGCGAACAGCGACCACGTCACCAGCACGAACCTGGTAGGACGGAACGTTAACGGTCTGACCGTTTACGCTGATCGACTTGTGCGATACCAGCTGACGGGATTCGGCGCGAGTCGAACCAAAGCCCATACGGTATACAACGTTGTCCAGACGGCATTCGAGCAGTTGCAGCAGGTTTTCACCGGTTGCACCTTTCTTGCCAGCAGCTTCTTTGTAGTAGCCGCTGAATTGACGCTCGAGAACGCCGTAGATACGACGGACCTTCTGCTTTTCACGCAGTTGGGTGCCGTAGTCGGACTGGCGACCGCGGCGTTGGCCGTGGATACCAGGTGCTGCTTCAATGTTGCACTTCGATTCGATCGCGCGCACGCCGCTCTTCAGGAAGAGATCGGTGCCTTCGCGACGAGCGAGTTTGCATTTTGGACCAATGTAACGAGCCATTCTTTACAATCTCCTGGATTACACGCGGCGCTTCTTCGGCGGACGGCACCCGTTGTGCGGGATTGGCGTCACGTCGGTGATGCTGGCGATCTTGTAGCCACAGCCGTTCAAAGCGCGGACTGCGGATTCACGACCTGGACCTGGACCTTTGACGTTGACGTCAAGGTTTTTCAGGCCGTATTCCAGCGCAGCTTGACCAGCACGTTCAGCAGCTACTTGAGCAGCAAACGGGGTGGACTTGCGGGAACCGCGGAAACCCGAACCACCGGAGGTAGCCCAGGAAAGAGCGTTACCTTGACGGTCGGTGATGGTCACGATGGTGTTGTTAAAAGATGCATGGATGTGGGCGATGCCATCAACCACTGTCTTTTTAACTTTTTTACGAGGACGAGCAGCAGGTTTTGCCATGATTAAATTCCTGTCGATTCGCTGGGGCGATTACTTGCGGATCGGCTTACGCGGACCTTTACGGGTACGCGCGTTGGTCTTGGTACGCTGACCGCGTACTGGAAGACCGCGACGATGACGCAGACCGCGATAGCAACCGAGGTCCATCAAGCGCTTGATTTTCATGTTGATTTCGCGACGCAGGTCACCTTCAGTGGTGAACTTCGCCACTTCGCCACGCAGCTGTTCAATCTGCTCGTCGCTCAGATCTTTGATCTTTGCTGCTGGGTTTACCCCAGTCTCTGCACAAATTTTCTGTGCAGTAGTGCGACCAACACCATAGATGTAGGTCAGCGAGATAACAGTATGCTTGTTATCTGGAATGTTAACGCCTGCAATACGGGCCATTCAGTGGGACTCCAATTGACAGCTACCTACGCCCCGGAAGCCAAGAAATAGGGCGCGAGATAATATCGCTGTAATAACAAATAATCAACCCGGCAGCGCACTAGCTGCCGGGCTTGAAGCACAATCACACTCAGCCTTGGCGCTGTTTGTGACGCGGTTCCGCGCTGCAAATTACTCGAACAACACCTTCGCGGCGAATAATCTTGCAGTTACGGCACAGCTTTTTCACCGATGCACGAACTTTCATCACCAACTCCTCGAACCTTATGGGTCAGCGCAGCATGCCGCTGCCGTAACCCTTCAGGTTGGCTTTCTTCATCAGGGATTCGTACTGGTGCGAAACGAGGTGCGATTGTACTTGGGACATGAAGTCCATCACAACCACGACGACGATCAGCAACGAGGTCCCGCCAAGGTAGAACGGTACGTTGGCTGCAACCACCAGGAACTGGGGCAACAGGCAGACGGCCGTCATGTAAAGAGCACCGAACATGGTCAAGCGAGTCAGAACGCCATCAATGTAGCGCGCAGACTGCTCACCTGGACGGATGCCCGGAATAAAGGCACCGGACTTCTTCAGGTTTTCCGCTACGTCTTTCGGATTGAACATCAACGCCGTATAGAAGAAGCAGAAGAAAATAATCCCTGCACTAAACAGCAGAATATTCAACGGCTGACCAGGAGCGATCGACTGCGAGATGTCCTGCAACCAGCCCATACCTTCAGACTGACCGAACCAGGCACCCAACGAAGCCGGGAACAGCAAAATGCTGCTCGCGAAAATAGCCGGAATAACACCGGCCATGTTCACCTTCAGCGGCAAGTGGCTGGTCTGCGCAGCGAAGACCTTACGGCCCTGCTGACGCTTGGCGTAGTGAACAGCAATACGACGCTGACCACGCTCAATGAACACCACGAAACCGATAATCGCTACTGCCAGCAAACCGATGGCAACCAGGGCGAAGATGTTGATATCACCCTGACGTGCAGACTCGAAAGACTGCCCGATCGCTCTCGGAAGACCGGCGACGATACCCGAAAAAATCAACATCGAGATACCGTTGCCAACACCACGCTCAGTAATCTGCTCACCCAGCCACATCATGAACATCGCACCAGCCACAAAAGTGGATACCGCGACGAAATGGAAGCCAAAGTCACCAGTGAACGCAACGCCCTGCCCCGCCAGACCAATGGACATGCCAATGGCCTGGACGAGAGCGAGGACGACAGTGCCGTAGCGGGTGTACTGGCTGATCTTGCGACGGCCAGCTTCACCTTCCTTCTTCAACTGCTCCAGCTGCGGGCTGACGGCGGTCATCAGTTGCATGATGATCGATGCCGAGATGTACGGCATGATCCCCAGTGCAAAGATGCTCATCCGTTCCAGCGCGCCGCCGGAAAACATGTTGAACAAGCTAAGAATGGTCCCCTCATTCTGTCGAAACAGGTCCGCGAGTCGGTCCGGGTTGATACCTGGAACCGGGATGTGTGCGCCTATTCGGTAGACGATAATCGCCAGGAACAGAAAACGCAGACGAGCCCAGAGTTCAGACATACCGCCTTTGCCGAGCGCAGAGAGAGCACCTTGCTTAGCCATTTATTCCTCGAACTTGCCGCCAGCTGCTTCGATAGCCGCACGCGCACCTTTGGTGGCGCCGATTCCCTTGCCGATAGTGACAGCGCGAGTCACTTCACCGGACAGCATGATTTTCACACGCTGTACGTTGACGTTGATCACGTTGGCATCTTTCAGGGACTGCACGGTGACGATGTCGCCTTCCACTTTAGCCAGCTCGGACAAACGCACTTCTGCGCGGTCCATGGCCTTCAGGGAAACGAAACCGAACTTCGGCAGGCGACGATGCAGCGGCTGTTGACCGCCTTCAAAGCCTGGAGCAATGGTGCCACCGGAGCGGGAGGTCTGACCTTTGTGACCACGGCCACCAGTCTTACCCAAACCGCTACCGATACCACGGCCCGGACGATGCTTTTCGCGACGGGAACCCGGCGCTGGACTCAGATCATTGAGTTTCATCGATTAACCCTCGACACGCAGCATGTAGTAAGCCTTGTTGATCATCCCGCGATTCTCGGGAGTATCCAGGACTTCTACAGTGTGACCGATGCGACGCAGACCCAGACCCTTAACGCACAGTTTGTGGTTAGGGATGCGGCCGGTCATGCTTTTGATCAGCGTAACTTTAACGGTAGCCATGATCAGAAGATCTCCTTGACGCTTTTGCCACGCTTGGCGGCAATGGATTCAGGAGACTGCATGGCCTTCAAACCTTTGAAAGTGGCGTGAACCACGTTTACCGGGTTAGTCGAGCCGTAGCACTTGGCCAGAACGTTCTGAACGCCAGCAACTTCGAGGACAGCACGCATGGCGCCGCCAGCGATGATACCGGTACCTTCAGAAGCAGGCTGCATGTACACCTTCGAAGCGCCGTGAGCGGACTTCATTGCGTACTGCAGAGTGGTGCCGTTCAGATCAACCTGGATCATGTTGCGGCGAGCAGCTTCCATTGCCTTCTGGATCGCAGCAGGCACTTCACGCGACTTGCCACGGCCGAAGCCAACACGGCCCTTACCATCACCAACCACGGTCAATGCGGTGAAAGTGAAGATACGGCCGCCTTTAACGGTTTTGGCTACGCGGTTAACTTGAACCAGCTTCTCGATGTAGCCTTCGTCGCGCTTTTGGTCGTTATTTGACATAACTTAGAACTCCAGCCCAGCTTCACGAGCAGCATCAGCCAGCGCTTTAACGCGGCCGTGGTACTTGAAGCCAGAGCGGTCGAAAGCCACTTGCGAGACGCCAGCGGCCTTAGCACGCGTAGCGACCAGCTGGCCAACCTTAGTGGCCGCGTCGATGTTGCCGGTGGCACCATCACGCAGTTCTTTATCCAAAGTCGAGGCGCTTGCCAGGACTTTGTTGCCGTCGGCCGAAATGACCTGGGCGTAGATGTGCTGCGAAGAGCGGAACACGCAGAGACGCACGACTTCGAGTTCGTGCATTTTCAGGCGTGCTTTGCGAGCGCGACGCAGTCGAGTAACTTTTTTGTCGGTCATTTGCTATGCCCTACTTCTTCTTGGCTTCTTTACGACGGACGACTTCGTCCGCGTAGCGCACACCTTTGCCTTTGTACGGCTCTGGTGGACGGAAGTCGCGGATCTCGGCGGCCACTTGACCTACCAGCTGCTTGTCGATGCCCTTGATCAGGATATCGGTCTGGCTAGGAGTCTCAGCGGTGATGCCTTCCGGCAGTTCGTAATCCACTGGGTGCGAGAAGCCAAGAGCCAGGTTCAGCACTGTGCCTTTTGCTTGCGCTTTGTAACCAACACCGACCAGCTGGAGCTTGCGCTCGAAGCCTTGGCTTACGCCTTGGACCATGTTGTTTACCAACGCACGAGTGGTACCAGCCATTGCGCGAGTCTGTTGATCGCCATTGCGAGCAGCGAAACGCAACTCACCGGCTTCTTCAACGATCTCAACGGACGAATGGATGTTCAGTTCGAGAGTGCCCTTGGCACCCTTCACCGAAAGCTGTTGGCCTGCGAATTTTACTTCGACACCGGCTGGCAGCTTAACGGGGTTCTTAGCGACGCGAGACATGCTTATCCCCCCTTAGAACACAGTGCAAAGAACTTCGCCGCCGACACCGGCAGCGCGCGCAGCACGATCAGTCATCACACCCTTGTTGGTGGAGACGATAGACACACCGAGACCGCCACGAACTTTTGGCAGATCATCGACGGACTTGTACTGACGCAGGCCTGGACGGCTAACGCGCTTCACTTCTTCGATAACCGGACGGCCTTCGAAGTACTTCAGCTCGATGGACAGCAGTGGTTTGATTTCGCTGCTGATCTGATAACCCGCAATGTAACCTTCGTCCTTCAGGACTTTGGCAACAGCTACCTTCAACGTGGAAGATGGCATGCTTACGACGGACTTTTCAGCCATCTGGGCATTACGGATACGAGTTAGCATGTCCGCTAACGGGTCCTGCATACTCATGGGCTAGACGCTCCTAATACAAAAAAATTAGCCTTGCGGCTATTACGTGTCGCCGAGAATCTCCGAGCATGAAAAACACGGGCTCAGGCGAGCCGGGTATTCTAGACACACCCCGGAAATGAATCAAGCCCCAAAAGGGGCTTGATCCAGATTCAAGGCCACCGGTGGTCAGGATCTTGCGATCCTGGACACCGAGACTTTGACAGTACTTACCAGCTGGCTTTAACCAGACCCGGTACGTCACCACGCATGGCAGCTTCACGCAGCTTGTTACGGCCGAGGCCGAACTTGCGGTAAACGCCGTGTGGACGACCGGTCAGGCGGCAGCGGTTACGCATGCGCGAAGCGCTTGCGTCACGTGGCTGCTTCTGCAGGGCTACTGTAGCTTCCCAACGCGCTTCTGGACTTGCGTTCAGATCAACGATGATAGCTTTCAGTGCTGCACGCTTCTTGGCGTACTTGGCAACCGTGAGCTGACGCTTCAGCTCGCGGTTTTTCATGCTCATCTTGGCCATGGTCCTACTCCAATCAGTTGCGGAACGGGAATTTGAACGCACGCAGCAGAGCGCGGCCTTCATCATCGTTCTTGGCAGTGGTGGTCAGGGTGATGTCCAGACCGCGGAGAGCATCGATCTTATCGTAGTCGATTTCCGGGAAGATGATCTGCTCTTTCACGCCCATGCTGTAGTTGCCACGACCATCGAAGGACTTGGCATTCAGGCCGCGGAAGTCGCGAACCCGAGGCAGGGAGATCGACAGCAGACGATCCAGGAACTCGTACATACGCTCACGGCGCAGGGTCACTTTGACGCCGATCGGCCAACCTTCACGGACTTTAAAGCCAGCGATGGATTTGCGAGCGTAGGTCACAACGACTTTCTGGCCGGTGATCTTTTCCAGGTCAGCAACAGCGTGCTCGATGACTTTTTTGTCACCGATCGCTTCGCCCAGACCCATGTTCAGGGTGATTTTGGTAACGCGCGGAACTTCCATCACGTTCGAAAGCTTAAGTTCTTCCTTAAGTTTCGGAGCAATTTCCTTCCGGTAAATCTCTTTTAGTCGTGCCATGGTCTCATCTACCTAGCAGTGTTCAAGCATCAACCGCTTTTTGGGTCGACTTGAAGACACGAATTTTCTTGCCGTCTTCTACTTTGAAACCAACGCGGTCAGCCTTGTTGGTTTCGCCGTTGAAAATGGCGACGTTAGAAGCATCCAGTGGAGCTTCTTTTTCGACGATACCGCCCTGCACGCCCGACATCGGGTTAGGCTTGGTATGACGCTTGACCAGGTTCAGACCACCAATAACCAGACGGTTGTTAGCGAGAACCTTAAGCACCTTACCGCGCTTACCTTTGTCTTTGCCGGCGATCACGATGATCTCGTCGTCACGACGAATCTTTTGCATGTCGGATCTCCTTACAGCACTTCTGGGGCGAGCGAGACGATCTTCATGAACTTCTCAGTACGAAGTTCACGGGTCACTGGCCCAAAGATACGGGTGCCGATCGGCTCTTGCTTGTTGTTCAACAGAACAGCAGCGTTGCCATCAAAGCGGATAATGGAGCCATCAGCACGACGTACGCCGTGACGAGTGCGGACTACAACAGCAGTCATCACTTGGCCTTTTTTCACTTTACCGCGAGGAATTGCTTCCTTCACGGTAACTTTGATGATGTCACCGATACCAGCGTAACGACGATGGGAGCCACCCAGCACCTTGATGCACATAACGCGGCGAGCGCCGCTGTTATCGGCCACATCGAGCATGGATTGAGTCTGAATCATATAATTTCTCCGACCCCTAGTCCTTAGACTTCCACAGCGCGTTCGAGAACATCAACCAGCGCCCAAGACTTGGTCTTGGCCAAAGGACGAGTTTCACGAATAGTGACTTTGTCGCCGATGTGGCACTGATTGGTTTCGTCGTGCGCGTGCAGCTTAGTCGAACGCTTAACGTATTTACCGTAGATCGGGTGCTTAACGCGACGCTCGATCAGAACGGTGATGGTTTTGTCCATCTTGTCGCTGACAACACGGCCAGTCAGCGTACGGACAGTTTTTTCGGCTTCAGCCATGATTACTTACCTGCCTGCTGGTTGAGCACAGTCTTCACGCGAGCGATGTCACGCTTAACTTGCGAGAGCAGATGAGACTGCCCCAACTGGCCAGTTGCTTTCTGCATACGCAGATTGAACTGGTCGCGCAGCAAGCCGAGCAGTTGCTCGTTCAGCTGCTGTGCGGATTTTTCACGAAGTTCATTCGCTTTCATCACATCACCGTCCGTTTAACAAAGGAGGTGGCGAGCGGCAGCTTTGCAGCAGCCAGGGCGAAAGCCTCACGCGCCAGCTCTTCAGAAACACCCTCGATTTCATACAGGACTTTGCCTGGCTGAATCTGGGCAACCCAGTATTCGACGTTACCCTTACCTTTACCCATCCGAACTTCGAGTGGCTTCTTGGAAATAGGCTTGTCCGGGAATACACGGATCCAGATCTTGCCGCCACGTTTTACGTGACGGGTCAGAGCACGACGCGCTGACTCGATCTGACGAGCGGTGAGACGACCACGAGCAACAGACTTCAGCGCGAACTCGCCGAAGCTGACTTTGCTACCGCGCAATGCCAGGCCACGGTTGTGACCAGTCATTTGCTTGCGGAACTTCGTACGCTTTGGTTGCAACATTTGGCGTACCCCTTACTTAGCAGCTTTTTTACGAGGCGCTGGTGCTTGTGGTTTCAGTTCTTCTTGGCGACCACCAATTACTTCGCCTTTGAAGATCCAAACCTTTACACCGATCACACCGTAAGTGGTGTGAGCTTCGTAGTTGGCATAGTCGATGTCGGCACGCAGGGTGTGCAACGGCACACGACCTTCGCGATACCATTCAGTACGTGCGATTTCAGCACCGCCGAGACGACCGCTCACTTGGATTTTGATGCCTTTGGCACCAATGCGCATGGCGTTCTGTACAGCGCGCTTCATAGCGCGACGGAACATTACGCGACGCTCCAGCTGCTGAGCTACGCTCTGCGCAACCAGCATACCGTCGAGCTCCGGCTTGCGGATCTCTTCGATATTGATGTGCACAGGCACACCCATTTGCTTGGTCAGGTCCTGACGCAGTTTCTCAACATCTTCACCTTTCTTCCCGATAACGATACCTGGACGAGCGGTGTGGATGGTGATGCGTGCAGTTTGGGCCGGACGATGGATATCGATACGGCTTACGGACGCGCTTTTTAGTTTGTCTTGGAGGTACTCACGCACATTCAGATCTGCGAGCAAATAGTCCGCATAAGTCCGACCGTCTGCGTACCAGACGGAGGTGTGCTCCTTGACGATTCCCAGGCGAATGCCAATGGGATGTACTTTCTGACCCATCTCTTCGACTCCGTTACTTGTCAGCAACCTTGACAGTGATATGGCAAGACCGCTTGACGATGCGATCAGCACGGCCTTTGGCACGTGGCATGATGCGCTTCAGCGAACGCCCTTCGTTGACGAAAACAGTGCTGACCTTCAGGTCATCAACGTCTGCGCCTTCGTTATGCTCGGCGTTGGCTACGGCCGACTCCAGCACTTTCTTCATGATCTCGGCGGCTTTCTTACTGCTGAAAGCCAACAGGTTGAGCGCTTCGCCCACCTTCTTCCCGCGGATCTGGTCGGCGACCAAGCGGGCTTTCTGGGCGGAGATTCGAGCGCCCGACAACTTAGCGGCTACTTCCATTTCCTAACCCCTTAACGCTTGGCTTTCTTGTCTGCCACGTGCCCGCGATAAGTGCGGGTACCGGCGAACTCGCCCAGTTTGTGGCCGACCATGTCTTCGTTCACGAGAACTGGGACG
The DNA here is from genome assembly GCF_949767755.1 of Pseudomonas sp. IT-P4. NCBI lineage: Bacteria > Pseudomonadati > Pseudomonadota > Gammaproteobacteria > Pseudomonadales > Pseudomonadaceae > Pseudomonas > Pseudomonas sp. IT-P4. Next base: position 22,461 of record NZ_CATKPX010000056.1, on the reverse strand, counting down.
TGCTGACGACCGTTGTGTACTGCGATGGTCAAACCGACCATTTGTGGCAGGATCATCGAACGACGCGACCAGGTTTTCACCGGCTTGCGATCGTTCTTTTCCGCCGCCACTTCGATCTTCTTCAGTAGGTGAAGATCGATAAAAGGACCTTTTTTCAGAGAACGTGGCACTGTCGTATCCCTCTATTTACTTGCGACGACGGACGATCATTTTGTCGGTACGCTTATTACCACGAGTCTTCGCGCCCTTAGTCGGGAAGCCCCATGGCGATACCGGATGACGACCACCAGAGGTACGACCTTCACCACCACCATGTGGGTGGTCAACCGGGTTCATGGCAACACCACGAACGGTTGGGCGAACGCCACGCCAGCGTTTGGCACCAGCTTTACCCAGCGAACGCAGGCTGTGCTCGGAGTTCGAGACTTCGCCCAGGGTCGCACGGCATTCAGCCAGGACTTTACGCATTTCACCGGAACGCAGACGCAGGGTAACGTACACGCCTTCACGAGCGATCAGCTGAGCCGAAGCACCAGCGGAACGAGCGATCTGAGCGCCTTTACCTGGCTTCAATTCGATGCCGTGTACGGTGCTACCAACTGGAATGTTGCGCAGTTGCAGAGCGTTGCCCGGCTTGATCGGTGCCAGGGCACCTGCGATCAGCTGGTCGCCAGCGCTCACGCCTTTAGGGGCGATGATGTAGCGACGCTCGCCATCTGCGTACAGCAGCAGAGCGATGTGAGCAGTACGGTTTGGATCGTATTCGATACGCTCGACAGTGGCAGAGATGCCATCTTTGTCGTTGCGACGGAAGTCGACCAGACGATAATGCTGCTTATGACCACCACCGATGTGACGAGTGGTAATACGGCCATTGTTGTTACGACCACCAGTCTTCGATTTCTTCTCGAGCAGCGGTGCGTGAGGAGCGCCTTTATGCAGCTCCTGGTTGACCACCTTGACCACAAAACGGCGGCCAGGGGAAGTCGGTTTGCATTTAACGATTGCCATGATGCACCCCTTCCTTACTCAGCACTGCTGCTGAAATCGAGATCTTGGCCTGGCTGAAGGGAGATAACTGCCTTCTTCCAGTCATTACGCTTGCCCAGACCGCGAGCAGTGCGCTTGCTCTTACCCAGAACATTCAGGGTAGTAACACGCTCTACTTTCACGCTGAACAGGCTTTCGACGGCCTTCTTGATTTCCAGCTTGGTTGCGTCGGTAGCAACCTTGAAAACGAACTGGCCTTTCTTGTCTGCCAGAACCGTAGCCTTCTCGGAAACGTGCGGGCCAAGCAGAACTTTAAATACGCGTTCCTGGTTCATCCCAGCAGCTCCTCGAATTTCTTCACGGCCGACACGGTGATCAACACCTTGTCGTATGCGATCAGACTAACTGGATCGGAACCTTGCACGTCACGTACATCTACGTGTGGCAGGTTACGAGCAGCCAGGTACAGGTTCTGATCAACAGCGTCGGACACGATCAGAACGTCGGTCAGGCTCATGTTGTTCAGTTTGCCCAGCAGGTCTTTGGTTTTCGGCGTTTCAACGGCGAAATCCTGAACCACGACCAGACGATCAGTACGCACCAGCTCAGCAAGGATGGAACGCATTGCTGCGCGATACATCTTCTTGTTCAGCTTCTGGGAGTGATCCTGAGGACGAGCTGCGAAAGTGGTACCGCCGCCACGCCAGATTGGGCTACGGATAGTACCGGCACGAGCACGGCCAGTACCTTTCTGACGCCATGGGCGCTTACCGCCACCACGAACGTCGGAACGGGTCTTTTGCTGCTTGGAACCCTGACGACCGCCAGCCATGTAGGCTACGACTGCTTGGTGAACCAGCGTCTCGTTGAACTCGCCGCCAAATGTCAGTTCGGAAACTTCGATCGCTTGAGCGTCATTTACATTTAATTGCATGTCAGCTTCCCCTTAACCGCGAGCCTTGGCTGCTGGACGTACAACCAAGTTGCCGCCAGTAGCGCCAGGAACAGCGCCCTTGACCAACAACAGATTGCGTTCAGCGTCCACGCGCACTACTTCGAGGGACTGCACGGTCACGCGCTCAGCGCCCATATGACCGGACATTTTTTTGCCCTTGAATACACGACCAGGAGTCTGGCACTGGCCGATAGAGCCTGGAACGCGGTGGGATACGGAGTTACCGTGGGTGTTATCTTGCCCGCGGAAATTCCAACGCTTGATCGTACCCTGGAAGCCTTTACCCTTGGACTGACCGGTTACATCAACCAGTTGACCAGCGGCGAAGATTTCAGCGTTGATCAGATCGCCGGCCTGGTACTCGCCTTCTTCAAGGCGGAATTCCATTACGGTACGACCAGCGGCAACGTTCGCTTTAGCGAAGTGGCCAGCCTGAGCTGCTGTTACACGCGAAGCGCGACGCTCGCCGACAGTGACTTGCACTGCACGATAGCCATCGGTCTCTTCAGTTTTGAACTGGGTGACGCGATTCGGTTCGATCTCAATGACCGTGACCGGAATGGAGACACCTTCTTCGGTGAAAATACGGGTCATACCGCATTTACGACCGACTACACCAATAGTCATGTTGTAAACCTCATGAGTGTACGGGGCTTTCACCCGCTATGGCCGCCCATTTCAGAGCGTTACACGACTAAGACCGAGTCTTAGCCGAGGCTGATCTGCACTTCCACACCGGCCGCAAGATCAAGCTTCATAAGAGCATCAACGGTTTTATCCGTTGGCTGGACGATGTCCAGAACGCGCTTATGAGTACGGATCTCGTACTGGTCACGCGCGTCTTTGTTGACGTGCGGGGAGACCAGAACGGTGAACCGCTCTTTACGGGTAGGCAGTGGAATTGGACCACGCACTTGAGCACCAGTACGTTTCGCGGTTTCCACGATTTCCTGGGTTGATTGGTCGATCAGGCGATGGTCGAAAGCCTTCAACCTGATACGGATTTGCTGATTTTGCATTGGATTTCAGACTCCGGCTGCTATTCCCACCGAGCGCAATACGCCCGTTAAAAGGAGGCGCAATTCTATAGACGCCCCAGATGGGTGTCAACCCAATAAAAAAGCCCCCGCTGAGCGGGGGCTTTTCAAAGCATCGAAGCTATCTCAAAAGAGATGCTTACTCGATGATTTTGGCTACGACGCCAGCGCCGACGGTACGACCGCCTTCACGGATAGCGAAACGCAGGCCGTCTTCCATTGCGATGGTCTTGATCAGGGTAACTTCCATCTGGATGTTGTCACCTGGCATTACCATTTCAACGCCTTCTGGCAGCTGGCAGTTACCAGTCACGTCAGTAGTACGGAAGTAGAACTGTGGACGGTAGCCTTTGAAGAACGGAGTGTGACGACCGCCTTCTTCCTTGCTCAGAACGTAAACTTCTGCGGTGAACTTGGTGTGCGGCTTAACCGAACCTGGCTTAACCAGAACCTGGCCACGCTCAACGTCGTCACGCTTGGTACCACGCAGCAGAACGCCGCAGTTCTCGCCAGCACGACCTTCGTCGAGCAGCTTGCGGAACATTTCAACACCGGTGCAGGTGGTGGTGGTGGTGTCACGCAGACCAACGATTTCCAGTGCATCTTGAACGCGAACGATACCGCGCTCGATACGACCAGTCACAACAGTACCACGACCCGAGATCGAGAATACGTCTTCGATTGGCATCAGGAATGGCTTGTCGATAGCACGCTCTGGTTCTGGGATGTAGCTGTCCAGAGTCTCAACCAGTTTACGAACGGCAGTGGTGCCCATTTCGTTATCGTCTTTGCCTTCCAGCGCCATACGAGCCGAACCGATGATGATTGGAGTGTCATCGCCCGGGAAGTCGTAGGTGGACAGCAGGTCGCGAACTTCCATCTCGACCAGTTCCAGCAGCTCAGCGTCGTCTACCAGGTCAGCCTTGTTCAGGAAAACCACGATGTACGGAACGCCTACCTGACGGGACAGCAGGATGTGCTCACGAGTTTGTGGCATCGGACCATCAGCGGCCGAGCAAACCAGGATCGCGCCGTCCATCTGGGCAGCACCGGTGATCATGTTCTTCACATAGTCAGCGTGACCTGGGCAGTCAACGTGAGCGTAGTGACGGATCTTCGAGTTGTACTCGACGTGCGCGGTGTTGATGGTGATACCACGAGCTTTTTCTTCTGGAGCGCTGTCGATTTTATCGAAATCAACGATTGCGGAACCGAAAACTTCGGAGCAAACGCGAGTCAGAGCTGCGGTCAGAGTGGTTTTACCGTGGTCAACGTGACCGATGGTGCCAACGTTGACGTGCGGTAGGGAACGATCAAATTTTTCTTTAGCCACGACAATTAACTCCTTGCCTAAAGGACTGAATCAGCCTTGTTTTTTGGTTACAGTTTCGACGATGTGCGACGGAGCTGTATTGTATTTTTTGAATTCCATAGAGTAGCTTGCGCGACCCTGGGACATCGAACGAACGTCGGTCGCATAACCGAACATCTCGCCCAACGGAACTTCAGCACGGATCACCTTACCGGAGACCGTGTCTTCCATACCCAGAATCATGCCGCGACGACGGTTAAGGTCGCCCATCACGTCACCCATATAGTCTTCAGGCGTAACAACCTCTACCGCCATGATCGGCTCGAGCAACTCACCACCGCCCTTCTGGGCCAGTTGCTTGGTCGCCATGGAAGCAGCCACCTTAAACGCCATCTCGTTCGAGTCGACGTCGTGGTAAGAACCATCAAACACGGTAGCCTTCAGGCCGATCAGCGGATAGCCGGCAACTACGCCGTTCTTCATCTGCTCTTCGATACCCTTCTGGATAGCCGGGATGTATTCCTTAGGAACCACACCACCCACTACTTCGTTCACGAATTGCAGACCTTCCTGACCTTCGTCAGCAGGAGCAAAACGGATCCAGCAATGGCCGAACTGGCCACGACCGCCGGACTGACGAACGAACTTGCCTTCGATTTCGCAATTCTTCGTGATGCGCTCACGATACGAAACCTGAGGCTTACCGATGTTGGCTTCGACGTTGAACTCACGGCGCATCCGGTCAACCAGAATGTCCAGGTGCAACTCGCCCATGCCAGAGATGATCGTTTGACCAGTCTCTTCATCAGTCTTGACGCGGAAAGACGGGTCTTCCTGAGCAAGTTTGCCCAGAGCGATACCCATTTTTTCCTGGTCATCCTTGGTCTTAGGCTCAACGGCAACCGAAATAACCGGCTCCGGGAAGTCCATGCGAACCAGGATGATTGGCTTGTCAGCGTTGCACAAGGTTTCACCAGTGGTGACGTCCTTCATGCCGATCAGGGCCGCGATGTCACCAGCGCGTACTTCCTTGATCTCTTCACGGGCGTTTGCGTGCATTTGCACCATACGACCCACGCGCTCTTTCTTGCCTTTGACCGAGTTGATCACGCCGTCGCCGGAGGCCAACACGCCCGAGTAAACACGGACGAAAGTCAAGGTACCCACGAATGGGTCGGTAGCGATCTTGAACGCCAGAGCCGAGAACGGCTCGTTGTCGTCTGCATGACGCTCCATCTGCTTTTCCTCGTCATCCGGGTCAGTACCCTTGATGGCAGGAATGTCGGTTGGAGCCGGCAGGTAGTCGATAACGGCGTCGAGAACCAGGGGAACACCCTTGTTCTTGAAGGAAGAACCGCAAACAGCCAGAACGATCTCACCAGCGATAGTACGCTGACGCAGAGCACCCTTGATTTCCTCGATGGTGAGTTCTTCACCTTCAAGGTACTTGTTCATCAGCTCTTCGCTGGCTTCGGCCGCAGCCTCAACCATGTTGTTGCGCCACTCTTCAGCCAGTTCCTGCAGTTCAGCAGGGATGGCTTCACGACGAGGGGTCATACCCTTGTCGGCATCGTTCCAGTAAACGGCTTCCATGGTCATCAGATCGATCTGACCCTGGAAGTTGTCTTCGGAACCGATAGCCAGCTGGATAGGCACCGGAGTGTGACCCAGACGCTGCTTGATCTGAGCGATCACGCGCAGGAAGTTCGCACCGGCACGGTCCATCTTGTTCACGTAAACGATACGTGGAACACCGTACTTGTTGGCTTGACGCCATACGGTTTCGGACTGAGGCTCAACGCCGGAAGTACCGCAGAACACAACGACCGCGCCGTCGAGTACACGCAGGGAACGCTCAACTTCAATAGTGAAGTCTACGTGGCCCGGGGTATCGATGACGTTGAAACGGTACTGGTCTTTGTGCTGCTTGGCGGAACCCTGCCAGAAGGCGGTAATGGCAGCAGAAGTAATGGTAATACCACGCTCCTGCTCCTGAACCATCCAGTCTGTGGTCGCGGCGCCGTCATGCACCTCGCCCATTTTGTGACTTTTGCCAGTGTAAAAAAGGACGCGCTCAGTGGTGGTGGTTTTACCAGCATCCACGTGTGCAACGATACCAATGTTACGGTAGCGATTAATCGGTGTTGTACGAGCCATAAAGCCCTCGCAAAATTAGTGACGCTAAAATTAGAAGCGGTAGTGCGAGAAAGCCTTGTTGGCTTCAGCCATACGGTGAACGTCTTCACGCTTCTTAACTGCAGCACCTTTACCTTCGGCAGCGTCCAACAGTTCGCCAGCCAAACGCAGAGCCATAGACTTCTCGCCGCGCTTGCGGGCGTAGTCTACCAACCAGCGCATTGCCAGAGCGTTACGACGGGAAGGACGAACCTCGACCGGAACCTGGTAAGTAGCACCACCAACGCGGCGCGACTTCACTTCGACCAGCGGAGCGATGGCGTCGAGTGCTTTTTCGAAGAGTTCCAGGGGATCGGTGCCGGCCTTACGAGCCTTCACGGTATCCAGGGCACCATAAACGATACGCTCGGCAACGGCTTTCTTGCCGCTTTCCATTACGTGGTTCATGAATTTGGCGAGGATTTGGCTTCCGTATTTCGGATCGTCCAGAATCTCACGCTTGGCTGCTACGCGACGTCTTGGCATTGATAAGCCCTCAAACGGTCTTCAGGTTAGCCCGGGACAGCTCCTATGGATGCGTGCCCGACCTTACTCTTATCGACTCAATAAAATGAAAAACTGCAAAACGGCCGATTACTTCGGACGCTTGGTACCGTACTTCGAACGACCCTGGTTACGACCTTTAACACCGGAAGTATCCAACGAACCGCGAACGGTGTGGTAACGAACACCTGGCAAGTCTTTTACACGACCGCCGCGGATCAGTACCACGCTGTGCTCTTGCAGGTTGTGGCCTTCACCGCCGATGTACGAGGAAACCTCGAAACCGTTGGTCAGGCGCACACGGCATACTTTACGCAGTGCCGAGTTAGGTTTTTTCGGCGTGGTGGTGTACACACGGGTGCACACGCCACGGCGTTGCGGGCAGTTCTGCAGCGCAGGCACGTCGGATTTCTCGACGATACGCTTACGCGGCTGACGTACCAGCTGGTTGATAGTTGCCATCTACTAGCTCCACTGTTGTCTTGCGACGCTATTGTCTTGCAAGAAAAGCAAAATGGCAGGAACGAGTTCCCGCCAAATTTAGGGGTACAAGAGTCTAAAGAGGATCTTGTCCCCAGTCAAGGCAAGGCCCCGCCCTCCCCGCTCATCCAATCTCGACAAATTGTCTCGATTCGATGAACGGAGTGACCAGGGCCTCACACTCATTTACCGCAGAACTCAGTTACCGCTCGAGTTCAGCGCTTCGGTCAGTGCAGCTTCCACTTCACTGGCGCTTACGCGCAACGGCTTGTCTGCATCACGGCGGCGCTTACGCTCGCTGTGATAAGCCAGGCCGGTACCAGCCGGGATCAGACGACCCACGACCACGTTTTCTTTCAGGCCGCGCAGGTAATCGCGCTTGCCGGTTACCGCCGCTTCGGTCAGTACGCGAGTGGTTTCCTGGAAGGAAGCCGCCGAGATGAACGATTCGGTGGACAACGACGCCTTGGTGATACCCAGCAGAACGCGAGTGAACTTGGAGACAAACTTGTCTTCGCCGCTCAGACGCTCGTTCTCTACCAGTACGTGAGTCAATTCCATCTGGTCGCCCTTGATGAAACTGGAATCGCCGGATTCAGCGATCTCAACTTTACGCAGCATCTGACGCAGGATGGTCTCGATGTGCTTGTCGTTGATCTTCACGCCTTGCAGACGGTAAACGTCCTGGATCTCGTTGACGATGTACTTGGCCAGCGCACTCACACCCAGCAGACGCAGGATGTCGTGTGGATCGCTCGGACCGTCGGAGATAACTTCGCCGCGGTTTACCTGTTCGCCTTCGAACACGTTCAGGTGACGCCACTTCGGAATCAGCTCTTCGTACGGATCGGTACCGTCGTTCGGGGTGATAACCAGACGGCGTTTGCCTTTGGTCTCTTTACCGAACGCGATGGTGCCGCTGACTTCAGCCAGAATCGACGCTTCTTTCGGACGACGGGCTTCGAACAAGTCGGCAACACGCGGCAGACCACCGGTGATGTCGCGAGTTTTCGAAGTCTCTTGCGGGATACGAGCGATAACATCACCGATCGCGATCTTCGCACCATCCGCTACACCGACCAGGGCGTTGGCCGGCAGGAAGTACTGAGCGATAACGTCAGTGCCTGGCAGCAACAGATCCTTGCCGTTGTCGTCGACCATCTTCACGGCAGGACGGATGTCCTTACCGGCAGCTGGACGATCTTTGGCGTCGAGTACTTCAATGTTGGTCATACCGGTCAATTCGTCAGTCTGACGCTTGATCGTGATGCCTTCTTCCATGCCCACGTAGGTCACGGTACCTTTCATTTCGGTAACGATCGGGTGAGTGTGCGGATCCCACTTGGCCACGATGGCGCCAGCTTCGACCTTGTCACCCTCTTTAACCGAAATCACGGCACCGTACGGCAGCTTGTAACGCTCACGCTCACGACCGAAGTCATCAGCGATGGCCAGCTCACCGGAACGGGACACAGCAACCAGGTGACCATCCACTCGCTCAACGTGCTTCAGGTTATGCAGACGGACGGTACCGCCATTCTTCACCTGAACGCTGTCGGCTGCGGAGGTCCGGCTTGCCGCACCACCGATGTGGAACGTACGCATCGTCAGCTGGGTACCCGGCTCACCGATGGACTGGGCAGCGATAACGCCGACCGCTTCACCGATGTTCACCTGGTGACCACGAGCCAGATCGCGGCCGTAGCACTTGGCGCAAATACCGAAGCGGGTTTCGCAGCTGATCGGCGAACGCACGATCACTTCGTCGATGCTGTTGAGTTCGATGAACTCGACCCACTTTTCGTCTACCAGGGTGCCGGCAGGAACGATGACGTCCTCGGTACCTGGCTTGAATACGTCACGGGCGATAACACGACCCAATACGCGCTCACCCAGCGGCTCTACAACGTCACCGCCTTCAATGTGCGGAGTCATCAGCAGACCGTGTTCGGTGCCGCAATCGATCTCGGTTACAACCAGATCTTGTGCAACGTCTACCAGACGACGAGTCAGGTAACCGGAGTTAGCCGTTTTCAACGCGGTATCCGCAAGACCCTTACGAGCACCGTGAGTGGAGATGAAGTACTGAAGTACGCTCAAACCTTCACGGAAGTTCGCAGTAATCGGCGTTTCAATGATGGAACCGTCCGGCTTGGCCATCAGGCCACGCATACCGGCCAGCTGACGAATCTGTGCTGCGGAACCCCGCGCACCCGAGTCAGCCATCATGTACATCGAGTTGAAGGACTCCTGGTCGACTTCGACGCCATGACGGTCGATGACTTTCTCTTTCGAGAGGTTGGCCATCATCGCCTTGGAAACTTCGTCGTTCGCCTTGGACCAAAGGTCGATCACTTTGTTGTACTTCTCGCCCTGGGTTACCAGGCCGGAGGCGTACTGGCTTTCGATCTCTTTCACTTCATCAGTGGCAGCATTGATGATGCGGGCTTTTTCATCCGGGATAACGAAGTCGTTAACACCGATGGAAACGCCGGAAATGGTCGAATAAGCAAAACCGGTGTACATCAACTGGTCAGCGAAGATCACAGTCTCTTTCAAACCAACCACGCGATAGCACTGGTTGATCAGCTTGGAGATTGCCTTCTTCTTCATCGGCAGGTTGACGACGTCGTACGACAGACCCTTTGGCACAACCTGGAACAACAGAGCACGGCCGACAGTGGTGTCGACGATACGGGTGTTGCTCACGCTGCCGCCATCACGGTCGTTGACGGTTTCGTTGATCCGGACTTTAACCTTGGCGTGCAGTGCGGCTTCGCCGGCACGGAACACACGGTCAACTTCCTGCAGATCCGCGAACACACGACCTTCGCCCTTGGCGTTGATCGCTTCACGAGTCATGTAGTACAGACCCAATACAACGTCCTGCGACGGAACGATGATTGGCTCACCGTTGGCTGGCGACAGAATGTTGTTGGTCGACATCATCAACGCACGCGCTTCGAGCTGGGCTTCCAGCGTCAGCGGTACGTGCACGGCCATTTGGTCGCCGTCGAAGTCGGCGTTGTACGCGGCGCAGACCAGAGGGTGCAGCTGGATAGCCTTACCTTCGATCAGTACCGGTTCAAACGCCTGGATACCCAGACGGTGAAGGGTCGGTGCACGGTTGAGAAGAACCGGGTGTTCGCGAATCACTTCAGCGAGAACGTCCCAAACCTCTGGCAGCTCGCGCTCGACCATCTTCTTGGCAGCCTTGATGGTGGTAGCAAGACCACGCATTTCAAGCTTGCCGAAAATGAACGGCTTGAACAGCTCGAGAGCCATTTTCTTCGGCAGACCGCACTGGTGCAGACGCAAGGTCGGACCTACGGTAATTACCGAACGGCCGGAGTAGTCAACACGCTTACCGAGCAAGTTCTGACGGAAACGACCCTGCTTACCCTTGATCATGTCAGCCAGGGACTTCAGAGGACGCTTGTTGGAACCTGTGATAGCGCGGCCACGACGACCGTTGTCGAGCAGTGCGTCGACGGCTTCCTGCAACATACGCTTTTCGTTGCGCACGATGATGTCCGGAGCGGACAGATCCAGCAGGCGCTTCAAACGGTTGTTACGGTTGATCACTCGACGATACAGATCGTTGAGGTCGGAAGTCGCGAAGCGACCGCCATCAAGCGGGACCAGTGGACGCAGATCTGGCGGCAGAACCGGCAGAACGGTCAGCACCATCCACTCTGGCAGGTTGCCGGAACCCTGGAAGGCTTCCATCAACTTCAGACGCTTGGACAGCTTCTTTATCTTGGTTTCGGAGTTGGTTTGCGGAATTTCTTCACGCAGGCGGCCAATCTCGTGCTCCAGGTCGATAGCGTGCAGCAGTTCGCGGACAGCTTCGGCACCCATGCGAGCATCGAAATCGTCGCCGAACTCTTCCAGCGCTTCGAAGTACTGCTCGTCGTTGAGCAGTTGACCTTTTTCAAGGGTGGTCATGCCTGGATCGATAACGACGTAGCTCTCAAAGTAGAGAACGCGCTCGATATCACGCAGGGTCATGTCCATCAGCAAGCCGATACGGGACGGCAGCGATTTCAGGAACCAGATGTGGGCAACTGGCGAGGCCAGTTCGATGTGCGCCATGCGCTCACGGCGAACTTTTGCCAGCGCGACTTCAACGCCGCACTTCTCGCAGATCACACCACGGTGCTTCAAGCGCTTGTACTTACCGCACAGGCACTCGTAATCCTTTACCGGGCCAAAGATCTTGGCGCAGAACAGGCCGTCACGTTCAGGTTTGAACGTACGGTAGTTGATGGTTTCCGGCTTTTTAACTTCACCGAACGACCACGAACGGATCATCTCAGGCGATGCCAATCCAATACGGATGGCGTCGAACTCTTCGACTTGACCCTGGTTTTTCAGCAAATTCAGTAGGTCTTTCAAGGCCTTTCCTCCTGGCGGAGCAGAGAGCGGGCAATCCTGCCCCGCTCTCGATTCGCGTCACGTGTTATTCGGTTTCCAGATCGATATCGATGCCGAGGGAACGAATTTCCTTGATCAACACGTTGAAGGACTCGGGCATGCCCGGCTCCATACGGTGATCGCCATCCACGATGTTCTTGTACATCTTGGTACGGCCGTTCACATCGTCCGACTTCACTGTGAGCATTTCTTGCAGAGTGTAAGCGGCACCGTATGCTTCCAGTGCCCAGACCTCCATCTCCCCGAAACGCTGACCACCGAACTGCGCCTTACCACCCAGCGGCTGCTGGGTAACCAGGCTGTACGAACCGGTAGAACGAGCGTGCATCTTGTCGTCTACCAAGTGGTTCAGCTTCAGCATGTACATGTAGCCAACGGTAACCGGGCGCTCGAACTTGTTGCCGGTACGGCCGTCGGTCAGCTGCATCTGGCCGCTTTCTGGCAGGTCCGCCAGTTTCAGCATGGCCTTGATTTCGCTTTCCTTGGCGCCGTCGAACACTGGAGTGGCCATTGGAACGCCGCCACGCAGGTTTTGAGCCAGGTCCAGGATTTCCTGGTCCGAGAAGTCATCGAGGCTTTCCTGACGACCGCCGATCTCGTTATAGATCTCGTGCAGGAACTTGCGCAGCTCGGCAACCTTGCGCTGCTCTTCAATCATGCGGTTGATCTTCTCGCCCAGACCTTTGGCCGCGAGGCCCAGGTGGGTTTCAAGGATCTGACCGACGTTCATACGCGAAGGTACGCCCAACGGGTTGAGGACGACGTCGACCGGGGTGCCATTGGCATCGTGCGGCATGTCTTCAACCGGCATGATCACGGAGACCACACCCTTGTTACCGTGACGACCGGCCATCTTGTCGCCCGGCTGGATGCGACGACGGATTGCCAGGTAAACCTTGACGATTTTCAGCACGCCTGGAGCCAGGTCATCGCCCTGCTGCAGTTTGCGCTTCTTGTCTTCGAACTTGTCGTCCAGCAGACGGCGACGATCAACGATGTAGGCCTGAGCCTTCTCGAGCTGCTCGTTCAGAGCATCTTCAGCCATGCGCAGCTTGAACCACTGGCCGTGCTCAAGACCGTCGAGAACTTCGTCGGTGATGTCCTGGCCTTTCTTCAGACCGGCGCCGCCTTCGGCTTTGTGGCCGACCAGAGCGGAACGCAGACGTTCGAAAGTAGCACCTTCAACGATACGGAACTCTTCGTTGAGGTCCTTGCGGATCTCGTCCAGCTGGGACTTCTCGATCGACAGGGCACGAGCATCACGCTCAACGCCGTCGCGGGTGAAGACCTGTACGTCGATGACAGTACCCTTGGTACCGGTAGGTACGCGCAGGGAAGTGTCTTTAACGTCGCTGGCTTTTTCACCGAAGATCGCACGCAGCAGTTTTTCTTCCGGAGTCAGCTGGGTCTCGCCTTTCGGAGTGACCTTACCGACCAGGATGTCGCCTGCGCCAACTTCGGCACCTACGTAAACGATACCGGCTTCGTCCAGCTTGTTCAGAGCCGCTTCACCCACGTTCGGGATGTCGGCAGTGATTTCCTCTGGGCCAAGCTTGGTGTCACGAGCCACACAGGTCAGTTCCTGGATGTGGATCGTGGTGAAGCGGTCTTCCTGAACAACACGCTCGGACAGGCAGATGGAGTCTTCGAAGTTGAAGCCGTTCCATGCCATGAACGCGATGCGCATGTTCTGACCCAGTGCCAGTTCACCCATATCGGTGGACGGGCCGTCGGCCATGATGTCGCTACGCTGAACCCGATCACCCTTACGCACCAGCGGACGCTGGTTGATGCAGGTGTTCTGGTTGGAGCGGGTGTACTTGGTCAGGTTGTAGATGTCGACACCGGCTTCACCGGTTTCAACTTCGTCATCGGCAACACGAACCACGATACGGCTGGCGTCGACGGAGTCGATCACGCCGCCACGACGAGCCACGACGCAAACGCCGGAGTCACGGGCTACGTTTCGCTCCATGCCGGTACCTACCAGCGGCTTGTCAGCGCGCAGGGTTGGTACAGCTTGACGCTGCATGTTCGAACCCATCAACGCACGGTTGGCGTCGTCGTGCTCGAGGAACGGAATCAGCGACGCAGCAACCGAAACTACCTGCTTCGGCGATACGTCCATCAAGGTGACGTCTTCCGGCGCCTTGACGGTGAATTCGTTCAAGTGACGAACAGCTACCAGTTCGTCGATCAGGACTTTCTTGTCGTTCATCGTGGCCGAGGCCTGAGCGATCACGTGATCGGCTTCTTCGATGGCGGACAGGAACACGATCTCGTCGGTGACCAAAGCGTCTTTCACCACGCGGTACGGGCTTTCCAGGAAGCCGTACTGGTTGGTGCGCGCATAAGCGGCCAGGGAGTTGATCAGACCGATGTTCGGACCTTCCGGCGTTTCAATCGGGCATACACGACCGTAGTGAGTCGGGTGTACGTCACGAACTTCGAAGCCGGCGCGCTCACGAGTCAGACCGCCAGGGCCGAGTGCGGAAACACGACGCTTGTGGGTGATCTCGGACAGCGGGTTGTTCTGGTCCATGAACTGGGACAGCTGGCTGGAACCGAAGAACTCTTTCACCGCCGCGGCCACTGGCTTGGCGTTGATCAGGTCTTGCGGCATCAGGCCTTCGCTTTCAGCCATCGACAGACGCTCTTTGACCGCACGCTCAACACGTACCAGGCCAACGCGGAACTGGTTCTCGGCCATTTCGCCTACGCAGCGAACACGACGGTTACCCAGGTGGTCGATGTCATCGACGATGCCTTTACCGTTACGGATGTCGACCAGGGTCTTCAGTACCGCGACGATATCTTCCTTGCACAGCACGCCCGAACCTTCGATCTCGGTACGACCGATACGACGGTTGAACTTCATCCGGCCGACCGCAGACAGGTCATAGCGCTCAGGGCTGAAGAACAGGTTGTTGAACAGGGTCTCGGCAGCGTCTTTGGTTGGCGGCTCGCCAGGACGCATCATGCGATAGATCTCGACCAGCGCTTCCAGTTGGTTGCTGGTGGAGTCGATCTTCAGGGTGTCGGAGACGAACGGACCGCAGTCGATATCGTTGGTGTACAGAGTTTCGATGCGAACAACCTGAGCCTTGGCGATTTTGGCCAGGATCTCGGTGTTCAGCTCGGTGTTGCACTCTGCCAGGATTTCGCCGGTTGCCGGGTGCACGATGACCTTGGCGGTTGTACGACCCAGGACGTAGTCCAGAGGCACATCCAGCTCTTTGATCCCGGCTTTTTCCAGCTGGTTGATGTGGCGAGCGGTGATACGACGACCCTGCTCGACAATAACCTTGCCCTTGTCATCCTGAATATCGAGGACAGCGATTTCACCGCGCAGGCGCTGAGGCACCAGCTCCAGGCTCAGGGTCTCGCCCTTCACATGGAATACGTTGGTGGTATAGAACGCGTCCAGCACTTCTTCAGTGGTATAGCCCAGCGCGCGCAGCAGTACCGATGCAGGCAGCTTGCGACGACGGTCGATACGCACGAATACGCAGTCTTTCGGGTCGAACTCGAAGTCCAGCCACGAACCGCGGTAAGGAATGATGCGCGCGGAGTACAGCAGTTTACCGGAGCTGTGCGTCTTGCCACGGTCGTGGTCGAAGAACACGCCCGGGGAACGGTGCAGCTGGGAAACGATTACACGCTCGGTACCGTTGATTACGAAGGTACCGTTTTCAGTCATCAGGGGGATTTCACCCATGTAGACTTCTTGCTCTTTGATGTCCTTGATCGCTTTGTTCGACGACTCTTTGTCGAAAATGATCAGGCGCACTTTTACCCGCAAAGGTACGGCGTAAGTTACACCGCGCAATACGCATTCTTTGACATCAAATGCCGGTTCGCCCAGGCGATAACCGACGTACTCCAGCGCAGCATTGCCGGAGTAGCTGATGATCGGGAAAACGGATTTGAAGGCCGCATGCAGGCCCACGTCGCGGAACTGATCTTTAGTCGCTCCCGCTTGCAAGAATTCACGATACGAATCCAGCTGGATGGCCAGGAGGTACGGCACATCCATGACGTCCGGCAACTTGCTAAAGTCCTTGCGGATACGTTTTTTCTCAGTATATGAGTAAGCCATCAGCGTTCCCCAGCTTGGTCACCTGCTTGTTTGGCCCCTCCCGACGGGAGCAGCCAGAAAATCGTGCAAACCCCATGGTTTGCGCCACCGCATCGGGTGGTTACAGCACGTTATCGGCACCGACCCAGTCGGCTGCCAATAACGGAAAAAGGCCGGTGGCAAGAGCCACCAGCCATCAGCCTGTCGCTTAACGCTCGGGCTGGAGGAGCAAAGTCGATGCTTACTTCAGCTCGACTTTAGCGCCTGCTTCTTCCAGAGCTGCTTTGGCTTTGTCAGCTGCGTCTTTGGCAACAGCTTCCAGAACCATGGCAGGTGCGCCGTCAACTACAGCCTTGGCTTCTTTCAAGCCCAGGCCGGTCAGTTCACGTACAGCCTTGATCACGTTAACTTTCTTCTCGCCAGCTTCGGTCAGCATGACGTTGAATTCGGTTTGCTCTTCAGCAACGGCAGCAGCAACAGCTGGACCAGCCGATGCAGCAGCAGCGGTAACACCGAATTTTTCTTCGAAAGCTTTGATCAGCTCAACAACTTCCATTACGGACATGTTGCCAACTGCTTCAAGGATATCGTTCTGAGAGATAGACATGAATCTAATTCCTGATATTGGGGACGGCCTACGCGACCATCGAAAAAAACAAAAAACGCGAGAAGTTGACGAGCCTTAGGCTGCAGCAGCTTCTTTCTGGTCGCGAATTGCCGCCAGAGTACGAGCCAACTTGCTGGTAGCGCCTTGAATCACGCTCATCAGCTGAGAAATTGCTTCGTCACGGGTCGGCAGAGTTGCCAGTACGTCGATTTGGTTAGCTGCGAGGAACTTGCCCTCGAACGCAGCTGCCTTGATCTCGAACTTGTCCTGACCCTTTGCGAATTCCTTGAAGATCCGGGCAGCAGCGCCTGGATGTTCCTTGGAGAACGCAATCAGGGTAGGGCCAGTGAACACGTCGTTGAGGACACTGAATTCAGTGTCAGCAACAGCGCGCTTGAGCAGGGTGTTACGTACAACACGTACGTAAACGCCAGCTTCACGAGCCTCTTTACGGAGTCCGGTCATCGCGCCTACTGTTACGCCACGGGCATCAGCCACGACAGCGGACAGAGCGACTTTGGCAGCCTCGTTGACTTCAGCGACGATGGCCTTCTTGTCTTCGAGTTTAATTGCCACGGGTTTAACTCCTGCTTGTTACCGTTTCATCTGGTCGAAACCGGATGTCGTTTTGGTGTCTGATTCGGTAAGGAACCGGGAGCACCATCTGCGTAGGCTTGTGGTTTAAGACTTGCGTCGCCTACGGTCTTGGATAGCCCCCGCCAGGCAGGGACCCCAATTTTTCAATTGGCGCAATCGCTTGCGCCAATTTGTGTCTTACGCGTCGAGCGAGCTTTGGTCGATGACCAGACCTGGGCCCATAGTGGTGCTCAGGGTAACGCGCTTGACGTAAATGCCTTTCGAGGAAGCTGGCTTGATACGCTTCAGATCAGCGATCAGGGCTTCAACGTTTTCCTTCAGCTTGACGGCATCGAAGCCGATCTTGCCAACGGAAGTGTGGATGATGCCGTTTTTGTCGGTGCGATAACGAACCTGACCAGCCTTGGCGTTCTTAACCGCGGTAGCTACGTCTGGAGTTACGGTGCCGACTTTAGGGTTAGGCATCAGGCCACGTGGACCGAGGATCTGACCCAACTGACCTACAACGCGCATTGCATCCGGGGATGCGATCACTACGTCATAGTTCAGGTCGCCGCCTTTCATTTCGGCAGCCAGGTCGTCCATGCCTACGCGGTCAGCGCCGGCAGCCAGAGCGGCTTCAGCAGCTGGACCCTGGGTGAACACAGCAACGCGAACGGTCTTGCCAGTGCCGTGTGGCAGCACAGTAGCGCTACGAACGACCTGGTCGGATTTACGCGGGTCAACACCCAGGTTTACAGCTACGTCGAACGACTCGCTGAACTTGACAGTCGACAGCTCAGCCAGCAGGGCAGCGGCGTCTACAAAGTTGTAGGCCTTGCCTGCTTCGATTTTGCCGGCGATAGCCTTTTGACGTTTGGTCAGCTTAGCCATTACACACCCTCCACGTTAAGGCCCATGCTACGAGCAGAACCGGCGATAGTACGCACGGCTGCTTCCATATCAGCTGCAGTCAGATCCGCGTTTTTGGTTTTCGCGATTTCTTCCAGCTGAGCACGAGTCACGGTGCCAACCTTAACGGTGTTCGGACGAGCGGAACCGCTGGTCAGACCGGCCGCCTTCTTCAGCAGAACCGAAGCAGGGGTGGATTTGGTTTCGAAAGTGAAGCTACGGTCGCTGTAGACAGTGATGATCACTGGAGTCGGCAGACCTGGCTCAAGACCCTGAGTACGGGCGTTGAAAGCCTTGCAGAATTCCATGATGTTCACGCCGTGCTGACCCAGAGCAGGACCAACAGGTGGGCTTGGGTTAGCCTGAGCGGCCTTCACTTGCAGCTTGATGTAAGCGGTAATCTTCTTGGCCATGAGGCACTCCAATTACGGGTTCGAACGCCTCGAGAGGCTCCCCGGTTACTTGCGCGTTTATCCCAGTGACGACAAAACCCCACAGCCTACGGCTGCGGGGTTGGGATTTTTGTTCAACTAGACCTTTTCGACCTGGCTGAACTCGAGCTCCACCGGAGTAGAGCGACCGAAAATGAGCACTGCGACCTGGATCCGGCTCTTTTCGTAGTTAACTTCTTCAACAACACCGGTAAAGTCTGCGAACGGACCGTCATTGACACGCACCGACTCGCCCGGCTCGAACAACGTCTTCGGCTTCGGCTTGTCGCTGCCATCGGCAACGCGGCGCAGAATCGCTTCTGCTTCTTTATCGGTGATTGGTGCAGGCTTATCGGCAGTACCGCCAATGAAACCCATCACCCGAGGCGTATCCTTGACCAAGTGCCAAGTACCCTCGTTCATATCCATCTGCACCAGCACATAGCCAGGGAAGAATTTGCGTTCGCTTTTGCGCTTCTGGCCATTGCGCATCTCGACCACTTCTTCAGTGGGAACCAGAATCTCGCCGAAGCCATCTTCCATACCAGCCAGCTTTACGCGCTCGATCAGCGAGCGCATTACATGCTTCTCGTAACCGGAGTAAGCATGCACAACATACCAACGCTTAGCCACGGGACACCCTTAGCCGACGATCAAGGAAACAAGCCAGCCGAGCAGGGAATCAAGCCCCCACAACAGCAACGCCATAACCAGGACAACAGCCACAACGATCAACGTGGTCTGCGTGGTTTCTTGGCGAGTTGGCCAAACGACTTTACGAATTTCGGTGCGCGCTTCCTTAACCAGTACAAAGAAAGACTTGCCCTTGACTGTCTGCAGGCCTACAAAGGCAGCTACGGCAGCAATAGCAAGCAATGCGAGTACGCGGTACAGGATCGGCGAAGCAGAAAAGTACTGATTGCCAACAACGCCAACAACCACCAGAGCGACTACTACAAGCCACTTGAGGAGGTCGAAACGAGAGCCTTGAGCTTCAGCTTTAGGAGTCATCTATGAAGATCCTGTGAAAAGAAAGCCAGACACACCGAGTGAATCTGGCAGGTCAGGAGGGAATCGAACCCCCAACCTACGGTTTTGGAGACCGTCGCTCTGCCAATTGAGCTACTGACCTAAAACAAAATCAGGCCGACCATTATGCCGACCCGAAAAAGACTTTACAACACTTACGAGGCAATCCTGGCTGCAACACCGACATCCATGACACCGGCAACCCTCAGAAACACAATCAGGCGCAACCACTACCACCTAAAACAAAGGCAGATATTTTCATATCTGCCTTGTTATATGGAGCTCTTGAGCGGATTTGAACCGCTGACCTCACCCTTACCAAGGGTGTGCTCTACCAACTGAGCTACAAGAGCGTAACACTGTGCAAAACCCGTAAACTTGGAGCGGGTAGCGGGAATCGAACCCGCATCATCAGCTTGGAAGGCTGAGGTTCTACCACTAAACTATACCCGCGAGGCTTACAGCTCTCGCTAAAAATGGTGGAGGGGGAAGGATTCGAACCTTCGAAGTCGTAGACGTCAGATTTACAGTCTGATCCCTTTGGCCGCTCGGGAACCCCTCCTAAGCGAGCCGGCATTCTACATCATGCCAGCCTTCTGTCAAGCATTTTTCTCATTAAAAACCTGAGCTTAGCTGCGTTGACCTCGCTTCACACCGCTTACCGTTTCCGGTGTTCGCTGTGGAGCGGGCGCCATTCTATGCAAACTATTCGGTGGGTGCAACCCCCTCGCACGGCATTATTTTATGTTTTAACTCATTGAATTCTTTAGAAAGGTTTTGCAGCTGCAAATCGTCCAGCCAACGCCGGCTTTCCGGTGCGATACGCACCCAATACGCCGCTCCTTCAGCCGCAGCTTTCGGCAGGGACTGAAACTTGACCTCCATCCCGCTCAAACGACGCTCAACCGCCTGTGCGGCCTCCTGGCGCGTATAGCCGCCCAGATAAAGGCAGCCATTGTCTGCCGAGGCAGCTTTTCCCTTATCCTTGGATACGTCACTTGCTTCGCTCAACAAGCGAATATCTTGTTGAGATCCGCGATACAGACTCAAAGGCGTGACATCCTTCGCGCGCAAAGGAGCCTCTTGTTGATGCCAGATGTAGTAGAAGCCATTGAGGACAAGCAGCAGTAGAAACAACCAACGCATAAAAACCTCAGGACAAGGGACAGGCCATGGCCAATCCGACAAACACCAAGTCCGGAACAACCCTGGCCTGAGGCACGACCTCAGCAACCAGGCTCGCATCCCCCCCGGTGAGGAACACGACAAAGTCCTCACCCCAGTAACTGCGCGCCAACTCGAGCTGGGTCAGCACGAAGCCGCGCAACATCAACAGACAACCACGCTCTACAGCCTCGACAGTCGCGCGACCAGGAACAAGACTTTCCTGAGCCTGCTCGGCCGCCAGATCCCCATAACGAATTTTGCGGGTGTGGGTGCGCAACTGGTTGCGCATCAACGGCATCCCTGGACAGATGAAACCACCCAGGTGCTCTCCATCCGCCGCGATAAAGTCAGCGGTCACGGCCGTACCGAAATCGAGCACCAGACACGCACCCGAGGCCAGATGAAAGCCTCCGAGCATTGCGAGCCAGCGATCCAGCCCCAACCGCTCAAACTCTTCATAGCCATTGCGCACGCCTGACATTTCGCGAGCAGGCGTTGCGCATACAACCGGCACATCAAAGGTATCGCCGAGCAATGACGTCAACGCAGCGGTTTCCTCCGCGGTCCTGACGCTCACCAACCGGCAAAACGTGAGGGCAAGCCCTTTGATCGCCCCCAAACCCTCCAGCAATCCAAGATTGGAATCGACGACCCCTTCACCGAGCACCTGCCCGGCATTAGCGGCAAGCACACGCCACTTGATGAAACTATTCCCACAATCGAGCTCAAGAATCATCACGCAACCTCAGGCTCAACTCACCACCACTGAAGACTTTCTCCACACCATCCACCTTCAGGCGCAAAGCGCCCTGGCCATCAATACCAAGTACTTCACCATCAATTTGATTGACGCCGGCAATCAAGGACACGCTTCGCCCCTGCCATAGATGATTTTGCTCCCACTCCGACTGGATGGCCAAAAAACCACCCGCCTGGTGACGAGCCAGGTATCGCTGCAGCATCTCCCCCAGCACCGCAACCAATTGGTTGCGGTCAAAAAATTTGCCTGACTCGAGCCGCAGGGATGTCCATTGCTGGTCCACCTCATCAGCGGACTGCATGTTCACATTGATCCCCACCCCCAGGACCACGTGGCACACATCAGCAGGATCACCAACCAACTCGAGCAGTATTCCCGCGATCTTTTTCTGGCCTACAAGGACATCGTTAGGCCACTTCAATCCAGCGGATGCAATACCGAGCTCGCGCAACGCCTGCAAGACAGCGAGCCCAACGACAAGACTCAAGCCCTCCAGCTGGCGCATCCCACCATCAATGCGTAGCACCAGGCTGTAATAGACGTTTTCTGCGAATGGACTGACCCACTTGCGACCACGTCGCCCGCGTCCGGCTGTCTGCCGCTCCGAAAGCACCACAAAGGGTGCCGCTTGCCCACGCTCGATAGCGCGCAGTGCTTCGGCATTAGTGGAGTCGATTGAGTCGTAAACCTGGACGGGCCAGGCGCAGGAGTGCGCCTGAGCGCTAATCTCGGCAGGATCGAGCAGCGCCAATGGCGCGGACAGTTGATAGCCGCGCCCACGAACCTTATGAATAGACAGACCCAGCTCAGCTTCCAAATGCTGAAGCTGCTTCCACACAGCACTACGACTGACGCCCAGGGCGGCACCCAATGCTTGACCCGAATGGAATCGGCCATCTTTAAGAAGCTTTAACAACGTCAGCATGCAGGTCTCGCCTCACAATGAGGCCCGCATGATAGCCACGCATCGAGCGATTGCATAGAAATCCAGCAGCCGTGGCTTTCTTGCGG